>NZSH01000017.1:0-9529 GCA_002696705.1 Woeseiaceae bacterium | reverse complement strand
AACCAGCACCGTTCATCAAGTGTTGGCAAGAATGCNGCCGACNCCNAANCTGCAAACGNNANCNCGACCCNCCCTACACTCTTAACTCGAATTGGAGAAGAATTTGTAGCCTGGATCAAAACGCTTGCCTCCGCTGCTGTCTATGCCACGCTNATCGTCACGTTTGGTTTTCAGGTAGCTCGAGTCGAAGGACAAAGCATGGCNCCTACGTTNATAGATCAGGATCGTCTTATCGTCAATAAANTAATCTATCGTCTCACTGAACCGCACCGCAGTGAAATCGTTATGCTGTATTACCCNATCGANCCNGACAAGTCNTTCGTGAAACGAGTGATTGCTGAAGAGGGNGANGCAGTGGNAATTGACAGAGGTCAGGTGTTCGTTAATAACGTTCNCCTACNTGATGAGTACGTACCGCAAGACTATCGAAGTTACGAAGACTATGGCCCCACGATTGTACCNAAGGGCTACTATTTCGTAATGGGAGACCATCGNAACAATAGTTCAGACAGCCGACACTGGGGNATGGTACCCAAGAAATACATAATCGGACGTGTGCAATTACGTTGGTGGCCGATACCTACTGCTCGGNTTTTCTGATAGGCAACTCAANAGCTTAATCAACGTANAGCTCTTCTATAGCGATTTTCCATCGATNTTCGATCANTCGACGGCGCNCCTTCATNGTTGGNGTCAGTTCGCCACTCGCTATCGTAAATTCTGTNGGTAGTAACGCAAATCGCTTGACCTGCTCGAACTGTGATAGCTGNCCGTTGACCTCGTCAACGACTGACTGAAAGAGCGCTCNTACGTCTTCACGGACAAGTAATTCCTCCAATGGTGAAGCTAAAGCTTCNCCGTTCACCATGCGTTGNTGAATAACCGGAAGATTNGGNACGATCAATGCTGTGATAAAACGNCGCCTGTCGCCGATNAGCACGGCCTCGNTAATCATTGGATCGCGTTTCAGTAGNGACTCAATTGGTCCAGGCGCAACGTTCTTACCACTAGCGGTCACGAGTATGTCCTTTTTTCGATCCGTGATGGTTAGATAACCATCTTCGTCAAGTGTTCCAATATCACCCGTGTNAAACCAACCATCTCGCAAAACNGCCTGNGTCGCCTCTTGCATNTTGNAATANCCAGCCATAATATTTGGCCCGCGTGCTAAAACTTCACCGTCATCAGCAATGCGAAGGGTTACCCCAGGAATCGCNACCCCCACGGTGCCAATTTTCCACCGTCCCTTAGGNTTAACCGTCAGNACAGGGGCTGTTTCGGTTAAACCATANCCTTCAGTAATAGGTAGNCCGATTGCAAAAAAGAACTCGGCTGTTTCATCACCAAGNGGAGCACCGCCAGAAATAATCTCGCGTAACCGTCCTCCAGTAACACTNCGAATCTTCGAAAAGACCAACCGGTCAGCGAANAAATGTTGGAGTCGAACATGCNNNGGAATAGATTTTCCAGACAAACTAGCATTGCTTCGAAGNCTGCCGACCCGTAANGCCCACCGAAATAAAAGCTGCCGTATCGATGAGGCNTGGCTTACAGATTCAAGAACGCGTGCATGCACCTTTTCGTACACCCGTGGNACACCACTCATTACGGTTGGACGCACAGCTAACAAATCACGCTTGATCGTNTCAAGTGACTCAGCAAAGGCAACGGTNACACCACTNTACAGATANTTATAAAGCACCATCCGCTCTAACGAATGGCTCAGAGGNAGAAACGAGAGTGCCGTATCATCAGACGAGATTGGTATNACCTGGCTAACGGCATGTAAGTTTGAGAGAAGATTNTGGTGCGTCAACATCACACCTTTGGGTTCTCCAGTCGTACCAGATGTGTAGATGATCGTCGCGATTGCATCGGGGGAAATTGATTGCGCAGNATCACGGAAGCGCNTTTCGAGNCCATNNTCNGAGACCAAACGGTCGCGTCCNCCTTTNGCAACACTGGCTAATAAGTGTTCGTTTTCATTTTNAANACATTTGGCTTCTTGCTCAATAACCACCATGGCTTCAAGATTTGGCAACTCTGACCGAANGCTCCTCANCTTTTCCGCNTGAGTCTCATCGGACACAATCACCAAACGCGCGGCACAGTCCGCCAAAATTCNCTTCATCTGCCCAGCNGCCAACGTCGGATAAATGGGTACGGTGACCGCACCAGCTGTCAAGATAGCTAGATCAGTAATTGTCCATTCGGGACAGCTATCAGCGACTAGTGCAACACGATCACCTTGATTGAGACCGAACTGNTTGAAACCCAGACTCAACTCTCGAATACGTTCAAATAACTCACGACTNGAAACATCATCAAAACCATCAGCTTGACACTGCCGTATANGCTNCGANTTTGAAAACTGGTCGCGCACATGGAANGGNAGGTCCGCCAAGGTNGTGACATCAACATTCGATAACTGCTGTNTNGCACTCACTTCGTCTCATTGACCTCATTGACAAANNTNTTATGAATCCTGTCTCCGGTACANACCTGAACGCCCTCCAGATTTCTGGATNAGACGAANCTCACCAATGACCATCTCACGGTCGATCGCTTTAACCATGTCGTAAATTGTCAATGCTGCAACCGTTACTGCCGTGAGTGCNTCCATTTCAACCCCAGTTTTTGCATCNGTNCGAACGCACGCTTCAATGTCGTATCCGTCNNCNCGGTCACGAAGATCAATCGAAACATGGTTCAGCGGTAAAGGATGACAAAGTGGAATCAACTCAGCCGTTCGTTTTGCAGCCATAATGCCAGCCAAGCGAGCAGCCTGCAAGGGATCACCCTTCGCTATTTGACCNCTTCGAATAGCCCGNANTGCTGCAGAGCCAATCCGAANCATGCCTCTNGCTGTAGCCTCTCGTGTGGTTACGGGCTTNNCGCCCACATTGACCATTCGNGNCTGCCCTNGNACATCAATATGNGACAACTTAGCTGCAGGAACCCGNCGTGATNGCNTNGGAACCTTACGTTGATTGACNGACTGTCGTTTACGCTTACTCTTCTTCGCCACGGTCAGCCCTTGCCAAGTAAAATGACAGNCTTTCAAGAGACACTGTCAGGTCAACATTTTTCATCTTGACGTNTTCCGGAACACGTAATGAACCAGGAGAAAAATTGAGNATAGCCTTAATGCCGGACAGAACAACCTTATCAACTACNGTTTGCGCAGATCGAATCGGAACAGCGATNATTGCGATTGCAATATTTTCACGCTTGGTCACCCGTTTAAGNTCCCTAATATCATAGATAGGAATGCCATTTCGTGATCTTGTTCCNACTTTTTCGAGGAGGTTNTCAAANAGCGCGGCAACCCGGAATCCTTCCTGCTTGAAACCANGATAGTCGGCCAGTGCAAGTCCTAAATTCCCNGCTCCCATGATCGCCACTGTAAGNCCGCAATCCAGNCCNAGAATGTGCTGCAANTGNCGNCGTAAATCTTTCACATAATAGCCAACACCGCGCACTCCAAGNTCTCCAAAATGCGCCAGGTCTTTGCGAATCTGAGCTGCATTTAAACCAAAGTCTTCAGCAAGTGATTTGGAAGANACNGCACGNACACCAGAAGCCTCCAACTGATCAAGGCAACGTAAATAAACAGACAAGCGATTAGTCGTGAACTCGGANATATCAGACACGGTTCACCACCTATAATCGGTAGCCAGGATCTCTAAANTNAAANACTTAACTCGAATCNGAATGATCATAGTANTCGATTCAGTNACATGTAGGAACACNNTTANCTATTCGCTTTGNGTTAATGGCNTNGTCGNTTTCCANCGCCCCAACATATCCTCAATCGAAGATTTTGTCTCGGCTATCAGTTCTTCTCGGTCTGCAAATTCTCGATCTCTNGTGCTAATTGGTGAGCCGAACTGCACGTGGACCGTCACTGGATTCAATAGNGCACTCCCTCGCCGCATGACTGCACGACCACCATNCATTGCTACCGGTATGATTGGAACATGAGCGCGTACCGCCATGATGAAGCCTCCCTTCTTAAANGGGAGTAGTTCNTCTGTNTGACTACGTGTGCCTTCAGGAAATATTAAGAACGANNTNCCTTCACGGAGACTATTAACCGCNTGATCAATNGCAANGTTACTTTGGTCTCGATTACCCCGCTCAATCNCAACAAAACCTCCAAGCTTAAATGNAAGNCCTAGGATTGGAATCTTTCGTAAACCTGCCTTGTAGAGAATNTTAATNTTTGGATAATGCGGGGAAAGCAATAANAACAGAACTAGCGGTTCGATATTACTCGTATGGTTCGCGCAGTAAACAACTACCCGTTTAGGCTGAACNTGCGTNANCCCGGAAGACTGAACTCGTATGCCAGCTAATCGAAAAGCCAGGTGNANACCTAGATAGCCNGTCCAGTACAACACTACNGGTGAGNGNAATACTAACGCCAGCATAATNNCTGGTGGGCCTATGATTAATGTGTANAGGNTGACACNAATATAGGTGACGGANGACCGGAGAGCCTTGANACANAAGCGGAACACTCTCATGATGAAATTTANAGCATNGGGTCAANCTTAAGAAAAAACCCGATCCAGTGGCAACCGGATCGGGTTCATCAAATTCGTTATAANAATATTAANAATAAACGAATTNACGAAGCGCGTGCTGTTCGCGTNGTTCGACGTGACCCAACACGTGCCGTGGACTTTNCNGCTTTTGCCGTTTTGGCCGCTTTTNCACGCCTCGCCAAGGNNCGCTTCTTTGCAGCAAAACATNNCTCAAGTGNGCNATCCACACGCTCCTCCACTACCGNTNTTTCAANCTGNCCGACTTCAGCAATTTCAGTTANAACAAGAAACTTCGAACGGTCGAGCATCCGCTTTTCACGAAACGAAAGATTCTTTGAACGACTTAGGTACATCAGATTTTTTAGTACGTCAACAGCATCATAGATTGAACCGCTNCGCATCTTATCCGAGTTGTCCTTAAAACGTCCCTTCCAGTTCTGATGGCTGTCAATNTTCCCTCGANCCAACAGANTGAACAGGNCTTCAATTTCATCAGCTTCAATCGCNCGTCGTAAGCCAACGTTATCAACNTTCNNCAAAGGCACCATGACCGTAGTATCACTGGCAGTCATTCGNAATAAATAAAANCCGCCTGTCGTACCCAGAATCGTCTTCTGTCTCAATACCTTCTACAATACCGAGTCCATGATTTGGGTATATNACCTTATCGCCAACCTTAAATTTCACATCGTCCTCAATTCCGTAAGGTAACNCTATAAGAAAGGCGTTTCTACTTTTCTAGAGCTNTNNAGTTTAAGCTATTTTTCTTNNAAAATCAANCAANTTATACANACTATCGCCTTATATTCGCNTNACANNTNAANCAAGTNGGTATCGATTGCNCTCCTTCACAATCNNTTCNGATAAGACNCTCCAANCTAAACCAAATCTATCAGTTAGACACNCTTACANCATNCAAACTGCAGTAAAGTACGTGAAATGTNTANATGCNATNGGTCTCGTGNTCTTAANCGGTCAACTCGCTTTATCCAAGTTGTCTTTAGTGCGCTTGCCTGNACNCTGGTCTNCNTAGNNCCACACGTCCAAGCTAAAGGAATTCAAGTACAAGAACCAACTTCCTCGAATCAAANAACCACTCACTCTACAGTCGCTACTACAGCTGAGGAAACTATTATTGCCACTGCACTCGAACACCTTCACGAGCAACGCTTAACTACCGCTTCATTTCTTTCACAAATTGCGACGATCGTATCTCCGTCAGGACACGAACGTGAACGAGCAAAGGCGGTAGCCCAAAAAATGCGTGCCGTCGGTCTCGAATCTGTAGTAGTCGATGACACACCGAATGTAATTGGTGTTATTCCTGGACGATCAGAAAAATCACTCGTCTTCGTAGCAACACTCGATGATTTGGCAACTGTAGCCATCCATCAGAAGGCTGCGACTGAACCACCCAGGATAGATGGAAATCGTCTCGTTGGTCCTGGTACTAATACTTCGTCGACCTCGGCTGCTATCTTGGCTGCAGCCGCTGCCTTAATCACCGCAGGATTCCAACCGCAGCACGACCTCGTATTTGCGGCTGTCGCGCAAGAAGAAACTGGTTTGGTTGGAATGCAAGCACTGTATAAACAATATAAAGATCGCGCCATTGGATTCATTGATGTGCTTGGCGATGGTCGACGCATAAGCTATGGTGCCATCGGCATTCATTGGTGGAAGATCATTGCAGAAGGGCCACCAGGACATTCGTTATCGGGTGGGCTTCCGAACGTAAACCAGGGAATCGCGAGAGCAGTAGATCGAATTCTTCAACTGCCACACCCGGAAACTTATAGTGATTCTCGAACGGTCATCAACGTCTCTGTACTCCAAAGCGGGTCGGTCTTTAACCATAAACCTTCAACTGGCTGGTTCTCTCTCGATATCCGCTCGCTTGACAATAAAGTTATTCAAATAATCGAAACTGCTGTGCAAGCGGAACTACTACAGGTAAGTCAGGAGACTGGAATCACATTAACAATGGAAGCCTTCCAACTTACCCCAGGAGGCCAAATCCCTGGAGCACGAATGTCACGCCTCGTAACTACCGCCGAAGCCATTGCTAAATATTTAGGGCTGGAACCAACAGTGAGTAATAGAGGGTCGTCCAATATGAATGTGGCAATTGGAAACGGCACACCTGCGATTGGCCTTGGGGGATCGCGTGGTGGCGACCGAGCACAATCGACTGAGTGGGCTGACATTTCAGCCATGATGCGAACAGCCTCTCATGTTGTGCTACTTGCAGCCATACTTGGAATGAGTGACTAATCAGAGCTCTCGGTGTAAAAACCCAGTGCGGTAACGGCTTGTTTTAGGAGACTTCCATGATATCAATTCGACATATTGGTCCTGTGGTGTATCCGATCATTATCGGAATTTTCATGCTGGGTGGATCACCGAGCCAACTCGATAGCCAACCTCGTAACCCTGATTTAGCACCCTACATTCCCACG
Organism: Woeseiaceae bacterium; assembly: GCA_002696705.1. Taxonomy (GTDB): domain Bacteria; phylum Acidobacteriota; class Vicinamibacteria; order Vicinamibacterales; family UBA823; genus UBA8106. The sequence continues at coordinate 2,520 of NZSH01000017.1, read as the reverse complement.
CCGCAAGAAGTAGTAAATCGCATGCTTGAGTTAGCTGAGGTCACGACCACCGATATCGTATATGACCTTGGAAGCGGAGATGGACGCATCCCCATCACCGCGGCAAAAAGATACGGTGCGCGGGGAGTCGGAATCGACTTTGACCCACAACGAATAGCAGAATCCAATGCGAACGCGAGACGTGAAGGTGTCACGGACCGAGTTGAGTTTATTCTGGGGGATGCACTGCAGGCTGACGTATCTGAAGCGACCGTCGTGACCTTGTATCTCCTGTCCTCTTCGAACATAAAATTACGACCGATTTTAACTCGACAACTTTCAGCTGGAACCAGGATCGTTTCCCATGCTTTCGATATGGGCGACTGGTTACCTGACCGCATCGAAATTTTCAAAGACTATCGAGGAAACCCGCGGACCTTGTATCTATGGCAATTCGACGGCCAGCCAAGAAATTAAATATGCTGAACATATGCAAAGAATCGCCATGTTATAATTACGTCCCTTCAGGTGATCATTTGCATAGATCGCCGCAGATAACTTTTATTGAAGCCGGAGTGGTGAAATTGGCAGACGCGCGGGATTCAAAATCCCGTAGGGGCAACCCTGTGTGGGTTCGAGTCCCACCTCCGGCACCATCTGAGTGACCATTCCATTTAGGTGTAGACAAAAGAAATCTGTAAACAAGACAATTAAATCCACATGAACGTTACCAATTTAATCAATAAAAACGTCGTCGATCGGAAATCCGCTATCGACTCCTATCTCAATAATCGTAGGCATACACAGATGCTATTCGATTTACTCCAACCAGAGACGTACTACGATAAACCGATACCTCTGCGGCACCCGATCGTCTTCTATGAGGGTCATATTCCAGCTTTCAGTGTTAATTGTTTTTTGAGGAAAGGCCTCGGCCAAGCTGGAATTAACCATGATCTCGAAATTTTATTTGCGAGGGGAATCGACCCAAGTGACTTTCAGGAAGCAAATAGAGCAGCCATTAAAACTTGGCCAGAACGTACGACGGTCCAACAATATGCGAGGGAAGCGGATCAAGTGATTCTCGAAATGCTTGCATCAGCAACGTTGGAAGACGATGCCAAACCAGCCCTCTGTAGAGGACAGAGCGTCTTCACAATGCTTGAACACGAGATTATGCATCAGGAAACACTCTTGTATATGTGGCACCGTTTATCTCCCGACCAAAAGAAGAAACCCGCTAACATGGAGCCTCCCAGGAACGAGTCCGCACCTAAACCGACAACGGTGCACATACCCGCGGGGAAAACTACACTGGGAAGTCAACTTGACGAAATTCCATTTGGATGGGACAACGAATTTCCAGAGTTCGTTATTGATGAAGTTCCAGCTTTCGAAATCGACGTCTATAACGTAACTAATCAGGATTTTCTGGACTTCATCGAGGCTGGAGGGTACTTGAATAGTAGCCTGTGGTCGCAAGCAGGATGGAGACGACTACAAGCAACTCAACGTTTGCATCCAATGTTCTGGGAACGAATTAGTAACCGCTGGATGTGGCGTGGAATGTTTGGTCTGAGCCCACTGCCGCATAGTTGGCCAGTGTATGTGACGCACGACGAAGCTGCGGCATACGCGCGATGGAAGGGTCAACGCCTCCCGACCGAAGCAGAATTCCACCGAGCAGCATACGGAACACCAAATGGAACTGAACAATTACACCCATGGGGCGAGGCAGAACCTAGCAAAATCCACGGAAACTTTGACTTCCGCAACTGGGACCCAGTGTCGGTGGGTTCATATCCTGCAGGGGCAAGTGCGTGGGGTGTGCATGACTTGGTTGGAAACGGCTGGGAGTGGACCTCTACGGTCTTTAATGGATTTCCTGGTTTTCAGACAATGGCTTCCTACCCAGAATATTCTTCGGATTTCTTTGATGATGATCACTACGTTGTCAAGGGAGCCTCTCAAGCGACCGGACGAGAATTGATCCGCCGTAGCTTCAGAAACTGGTTCCGACCGGACTACCCATATATGTATGCCAGTTTTCGATGTACGTCCGATGCTGAGTCCACACAATGACACGCACTGGCGACGTCTCGATGAGCGTGATGCTTGAGTCAGAATCTACGCTAGCCATCGATGTAGTCGAAGGACTTTCGGCTAATCCCAAGCGACTGCCGTCTAAGTACCTTTATGATTCGCTGGGCTCACAACTATTTCAAGCAATTTGCGAACTGCCTTGGTACAACATCACGAATGGTGAAATTCGACTCCTAAAGCAATGTAGCGAGGCGATCATGTCCAAAGCTAATTCACCAAGCATTTTGGTGGAGCTTGGAAGCGGAAATGGATCGAAAATGTTATCGTTGCTGTCGAACTGGCAGTTCGGCCAGCAGTCGCCAGTCGTACACTTCGTCGATATTTCTCCCGCCGCCCTGGAACTCTCAACGCTGAATCTCTCTCAGTACAACGATTCGCTGACAGTAGTGCCTCACGAATCAACATATGAAAAAGGTCTCGAAGCAGCACTCGCCGAGC
>NZSH01000016.1 GCA_002696705.1 Woeseiaceae bacterium | reverse complement strand
CACCCAAGCACCGATGTGGTCGGCCAGACCGAGCGGGGCGGGTCGAACCCGGCGGCGGATGGTCTGGACCGGCGCGGTGATGATCCGAAGGCCATCCCACACGATCTCGATGCCCAGACCAAGACCAATCTAGCCGGTCTTCACGGGGTTCACGCCGAGCCCGAGCCACTGGGGCGAACCACAGTGTACCAAGGGAAACAGCGTCCACCCTGAATCAGCACCTCGCCACGCACGGGATCACGCCCCACCACACGATAGCGGGGCCCGGCTGTCTGGAGGTCCAGCAGGGTATTCGGCGTCGCGCTGTCTCAGCTCGACGCCGGCGACGCGCTCGATCCCGTCGTTGCATCGCTCGAGCGGCAGCGGCCCATCCGACCTGAATCGTGATAATATTCACTGCTCTCAAATCGTGGATCGGGCCAGCCAACGGTGGCACAAATCCATGAGGAGCTGTAACTCGTTGGTTCACACATTGCGCGCCCGTAGCTCAGCTGGATAGAGCGGCGGGCTTCGAACCCGTAGGTCGGGGGTTCAAATCCCTCCGGGCGCGCCATTATTTTCTCAGTGATCAATAAAGCGCCCGTAGCTCAGTTGGATAGAGTGTTGGCCTCCGAAGCCAAAGGTCGCAGGTTCGAATCCTGCCGGGCGCGCCATTCTGGTGCAGGACAGAAATTCGGTAAGTCACACAAAGTACTTGAGAGAGTCAAAAAAAACTTGCAACGGATGTCACCAATAACTGGACGCTTCTGCGTCACCCGTAGTACATTGTCCGCCGCAAACCGTTCGAAGTGGGCCGCTAGCTCAATTGGCAGAGCAGCAGACTCTTAATCTGGAGGTTCCCGGTTCGATTCCGGGGCGGCTCACCATTTTTTTTGAAAATGCAAAGACGACAAGATGATTCACCTCGTATCGGAATCTCGGCCTGCCTTCTCGGGGAAGAGGTCCGCTACGACGGTGGTCATAAGCGCGACCTGTATATCGTTGAAACACTAGGACCATTGGTCGAATGGGTCCCAGTCTGTCCAGAAGTAGAGCTTGGTCTCGGAACACCCCGTGAAGCGATTCGGCTCATTTGCAATCCGAAGAATCCTGAAGCCATTAACCTGGTGAGTCGAAGTGGCAACGATCTCACAGTGAAGATGCGTCGATTCGCCAGACGGCGGGCACGTGAGTTAGCGAAAGAGAACCTGAGTGGCTATATTCTGAAAAAGGACTCCCCTAGCTGTGGGATGGAGCGTGTGAAAATTTGGAACGAGCATAACCAAGAAATATCGGAACGTCAGGGCCGTGGCCTCTTCGCAGACGAACTGCTTCGTCAGTTCCCCAACCTGCCAATGGAAGAAGAGGGACGTCTACACGACCCACAACTTCGCGAGAACTTTATTGAACGCGTGTTTATTTTCCGTAAGCTTCGCGCACTATTTGCAGCACGGTGGACTGTTTGACGCAACTTCGTTTTCGTAACAATCGTGATAGCTAACGACCGCTGGAATTGTCACGAGCGAAAAAAGCGTCGCCAAGCCATCGCCAGACCTGTCCAAACCAGCACGACACCACCCAGCGAAGCCACCCCAGCGATGGTTTGTCCCACGAATCCGTAAACTTCACCTGTGTGGGCGTACCTGAGCCAACTACGTAGCTTTTGACCACGGCTGTACGTGGGATATCCTCCCATCACGTACGCCACACAATCCAAGCGTGAGAAGGTCAAGTCTAGCCGTTTTGACGGCTGGCCACCATTGCTTCGATCAACAGTGAAAACTACTGGTGCGACGCTCGTTTCTGGAACTGTCAAGGTAATGCTTTTCCAGTCTGGCACCGTTTCGACCACACGCTCTACGAGTGTTTGATAGCTACATGGTGTAATAGAAGCATGGTTCGTCTGCACGTTGGTCCTTACATCGCGCACCGAGATCGAAACGGGAGGGACTTCACCAACTGCCCGATACACAAGGTCGCCTGCCCAGCCATAGGAAATGACTAAACCGCTCGTCACGATAATCAGTAATGGCACAAACAACCAGAACCCGATCACATTGTGCCAGTTAAGATCTCGCGCTCTCTCCTTCAGGTCGCTGCGGAAGATAATAATGCTGCGAACCGAATGCCACCTCCACGTCCGCGGCCACAAAAGATAGACCCCGCTCACCAGGAGGAGGAAAAATCCAAGATTTGCCGCACCGGTAATCGCGCGACCAAAATCTCGGTCAGCCCCCTCTAGAGCGAACCAGCGGTGCCAATACATAGTGCTTCGTAAGAAGCGCCGCATCGGACCGTCGCCATCGTTCAGGAGCTTACCGGTGTAACGACTGGCGTAAAGATAGTCGCCTCGACCCACATTCAGGGCAACAGGTTCCCTTGGATCAGCACGCAAGGTAATTGCGGATAGGGCAATTTCAGGCTCGCCTACGGCGACTCGCTCAAGCAACTCATCGATTGAGAGCGGCGTTGTCTGTGATTTCGTAGGCGGAGCCTGGTACTTGCGGTGCGACCACGCGGTGAGTTGTCTTTCGTATGTGAGCACGACCGCCGTGACCGACAGCATAAGGACGATCACCGAGACAGCTACAGCCACAACGAAATGAGTCCAGAAAATAATTTTCTGCAGATTCATAATCTGCTAGCACTCCCCTGCGAAAGTCTGAAAAAAATCGCAAGCCGGTTTATTTCAGAATTGTACAGCCAATAGTGAGGTGTTTCGTCAATATCGCAAGAGTATTTCCATCGGAAACTCTTGATTTGTCAAAAATCTGTGCCAATTTGAAATCTTTGAGAAAATCGAGGCCACTCGAAATGTCAAATCTAATAGACAAGTGTTGCATCAAAACATTGGACGGTCTAACTAACACAGTAACAATTGGACTTAGGTGGATGTAGCTGTAGACTACGAGACGTTCAGACATTGGTTCTGTGCGAATAGAAGGCGCCAAAAGTGCCGATCAAGTGAAAGTTAATGTGGAGTGAACGCTATGAAACTAACCCGCCGACAAGTAATGCAATTGGGACTAGGTGCTGGAACTTCCCTGCTACTTCCTGAGGTGTCACTGGCAAGGCAAAGTGCACCACTTATCCAACGCCCGATACCTTCAACGGGTGAAAGACTTCCAATCGTCGGCATTGGCACGGCCCGGCGCTACAATGTGACGACAGCCGCAGACAAGGGTGAACTTAAAGAAGTCATCCGGTTGTTTTCGGAACTGGGCGGTAAAGTGATCGACACTGCCCCATCCTATGGTGCGGCTGAGGATGTTGTTGGGGAAATTGTCGATGACCTCAACATCCGTGACGCATTGTTCCTTGGAACTAAGGTTCGTAAGGAAGGTCGCAGTGCGGGTTTGTCAGAAATGGAAACATCGAGGGAGCGACTACGGACTGACATGATCGATCTTGTCGCCGTCCACAATCTCGTCGATACCGATACGCAGCTCGCGACTCTGCGGGAGCGGAAAGCAGAAGGATTGATCCGTTACGTGGGTATGACGACTTCATCGAATCGACAACATGATAATTTCGCCGACAAGATTAGCCGTGAGCAGATCGACATTATTCAGGTGAATTATTCTCTCGACCGACGAGCTGTAGAAGATCGAATTCTGCCAGTCGCTGCCGACCATGGTCTTGCAGTTTGGGTCAACCTTCCCTATGGCCGAGGTCGACTCTTCGATGCGGTTGGCGACCGCCCGCTCCCAGACTGGGCTGTTGAATTTGATTGCGAAAGTTGGGGTCAGTTCTTCCTCAAGTANNTCCTTGGCCACCCTGCTGTCAGCTGCGTAATCCCTGGNACTGCGCGAGTCCGGTATGTNGCAGACAATCTNGGNGCTGCTCAAGGGCGGCTACCTGACGAACGGCAACGCCAACGCATGGTGCGGTTCNTCGAGTCGCTGTAATCCAGATGATAGATCTCCAACCGCATACGCCATCNTGGCCAACGCGAGTGCTACACAGAATNGTCGACGTGCGGAATGAAGAAGTCGCCGCCATGCTTTGGTCATGTGCCTACTTTTTCTGTGTTCTCACCGCGTACTACNTNATCCGACCAATTCGAGACGAGATGGGNGTTGCNGGTGGAGTCNACAATNTACCGTGGTTGTTTACTGGCACGTTAGTCGGCATGNTCATTTGNAACCNGCCCTACGCTGCCTTAGTNGCTCGNTTACCACGGCTCCGNTTCATAACGCTNTCTTACCGNTTCTTTATGGGAAACCTCCTAGTATTTTTCCTACTGCTGCATCTTGCNACTGAAGCGCAGAACATTTGGATCGGNCGGGTCTTCTTCATCTGGACGAGTGTCTTCAACCTCTTCGTCGTATCTATNTTCTGGGCTTTCATGGCGGATCTCTTTACAAGTGCTCAAGGTAAACGCTTGTTNGGNTTTATTGGNGTGGGTGGCACGCTGGGTGCNATTGCTGGGTCTAGCTTAACCATGNNNTTAGCNGAATTGTTNGGNCCGATTAATTTATTACTNATTTCAGTGGNNCTGCTGGAAATCGGNATCTTNGCCGTACGNCGACTTTCGACCATTGCAANTCGATTTAGCNATTTACCCTCNNCCNCTCACCCTGAAAACATAATCGGCGGCNGNATCTTTTCTGGNNTNAGCCATGCGTTNCAATCATCGTACCTNCTAGGCATCTGCTCCTANATGTTTCTGTTCGCAATCGCTGGNACTGTNCTTTATTTTCACCAAGCTGACATTGTCGATAGNGCTTTCGACGATCGTGCNGTTCGCACNGCNTTTTTCGCCANGATTGATCTACTCGTAANTCTNCTTACACTGGGCACTCAGATGTTTCTGACGGGTCGCCTCCTGAAGGTGCTTGGTGTAGCNCTCACCTTAATCTTGCTNCCCGCGGTCTGCGTGATCGGTTTCTCAATATTNGGTTTCGCNCCGACATTGCTAGTGATTGTGGTGTTTCAAACGCTACGCCGGGCAACTAACTATGCTNTAGCCAGNCCGACTCGGGANCTTTTGTATACNGTNGTCACTCGNGATGACAAATTCAAGGCAAAGGCTTTTATCGACACCTTTGTTTACCGAGCAGGCGATCAGATTGGTGCNTGGNCNTATGTCTTNATGGGTATCATNGGACTTGGCATGACTGGCATCGCTTTTGCNGCTGTCCCNCTCTCNGCAGTCTGGCTCGGGCTCGNNCTCTGGTTGGGNAANCAGCAGGAAGCAAAAGCCAACCNGTTANGCTAATTCGNATCCTCAATCTGGAGAATAGACTATTGTCGATNAGCACAAGAATCCTNCTCGCNTTGCCNACTNTTGTTCTCNCGATGTCTGNATCAACCCTTGCCCAGAACTCNGAACAGGCNCGNAGNAGCCTNCAGGGCATTANCGACGTAGAGGTNGTAGTNCAACCACTTGGCCAAGACGCTGAAATCGACGGATTAACCCACGACCANCTTCAACAATCCGTTGAAAGNTATCTCAAGNGCGCGGGGTTTCTCTTGCTTCCNACTNGTTCCGCGTACCTTTACGTNAATATAAATTTAACTCTTGGAAGTGGAATTTATATTTATTGTGCTGAGGTTGAACTGCGGCAATCAGTTCACTTAGAGCGTGAACCTGCCACGATTGTTCCCGATGCTGTCACTTGGCAGACGGGTGTTGTCGGTGCAATGTCAGCGGCAGATCTGGCAACAGCCATGCCGAACCANGTGCTTCAGNTGGTCTCGACNTTTTTGNAGGATTTCGACACGACGAATCCGGGACGGCTCACTNTTCCTCCACGCTAAANAAGACAANANCCGGCTTAATCCGACTGTGCACTGTTTCGGAATGAACGGATCACGTCACGCTTTTCCGTATATGCGGNCCGAGCCGATACATACNCGTCGTGGGCTANTCCTAATTCGCTAGCAATTTGCCGAATCCGANTCTCCTCGANAGCCGAGATGGANTCGTCAGCCGCTGANATGGCAAATACGCAGTCNAGTAATTCTCGACACTGTACATCAGTCGCAATTTCTCGAAATTGACGGGTAACTAGAAAATCTTCTGTCGCACCAAANAACTCATTCTGATTTTTCGAAATCTNTACAACGAGCAGTGCCTGTGTNTTNGACAGATGACCAAGTTCTTGGACCATNTGTGTCATNAGGTCAAGTTCNTTATCGTTGATGTGTTGATCGGCATGCGCAATACGACCAAGCACATANGCAAAAGCTGCCAANTAACGCGCNCGATCAGGCTCNAGGCAATCCAATTCTGCAAGGATTNTCTGAACCGTTTCGGTNTCGGTNCCGGTATCCTCAAGTTGGCTATNAGGTCGCTCAAGNCCTAAGAACTTTAAAATNGACATAGGNTANAACGACAGGTGANGGCTAGCGCCGAAAAANTCTTGGCNCCGAACCTCTNGGNCTGGCGNCCAACATTACGGCNAGCCAGCGAAAGTCTTCTGTNTTTTCTAACGCTATCTTGATGATTACTGTGAGAGGCACTGACAGGAGCATGCCGACTGGCCCCCAGACCCAGCCCCAAAATACCAGCGAAAGAAACACCACCAAGGTAGACAATCCCAATTTCCGTCCCATTAAATAGGGTTCGAGAAAATTCGCAAATACGACATTAATCACCAGGTACCCCATTGCAACAACGGCTGCGTGTCCTGGACCGAATTGCACGAGGGCAAACAGCACCGGAGGAATCGCTGCCAAAATTGAGCCTAAATTGGGAATGTAGTTGAAAATGGCGGCAACGAGTCCCCACAAAAGTGGAAAACCAAGACCAAGAAGTGATACCCACAAACCAACACAGATCCCCGTCGCCACACTAATAAGCGTCTTGATCGCGAGATAACGCTGAACTTGACTGACCATGACTCCGAACCGCTCAACGTTCTGTAATCGATTTCCAAAAGCCATTCGTAATTTTTTAGTAAAACCAGTCGCCTCAAACAGAATGAATACCATCGTTAGAATTACGAGAAACGTATTTTGCGCAATGGTTGCTACTGCCCGCAGCGCAGCACCAACAAGATCCACTAGGGCGCCTGGATTAATAAGGTCCATCTCGCCGTATTCCTCGGTCGTCACGCCACGCTCTTGGAGCCAGGTTAGAGGCTCTGCCATCAATTCCTGTAACCTTGCTTGGTAACCAGGCGCCGCCGCCGTAAATTCGTTAAGCGACTGACCAACTACCACTAACAAGCCAACCAAAATGGCTATATTAGTCAAGACAGTCAATAGGACCGCAAGAGCGATGGGAACACGCCAGCGCTTTAACCATTCCATTAAGGGCAAACTGATGATTGCAAGGAAAACAGAGACTAAAAACGGCAGCAGTAATTCCCCAGCAGCGCGTAATCCAGCAACTACCACGATCAGGCTAGCTGCAATGATAAGAAAACGGGCTCCGCGATCGCGCGTCCGGTCCTCGTAAGCTACCATCTCATCACAAACTCCAAAAACATTGGTCCTAGGCGACCAAAATCGACCGTATCTTCTCAGTTATTAACAATCTGCGGAAGTCACTACGGACATACTATCGTACCAGGATCTTATCTCGAACATCGTCGACTGCACACGATTGCGCACAAGGGAACGTTCTGATGCAACAGTGACAACTGGTTCTCTATTCCCAGGGTAACGACCAAGATCAAACCAAGAAAATGCAGCTGCTGACGCTTGGTTCGCATCGCAGTCCGTGAGACAGGTATACTTAATAGAACCAGCGTTAGATAAGTCGGTGGGTGTGACCTAGTCGACGGTGACGAAGGCACATAGCAATCTAATTGGCCAGGGTAACCCAGGTGTCAACCGACATCTTCAAATTGGAGTCGCGCGAAAGTGGCGGAACTGGCAGACGCGCCGGATTTAGGATCCGGTAGCCGCAAGGCTATGGGGGTTCAACTCCCCCCTTTCGCACCATCACAGTAACCGCGAATCACCTCAGGCTCCCTCAATATCTGGTGCGGTCTGAAAGGAAGAATTCATCAGCTTGTAATTAATCATGAAAACCGAATTTGTTGATATCAGCGATACGGAAAAGAATCTCGTCTTCGAGATTCCAAGTGACGTAGTCGACGCCGAGATCGAACGTGTTGCCCTAAATTATAGGCAATCCGCTCGTATACCTGGCTTTCGACGCGGTAAAGTGCCAAAAAAAATTGTCCGACAGCGCTTTCGAGATCAGATTCTCCACGATGTCGCACACGAATTAATACCACGCGCCGTTGACGATGCATTGCGGGAGCGTGGACTGGAACCTCTCGAAACGCCGAGCATTCGTGATGGCCTAGTCAAAGAAGGCGAAGCGCTTACATTTACTGCCTCTTTTGAAACAGTTCCACCTATTGAACTTGGTGACTATGGATCGCTCTCATCGTCCCGACCGTCCACAGAAATTAGCGATGACGACATCGAGCAGGCATTCACGCGATTACGTGACCAGGCGGCACGTTTTGATCCGGTTGAAGATCGACCGGTTCAACAAGCCGATTCTGTAATCTTAGATTTGACACGACAGGTTGAGCACAACGATACGGTTGACAAATCAACACCAACTGAACCAGAACGACACGAAGATATTGCCATTGAGATTGGTGCATCAATCAACCCTCCTGGTTTCGACAAAGAACTTCTTGGTCTTGAAGTTGGTGCCACTAAAGAATTCACGTTGTCTTACCCAGCAGACTACACACCAAAAGAGTTAGCCGGGGTGAAGGCAAGCTACTCAGTAACGATCAAAGCTATAAAAAGTCGAGTCGTACCGGAACTGGATGATGAATTCGCTAAAGATATTGGTCCCTTTGACTCTCTCGTTGAATTACGTAAACAAATCGTCGAAAACCTGCAGCGTGAATCTGAAGAAGCAGCAGATCAACAAGTGCGCGCAAACGTACTGAAACAAATGTCCGGACGTGCACAATTCGAAGTGCCTGAAGTGCTGGTGAAGAAAGAGACCGACCGACGAGTTGAAGAACTCGCACGGCGATTAATCCAGCAACAGGTCGACCCAATGAAAGCAAATATTAACTGGGAAGAGTTCCGAGAACAGCAGCACGAACCTGCAATCGAGGCAGTGCGTAGCGCATTGGTACTTGATGAAATTGCACGCCGCGAAAATCTCACTGTCGATGATACAGACATCGATCGTGAAGTGACCCGCTATGCAGAACGTGCTGGTCGTACACCTGCAGCCCTTCGAGCACGATTGGAAAAAGAAGGTGGATTACATCGTCTACAGACAAGTGTTCGTCGTGAAAAAGCTGTTGATTTTTTGCTATCGCGTACAACAATTGCAACAAAGTAAGAACTTAATAATCCTTTATATTTAGAAATTGAGAAAAATCAATGAATGACGAACGAGCACAATTGGTACCAATGGTTGTCGAGCAGACCAATCGAGGCGAGCGCGCTTACGATATTTTTTCTCGCCTCTTGAAAGACGGTATCATCTTCATTGGTTCGGCGCTTGATGACGCAGTAGCTAATCTTGTCATCGCACAGATGTTGTTTCTTGAAGCAGAAGATCCCACTCGAGACATTTTGCTGTACATCAATAGTCCTGGCGGCTCAATTTCTGCTGGTCTTGCGATTTACGACACCATGCAATTTATTAAACCAGATGTGCAAACTTATTGTATTGGGCAAGCAGCTTCAATGGCAGCTGTGCTACTAGCCGCGGGCACCAAAGATAAGAGATTTTCGCTGCCAAATTCACGAATTGTGATTCATCAGCCATTAATGTCTGGGCTTGGCGGACAAGCAACAGATATTGATATTGCCGCGCGTGAAATTGTTCGGATTCGTGAACGGCTCAACAAAATTCTAGTTGAACACACAGGCCAGTCCATCAAACGTATCCAAACAGATACTGAGCGAGATTACATCATGTCAGCCGAACAGGCTCAAGAATACGGTATTATTGATGAAATTATCCGACAGCGCAGCTAACCTTGTACACGAGATCGGAGTTCCGGTATTCGTACCCATTGCATTAATAGCACATTACGTCATGGTGCCGAGTGTCGGACA
>NZSH01000015.1 GCA_002696705.1 Woeseiaceae bacterium | reverse complement strand
TTCTTGGGGACATCCTACAAGGGCCTGAAGTTCTGGAAATAATTGTTCGATTACGCCGATTTCAAGTGCCAGCCAAAACCCTAGTGAAGGGCGAATTGCCAATATGAGGAGCTTCTCGAACTCTCCCCAGACCCGTTCGGCTGGGAGATCGTTTAGCTTGGTGGCACGACAAATGACAGCGGTGGGCGGGTCGAGTTTGTATTCGAATCGGGCAGCCAATTGGACCGCTCGTAGAACTCTAAGGCTGTCATCTCCAAACGTTCGTTCGTCTACGGCTCGGAGTAGGCCCCGCGTCAAATCATCTCGTCCATGAAATGGATCGACGTATTCATCGGTAAGGGGGTCCCAACCGATTGCGTTAATGGTGAAATCACGACGCCGAAAGGCCTCTTTAATAGGTAGGTGAGGATCTCCAATAACCTCAAAACCCCGGTGCCCAGCCGTTGTTTTAGACTCACGTCGTGGCAAGGACACGTCCATCGAGTCGATTTTGAAAACGGCAAAGCTTTGGCCAACTGTGTTGACCTGTCCGAATGCGGAAAGAAGCTGGCGGAGTTGTTCGGCAGAAACCCCGTAGACTTCTAGGTCAAGATCTTTTGACGGTCGCTTGAGTAGGCGATCTCGAACCCAGCCTCCAACGATTAACGCGCGGCCACCGGCTTGGTGGACGGCATGCGAGATAGCCATCGATTTTTCGAACACGCTCATGTTATGTAACCTGTTAAACGGTTCTCACAATACGAAACCCATAGTCCGTGTACCGCAATGAGGGACCGAGTCGACTGCGCGAGGCCGTTCGGCTGATGGTTTGAGCATGTCGCCACGCACCGCCTCTTGAAGCTCGTCGCTGACCGGTTGATGCACCTACGGGATTAAATGCTGGAGAAGTTGCATAGAAATCACCAGAGTACCAATCAGCGCACCATTCGTGGATGTTTGTTGCGATTCCATAAAGGCCGAAATCGTTCGGTTCACCATGGGCGACAGTCCATGGGGCCTGGAGCGGACCACGTCCGGTCATTGGTACCCAGTCAGGTATTGAATCACCCCAGGGATACTCGCGAGCTTGATGTCCACCCCGTGCCGCATGTTCCCACTCCGCTTCAGTTGGAAGTCTGACTGTTCCCTTCGGTGTCGAATACCATCTGCAGTAAGCACACGCATCGTACCAATTCACGCCGACGACCGGCTGGTCTGGACTTGTGAAGAGCGGATTGTGCCAGTCCCGAGGCAATGGCTGATGCTTGGATGATTGCAGAAACTCTTTATACTGTGCCCGCGTAACGGGATACACAGCCATTTCGAATGCATCGACCCAAACACGGTGTAATGGGCGTTCGTCCGCCTGTCCGGTCGTGCTACCCATTAGAAACCAATCTGCTGAAATAGGGACAAATGGAGTCTTTAGAGCCCGACTGAGATCCGTGAGCGACGGCGTAGGCGCCGCTTTATCTATCTGCGGCATGCAGGAATCATATCAGACGTGATGGGGAATGGATCGACTCGGCTTCAATGTGTGACATGTCCTGTTGGCGAGAGCAGATGCTTGATTGTTCTCGCGTAATAACGGAGAACAGTGCGCTCACGCACTCGATAACGATCGTGTTCAACCACGATGATGCCTCGTGTGACTAGTGGTTCAGTTGCCTGTTCTAGGGCTTCGGCACCACTCGCTACTGATAAATTAGCGTCTGCTTGACGCAACTCGTCCAAGAGTCCATCGATTCGATCAATTAAATCGTTTTTTAACATAGAGGGCCGAAGCGCTGCTGCCAGGAGTGCGGTCGGCAGTACTTTGTGCAACTTACCTATTTTCTCACCAATCAGTTTGGCCAAATCCATGACTGATCGACGTGATTCTGGATTCCATTCCTGTAACGTCATTGGAGATCCAAAGGTGACAAAGGCACGTGAGTGATACCCCATACCGTAACGAACCATTTCAGTTAACTCACGAGTAAACGGACGTTGAGAGCGTTTCGTTCCCTGTTTGGCTAGTACTTGATCTTCGAGCACGAGATCATAAGCTATCGCGACTGGTACGACAGTCATATTCTCGCGATCTGCCTGCAGAGCCGCATGGAGTAGTCCTGTCTTTGGTGATTTCATAGCACCGTTATATGAACGACCGCCCTCAAGATAAACTAAGAGATCATGCCGTTGTAGCAGTTCCGCGACATAAGCCTTTAGCGTCACCAAGTACGCAGGATCTTTGGTATTGCGTCGAACGGGCATTGCTCCAGTGATGTGGCGATGCAGTAAACCTAGTGGACCACCAAACAGATTGATACCGGCTGCGATAATCGGTGGACGAATACCGTGGTCGTCGAGCACCACTGGTTCCACTAAATAGTCGAGATGACTTTTATGATTCGACGCATAGATAACTCGACCCTTACGCGTGGCTGCTACTGGAATATCGACGTGTTCTGGACACAAATCCAGTTTTCTAAATATCGGGTACAGCGGATGTTTAAGAGCACGATAGAACGGTATTCGCTGGGTTGTTCGCAGTTCCTCAAGATAGGCGTGAATTCGCTCTTTGGTGTCAGCTTTACCGCCTTCATGCGACTCGCGTAGGTAACGTACAATTTCGTCCCGAGAAAGAACAGCTTGGGTAACTTCGTCAAGCATCACGAAGGCACTATATCATGGGCTCGATAACACCTTGGTGCGAGCAATTTCCTGTTCAACCTTTTGCTTCCCAATAGACAAGTGCCAATCCTCCTGCGACGTTCATCATCATCAGGAGATTCGACAGGCCATGCAGTCGCCCGAATTGTTGTCGTCTTGGGTCATCACTGGGTAGTGCACTGATCGGCCCAGCAGTGGCTTGCTGCAATTTTTCGACACGTTCCGCTACCACCATTCCAGAGCCTAGGCTCAGTAGCAGCATGATCGACAACAGGCCGAGGCGGACGCCGAAATCTGTTGGACGTTGTCCCAGAGCAGCCATGCCAATCAGGGACGCAATCATAATCACTCCTGCCACGTAGCTCACCCGATGAAACCGCTTTAACATTTCACCAAAGACAGCACCTGCAGCCACACGGCCACCAGAGGGGTTTCGCGCTTGGAGTGTGTCGAACGTTGCTGGAGCTGCCAGCGCTCCCAGGATAATCATGCCTCCAAGCCACACAGCAAGCGTCAAAACGTACATATAGCGTAATACAAGCATGGCCCTATTATAATTGACTGGTCAGAGTAAACAGGCTGTTCCTTGCTCAGAATGATCTTAGCGAGAAGATACTAGCTGTGTAGTGTACAGTTGAGTTGTTTGAGTACTACAATATGGTCAGTAAAGCCTAGACTACTGTTTTGGAGGTGAGTTGTGTCGGTCGATAGTGCTTCTTTAGTTCCTGCTTTGCAAAATATTGCCGCACGGCTTCGCATTGACTCCATTCGCTCTACGACTGCGGCTGGTAGCGGTCATCCGACCAGTTGTTGTTCCGCAGCGGACATCGTGGCGACTTTGTTTTTTGGCGAGATGCGGTTTGATCCGCAGAATCCACAACATTCTGGAAATGATCGATTTGTGATGTCGAAAGGACATGCGGCCCCATTGNTGTANGCTGCATGGGCTGAAGCCGGCGTAATCTCCCGTAAAGAATTAACGAAGCTTCGTTGTATCGATTCCGACCTTGAGGGCCATCCAACTCCACGGTTACCGTTCGTTGATGTAGCAACAGGTTCGTTAGGGCAGGGNATTTGTGCNGCGGTAGGCATTGCTCTGAATGCGAGGCGAATTAATTCNGATTATCGGACTTACNCGCTGATTGGGGATGGAGAATCNGCGGAAGGATCAGTATGGGAAGCCGCACAGGTTGGGGCACATCACAAGCTTGACTCANTNTGTGNCGTGACCGATGTGAACGCNTTGGGTCAAAGCCGNCAGACTCAATGGGGTCACGATGTTGATGAGTATGCGAAACGATGGATTGCTTTTGGCTGGCATGCCATTGTCGTGGACGGGCATGATATCGGCGCGCTTCTTAAGGCATTAGAAGAGGCTCGCCGAACCAAGAATCGTCCCACGATGATTGTGGCTCGGACGCTGAAAGGTAAAGGAGTGTCAATCTTTGANGGCCTTGANAACTGGCACGGTAAGGCNCTCAAGAAAGGNGANCANGCTGATCGTGCCGTTGCGGAACTTGAAGCACGGTTGACAGCCGGATTAGTCACTCCGAAGATTCCTTCACCATCCGCNTTGCCTGCCGAGACGATGCAACCTGCGAATGACGCGAACGTCCTAACGCCGCAGTACGACACTGATGCCAAGGTGGCGACACGGAAGGCNTACGGGANNGCACTNGCGACTCTGGGAGCCGTTGATCAGAGAGTCGTTGCGCTCGATGCGGATGTGAGCAACTCGACATTCAGTAACGCNTTCGAGGAAGCGCACGGNGNTCGTTTNTATCAAACTTTCATTGCTGAACAGGCGATGGTTGGTGCCGCTATGGGACTTGCTAGCCGAGGTGCAATTCCNTTTCCNTCCACGTTCGCATGTTTCTTATCNCGNGCCTATGATTTTATTCGTATGGCGGGTATTAGTAACTTGAATATAAAACTTGCTGGTTCGCATGCCGGTGTGTCAATTGGCGAAGACGGACCATCACAAATGGCGCTTGAGGATCTTGCGATGATGCGTGCGGTGCCTAATTGCACAGTGCTGTATCCCTGTGATGCGATGAGTACCGAGCGACTCGTTATGGCAGCGGCAGCGCATAAGGGGATGGTTTATATCAGAACGACTCGACCTGCAACCCCTGTTATTTATGGCGCCGATGAGAAATTCGAGATTGGTGGTTCCAAGGTGATACGAGACGCTCCATTGGCTGTGGCCACGATCGTCGCCGCTGGAATCACCGTATTTGAAGCCCTGAAAGCCAGCGATGAACTTTTGGAGGCCGGGACTCCGATCCGTGTAATTGATGCGTATTCGATTGAACCTGTCGATGTCGCGACTTTAGTTGACTCAGCTCGTCAAACCGGTAACGCCCTCATTACAGTCGAGGATCACTATGTTAATGGTGGCCTTGGCGATGCTGTTAGTGCAGCTGTNGGCGCTCTCGGGATTCAAGTCCACCGCTTGGCTGTCAAGGATATTCCAAGAAGTGGACAACCTGATGAATTATTTGATCGTTATGGCATTTCNACGNCGCATATAGTTGCCACGGTACGACGACTTATCGATTCTNCGACANCGTAACTCACCACCTAAANTTTTATTCGTCAAATTCNGGGGGNCGTGGCGGGAGGACCCGTTTGTGTGCNCTTGATCGCATCAAATGTTCGATACGAGACGTCAATTCGACTGGTAANTCTTTCGAGTTCTCACGCAGATACAACTCTAGATCCGCGTAGGAGAAGCCCATTTCGTTTTCATCAGTTTGGCCGAGCCACAGTCCAGCACTCGGCGCTTTTTCGATGATTGGAGTTGGGATATCAAGTTCACGGGCCAACGTCCGCACCTGATCCTTGAATAGATTGCCGAGCGGTAGCATGTCTACACCACCGTCACCGTATTTAGTGAAATATCCAATCTCAAGNTCACTNCGATTNCCGGTACCAGCAACAAGGTAGTTAAAAGTGTTGGCCACNAAATAAAGTGAAGTCATGCGTAGACGAGGTTTTAGATTCGCTTCGGGCATTCTGCTGCCGTCGGTCTNAGATGCAAGGGNTCCCTGGAGTTGCTTAAGTAGAGAATCATAACTTNTNTCAAGTTCTATGGTGATAGTTGGTAACTTAAAGTGCTGCGCAAGGAGATTGGCGTCAGCTTCGTCTTGAGGATCGCTGTGACAAGGCAAAAGAACCCCAAGAATATTATTAGGCATGGCGATTTGGCATAGTCGCGCAACGNCTGCAGAATCGATTCCGCCACTTAGTCCCACGACAAGTCCATCGGCAGCGGATGCCACTACCTGTTGTTTTATCCAGGCGGCAATCTTGTCAGCATCAGCGCTCATCGTTTTCTCATCTTATTGGCGGGGTGTTCTCTCGGCGATAGCTTCCGCAGCAGGGGAGTCTGGTGCGATCGGTAACGGCGCCGCTGTGTATCCAGCATGAGCAAGTTCCGCTTGGAANAAAGCCGTCTGGCTCGCGAGAAAGACGAGTTTAATCCATAGGCGAGCCAGTATGTATGCCTGGCTAATTAAAAACCCCCACCACATTGAGCCCCCTACACCACCAACACTGGGTGCGAAGATGGCATAGCTTGCTAGTATCCCAATGAAAACTAAGGAATTGAGGAANTACAGACCAATAACACGGCGGGCATGTCTTACAACGAAACGAAATCCGGCCAGTGTGGCACCGATCATGCTGCGACGGTCTTCAACCACGGTTCGAATCTTAGCGTAGTCCAATACTATGTTGCAGATCACAAGACCTGAGACAAATACGACGTACAGTAGTGTTCGTAGAAAAAAGGCCGTCCGTTCCTCGTTGAGATCTCGTATCCACCATTCGTAAAGATTATCGAATAGCCAACTGTGCACGATGCCCATCATGAATGCATAGATTGCCAAGTTAATGATTGCCAGTCTCAAAAATCTGAAAAAATATACACCTGCTGCTGCAAAGAAACCCGCAGTTCTGATGGGTCTATTGCGAGCATAACGATCCAGTGTGCCTCCAAGAAGGAAAGTCCACACCGCCAGATAGATTACAGTGATGCCTGCGACGGCAGTCGTCAGCGATCGATTATCAAGTAAGTCGCTAATATTATCGAGTACGGCAGCAAACCCTATGATTGTTGGAGAGAAGGTGGTGCCAAGACCTTTTGCTTGGGCGCTAAACTCTTGCCACCAGTTGAAGTTGACGCCAGTTGCAACAGCTTCGGCCGCCAAACTATCTCCCAGATGCGTACGCAGCATGTCACGCAGGATAAGTCCTTGGGGAAGGGCTAAGATCAGGGTTGTCAGAAAAATCCCGATTAAAATGACCGGCGCCGCTTTTACCCGCTGAATGCCGTCGTGGAACACTTGGGTAATCGTCATAACTTTGTGTATTGTTGTTTGTCTCTTCGTGATTATTTCTCACTTACACAAAGAACGCATAAGTAAGCATTACATCTTGCAGCCAGGTCATCCATTTGAGCATCCATTTGGTAGTAGCGATGTTTGTCATTGGTTTCATGGTTTTACTATTGTTCGTTCGGTTCAGATCTAGAAGTAAAACGGAATCCGGATCGACTTCGGCTTGTAAGATTTGTGCGGCACGCTGATAAGTAAACAGTTTCCATCGTGCTACTCCATCCCATGTCTCTCGTACTTCTTCACCGTTCGTAAACGTCACTAAGATATCGACCGGAAAGATTGCTTCACCATATCGACGTACCACTACATCCGTCTGAAACTGCTCATTATTACTGCGATCAGTGAATATCGGCTCTCCATCTCCTGAAAAGCCACGACCACCCTGAGGTCGGCTTCCTATCTGTTGGATACCATAATCGAATACATTCGAGCTCCGATGCACCTGATCGAAAAACCAGTCGAGATCCGCATTTGCAACCTCATTTGCCGTGGCAAAAAAATCTTGAGGCAGTGGGTGCCTGAATTTAAATCTGGAAAAAAAAGTTGAAAGTATTTTCTGAACATTCTCCCAACCGAGATGGCGTTCCAGAGTGTGCAACCACAATGCTGTCTTGTTGTATGAGATTGCGCCGCCAGTGCCTGGCCAGTATTGGAAGGTCGGCGTCGATTGAGCGTCTGAACGAGCCGCGGTGCGATAGCCACTTAGACGGTTACCATCTGTGGCTCTAGAGCGTGGAATATCATTAAAGACGTAAGGAAGGAAGCCTCCAAAATAACGCACAGAATGATAATTAGGTAAGTCTTCTGCCTCAATTGCCTTAGCGGTGGAAAATGTATTGAGCCCTTCATCCAGCCAGGCATATTCAAATTCATTGTTNCCGATTAACCCGTNCCAAAATTGATGGCCAGCTTCGTGAATGGTAACGCCTTCAGGTCGGGTTANNTTGCTNGGTGCAAGCCAAGACGTTCCCGCCGTAAACAAGGTTGGGTATTCCATNCCGCCTGCACCACTCTGCCATGCGGGATCCACTATCGTGAGTTGGGTGTAAGGATAGGCGCCGAACCACTCGCCGTACCGCNTCAGAGTAGTACGNGTGGCTCTGAAATGGCGTTCCGCTTGTCCCTCGTGCTCGGGCTGCAGAAGTAGGCGCATTTCNACGTCAGGTAAACTCTCGTGTTCAAANNGTTCGATTCGCTCAATNAAATTTGGACTCGTGGTCCACGCAAAGTCATGAACATCTTTTTGTANATATTGGTGTGTNCTTGTTCCNTCACTGTTATTTTCCAAGCNTTGCCTNACTCCNGTNGCNCCGACTATCCAACCTTTTGGNACGGTGANACGAACGTCATANACNCCATAATCAGCATAGAATTCTGTGCCTACATGAAATTGATGGCAGTTCCANCCAGAAGTTTCTAGAACACCAATTTTTGGAAACCATTGAGCAATGAAAAAGAAATCTCCNACCACTCCAGTTCGAGAAAATGTTCGTGGAATNTTTGACTTCCATTCAATTTCCACTTGNAGCGTTTCNCCAGGNTCAACTTGATCCGGTAGCNGNACCGACAAAACAGTTTCATCATCCNTATTATCGTCGTCTGGAGCAATGTAACGAGCNTCACTCGTCAGNTTAATGGCANCGGTATTCTCTGTTGCTGGAAGTTCAATNTTTGTTACGNTAATCCATCCCCAGTCTTCTGGNGGTCTAGAAAGAAAAGNTTCACCTCGTGCTNGCAGGTNNTCTCGCATCCACGTCGACTTCGTATTTTTCCAGGCGTTGTAGTACAAATGAAACTGTAGTTCGGAGGTGGCTCGTCCAGAGTCATTACGCCACGTTAGTAGTTCTCGGCCTTCNAGCATGTGGGNNTCGGGATCCAGACGGACNTNGATGTCATAGTTCGCGTTTCGAGCAGAGTATCGACCAGTCGGTGATGNTAGGAGCAATCTATTNACTGGCTNNTGCTCTGAGTCNGCAGAGGAGACCGGTTGGAGTAATTCTGAAATCGAATGCCTAACATTAAGGTNTTCGATNTNTAAATCTNCCGCGACCAGAGTAATCATGCCNAGCAGCATGCCAAATATCATTAAACTGAGNCGCTTCATTGAAAGTCTCCTTCGTGCNCCCTTATANGNNCGATCAANCTTGAGGCATGCTACACCATTCTCAATAACAGANCTCGGGTAAGGCCAGAATTCAGTCGATCATCGTATAATAGTAATTTTAAANANTACTNTNGCAATATGCTTTGTGCGTTCNCGTACAAGCGTGGGAGAAACAGTTAATGTCGATTCGTGTGATACAGGTCGGTCTCGGGCCGATTGGAAACGCTGTTCTTGGGCAANTGGTCGCGCGANCNGGCTTTAAGGTGGTNGGAGCNGTTGACNTNGATCCATCAAAAATTGGCCACGANGNTGGATTGTTAGCTGGNNTTGGGCNTCGACTCGGTGTCACGGTCGANCCCGACATANGTTCNACCTGTANNCGTGTGAAGGCTGANGCGGTCNTTTTGTGCACNAGTTCGTCGCTAAAGCAGGTAACGNCGCANATTGAGACGATTCTCAGAGTTAAATTNCCGATAGTGTCNACGTCTGAAGAGTTGTCNTATCCGGTCACCGGAAATGTTAGGTATGCACGTCGCATTGATCGGTTGGCGAAGCGATCTAAAGTGGCNGTCTTGGGCACGGGAGTTAACCCNGGATTCACGATGGATGCTCTACCGATATCTTTGACTGGAGTTTGCGAGCGAGTTGATCGTATACGAGTTNATCGGNTTCAGGATGCGAGCACTCGACGCTTACCCTTTCAGNAGAAGATTGGTTGCGGTCTGACTAGAGCAGAGTTTCGAGCGAAGGTTTTAGAGGGNNCAGTTCGACATGTTGGGTTGGCGGAATCAATTTCAATGATTGCTGATGCTCTTGGGTGGAAAATCGATNGGGTGACCGATACGATAAAACCTAAAATTGCNAGTAAACGTATAACCAGTAAGTTCCTTACTGTNCGACCAGGATACGTCTGTGGAATNNTGCAAGATGGAGTAGGNTATCGCGCCGGACGTGTGGCGATCAAATTGCANATGGAAGCCTATCTCGGTGCTCCNGAATCATACGACTCCGTTAGCATTACNGGCTCGCCTAAAATTGCAATGAAGATAAGTGGNGGTGTNCNCGGTGACATTGCTACTGCGTCGATNGCTGTGAATTCAATTCCAAAAGTCATNGAAGCTTCGCCAGGTCTCCATACAATGCTGGACCTNCCGAGNCCTTCNTGTTGCCTGTAGCGNTGGGATACTTGCTTANAGNGGAGTCTNNGTGAATTTTTNTGGAGTCTTTGCACCNATACCAACTCCATTTGTCGACGACGAACTCGATCTTGNTGCTCTACGTGATAATCTCGCGCGCTGGATGGAGACTGANCTTGCTGGAATCGTTGTGCTTGGCACTAACGGNGAGTCGGCACANGTCAACGATAACGANGCAGACNAGCTGATTGNGACTNCCAGAANTGTGATGCCAGNGNGTCGTTTGGTAATTGCAGGNACTGGGCGAGAATCGACTCGTGCCACAGTTACAGCAACGCGTCGTGCTGCGGACGCTGGTGCANATGCTGNACTCGTCCGNACGCCNTCTTTTTTTAAGCGANTGATGACTGAGGANGCTTTGATCAGGCACTATACGGTTGTTGCAGATGCAGCTCCGATTCCAGTCCTACTCTATAATTTTTCGGCAGCCACTGGCGTCAACNTGTCACCAATNGCAGTTGGCAAGTTGTCAGAGCATCCCAANATAATCGGAATTAAAGAGTCTGGTGGAAGTATTGAGCAGGTTGGCGATCTAGTTGTTNAAGCGAGTCCAGGCTTCAGTGTTTTGGTGGGTTCNGCACCGACGTTTTTTGCNAGTCTTTGTGTCGGTGCCNTAGGAGGNNTTCTGGCTCTTGCTGCNGNGCAACCTGCACTTTGCGTTAANTTGTTACAGTTAGTTCAAGAGCACAAGTTAGANCAAGCTCTTGTCGTGCAGCGACAACTGACCCCACTNGCGAATCTTGTTACAACCGTTTATGGAGTTCCAGGGTTAAAGGCGGCCTTGGANCTTACTGGTTATTATGGAGGTCCTCCCCGGTACCCGTTNCTACCGGTTCGTCCTGAAGGCATTGANCAGATACGAGAGGCNATCGCTTTGATTANCGANNAGATTCNCGTCGGATNGTGATGTTTAGGTATGGAACAAACCCTCCTNCTTAATGCTACATACGAACCACTNAAGGTNGTGAACTGGCAGAAAGCCATCACGCTTTTATGTCAAGGTAAAGTNGAAGTTGTTTCNGTCTACGATCGTGAGATTCGTTCGGTNTCGTTTAGNATTAANCTGCCATCNGTTATTCGACTTCTTCGTTATATTAAGATTAAGCGGCGNTTCGACACNGTTCCGTTTTCCCGTGCGAATATCTACGCTCGGGATCACCACGCCTGTCAGTATTGTGGGCAGACACCACCGTCGACTGACCTTACGTTTGANCACATNGTTCCGGTTGCGCAGGGTGGACGAAAGGATTGGGAGAATATTGTNACNTGCTGCATTNCNTGTAATCGAAGTAAAGGCGGNAGGACGCCANNTGANGCTGGNATGCGACTGATTCGCATGCCTAAACGACCCACACGGACACCGGCTATCAGAATCTCNGTCGGTCTNCGTGAAACTCCAGAAANCTGGCGCGATTACATTTACTGGAACATCGAATTAGACGATTCTTNAAGTTNAAGATNCTTGAATCGANCANTTGATTTGGAATTNCNGATCTACATTATTGAGATCTCTCNACTNGCATGCCTCATAAGCTANCTAANATGACCGTTGTTCGNCCCTCTTGGGCAATCGANGGGGGNCGTGTCACGATTGAGGGTGAAGGTTTTCTTGANGAAGTTGGAGAGTTNCCGGAAATNAGNATCGGTGANGTTTTCACCAGAATTGTATTTGCATCGTCAAAACTNCTTAGGGTTTTGGTGCCTCTAGGTGTNCCGACTGGCCGAGCNNTGATTACGATTGGTGGACAGCNANCAGCGACGGCTGAGATTAACATCGGTGCGCCGGTTGCCACGAGTTTACATCAAGTTGACAGTCCCGTTTTTGATCGTGCTGGTAANTTGTACGTGACTTTTAGTGGGACTCGNGAGCACCAGGCGCCAGTTTCNATTTTTCGTGTCACACCAAATGGAAATCGCGAACCGTTCGTGTCTGGCATTGCCAATCCNACCTCAATGGTTTTCGATAGCTTCGATCAACTTTATGTGTCGAGTCGTTTTGAGGGGACTGTTTACCGTGTTTCNCCAACGGGACAGGTCGAGACGGTTGCGACAGATCTNGGNNTTGCGAGTGGATTGGCATTTGATANTGATGGCACTTTGTTTGTTGGTGANCGTTCTGGNACGATTTTTNANGTCGATCANNCCGGCAAGAAGTCTGTCTTTGCTTCNCTGCCAGCTAGTGTTGCAGCNTTTCACCTTACAGTGNGACCTAANGATCAGGCTTTATANGTATCGGCTCCAACTCTTTCGTCGNCTGANACCATCTATCGNATAAATAGACNAGGNGAAGTNCAGCCTCTNGATACTGTATTCGGTCGNCCTCAGGGATTAACGTTTGATAAAGATGGGACACTNTACATCGTTGAAGCGCTTGCTGGTGCTAGTGGTCTTTACCGTGTNACGGATCAGGGTAAGACAGAGCAGGTTTTGACNGCGCCGGNATTGGTTGGGGTAGCCATTAACCCTAGAGGTGGCCTCGTTGTGACATCCAATGAAGTNGCGTATCACTTANACGTTTANCTAGGGTGANTTGCACCAGAGATCTNGNTAGTTGTNGTTAATTTGGNTGCGGCCGACTNTTCGTATCNTGGCACATTGAACAGTTGAATANAGTNTAGGAAGTTGGTGATAAAATATTAAGGTTNAGCATTGATAAGAACAGCCTGACCGTGCGANATGTCNCACNAAACAATCGCCGTACGCGGTGCACGCGTTAACAATCTCAAGAATATTGACGTTGACATCCCACGGGATCANNTCGTTGTCATTACTGGACTTTCTGGTTCAGGGAAATCGTCACTAGCATTTGACACNGTGTATGCTGAAGGACAACGCAGGTATGTTGAATCATTNTCGGCTTACGCTCGTCAGTTTCTTGAACAGATGGAGAAGCCTGACGTTGATGCAATAGACGGCCTGTCACCCTCCATTTCAATTGAGCAAAAGACAACNGGGTCTAANCCGAGGTCAACNGTTGGNACGGTNACTGAGGTATACGACTACCTNCGATTNCTCTTCGCTAGTATTGGCGTACCGCACTGTGCGCANTGCGGNCGAGAGATTGCCTCCCAATCGGTAGANCAAATCATCGACCTGGTGAAAGCTGATCCAGATGGCGAGCGCGTCAACATTCTTGCACCGATTGTCAGAGGACGGAAGGGTGAATTCAAGAAAGAACTGGCCGCTTTGCGAGGTAAAGGGTTTACTCGAGTGCGCGTTGATGGTGAGTTGAAGGCACTTGAAAGTGACCTAAAAATTGACCGTCGTCGGAAACATACCATCGAAGTAGTTGTAGATCGATTGATTGTGAAGCCGGGTCTGGAGCGGCGACTCAGTGAATCGATCCAAGTAGCGCTCAAACTAGCTGATGATACTGTCATCATTAATAGTTACGACGGTGGAGACCGATTATTTTCGAGAGTGCTAGCCTGTGCATATTGTGGCATCAGTATGCCTGAGATGACCCCTCGCGCGTTTTCATTTAATTCTCCACATGGCGCTTGCACAATGTGTCAAGGCCTTGGTGTGGTAAAGGATTTCGATCCTGCGCGGATCGTTCCTGACTCGTCACGTTCACTACTTGATGGCGCAATCGAACCTTGGGTGCAGGGAGACAAGAAACTGGTTCGCGAAGCGCTGGGTCGTATCAACCGTAAATTCAATGTGCCTCTCGACAAACCGTTTCGGCTCTTACCTAAAAAGATGAAGGAATTACTGTTTTACGGTCGTCCAGAGGTTTCACGAAAGATTGATAGCAAAGAAGGAAAACATCGCCGAAGTAACGTTCCGCGCAAACGCGAGTCTTCGAGTAATGGGTTCGAAGGCATTGTGACAAATATGCGGAAGCGTTACGAGGAAGGAGACCCTTCCGATCAAACAACACTCGAACCGTACCGCGCTCTTCTCAANTGCGATTCGTGTAAAGGNGAGCGATTGAAACCTCACAGTCGTGGAGTGACAGTTAAGGGACGNACGATTTCTGAGTATGTGCGTTTGGCAATATCTGACGCCATNAATATTTTTTCNNACTTGGAATTAACTGATCGNGAACNCTTAGTTAGTGGTCGNATCATTCGTGAAATTCTNGAAAGGTTACGATTTCTTGATGATGTTGGAGTTGGGTACCTTGCGCTCGATCGCAGTGCTGCAACACTNTCAGGNGGAGAAGGTCAACGCATAAGACTNGCAACNCAGATCGGTGCGAAGCTTGTTGGTGTGCTGTACGTGCTTGACGAACCNTCGATTGGTCTCCATCAGCGCGATAATCNCCTTTTACTTGAGACGCTNGCCAGTCTACGNGATCTAGGGAATACCGTGATTGTTGTCGAGCATGANGANGAAACAATCCGNTCGGCAGATTATGTAATCGATCTTGGACTGGGTGCCGGTGAACATGGTGGCCGAGTGATTTTTCAAGGTGGAGTTGAGGCATTACTAANTCACAAAAGTAATTCNCTAACGGGCCAGTACCTTCGTGGCGAACGAAACATTCCGTGTCCATCTAAACGAAGGCAAGCGGNNCGTGNTGCGTTGTGTGTACGTGGTGCCAGAGCCAATAATCTCAAAAATATCGATGTCCGAATTCCCATGGGTGTTTTCTCTGCCATTACTGGAGTCAGCGGCTCTGGTAAGTCGACCCTTGTTAATGACATTGTCTATCGGTCGTTGGCCAAGACTTTGTACAGGGCCTCTGACAAACCTGGAGAGCATGANCGNATCGATAACACTGAGTTCATCGATAAANTCATCCAGATTGACCAATCGCCGATTGGTCGCACNCCACGATCAAATCCTGCAACCTACACGGGGCTGTTCACTTTTGTTCGCGAGTTGTTTGCAATGNTACCTGAAGCGAAAGCTCGAGGTTTTCGCCCGGGTAGATTTTCATTCAACGTCAAGGGTGGACGCTGTGAAACATGTCAGGGTGACGGAGTGATTGCGATCGAAATGCAGTTTCTGCCTAATGTCTATGTAACGTGTGAATCCTGTAAAGGTCGTCGGTACAATCGTGAGACTTTAGAGATTAAATATCGAGGTAAATCCGTAGCCGACGTTCTAGAGCTTGCTGTCGATCAGGCTCTTCCATTCCTTGAAAATTTTCCACCCATCGAAGTGAAACTTCGAACGTTGCAAGATGTAGGNCTNGGTTACATCAAGCTTGGCCAGTCGGCGACTACTTTGAGTGGAGGAGAAGCACAGCGAGTGAANCTCGCCAAGGAACTAGCACGTCGNGGAACNGGNCGGAGTTTATACATCCTGGATGAACCCACGACTGGACTCCATTTTGAAGACACNCGGAAACTATTGGACGTGCTTAATAAACTTGTAGATCAAGGTAATACGGTAATCGTTATTGAGCATAATNTNGACGTCATTAAATGTGCTGATCATGTCATTGACCTAGGTCCAGAAGGNGGTGAAGAGGGAGGGCGGATTGTAGCTGAAGGGCCTCCTGAGGTTATTTGTAAGAACCCCGAATCATTTACGGGGGCGAGTTTGTCGANGATTCTCTATGGTGACCAGAATCGAGCAGTTAAAGTCGTTTGATGCGTGACTAGCACTCAAAAAATAGCAAANATCATGCTTCTAACCTGCATGTTTACCTACTGTTTAAAAGCCTTATCTTGACCGATAATTCCAAAAGAATCACAATANATGNCAGTAGATTGGNAAAAGCCATATAGTTATGAGCTGAAAAGATATGACCGTGCAACGAACTTTACGACGAGCTGTTTCTTGCGCCGGCATTGGCCTGCATTCCGGCAANAAGGTNACNTTNTCACTNAAGCCGGCCCCAGCAGATTACGGCATTCGTTTTCAGCGTCTCGACCTTGGNGGCCTAGAAATACCTGCCACTGTTGAAAATTTATCGAGCATCCGCTATGCGACGGGTTATGCGACGGGTCTCTCGNGTGATGCCGCTTCAGTCGACACCATCGAACACCTGCTTGCTGCTCTGGTGAGTCTTGGTGTTGATAACGTGGTGGTTGAGTTGAACTCTCCAGAGGTCCCGATCATGGATGGCAGCGCTGCGCCGTTCGTCTATTTGATTCAGGAAGCTGGAATAAAACAACTCGGCATGCCAAGACNTTACCTAAGGGTTTTGCGAGCGATCTCCTTGGACCAGGGAGANAAGCGGATCGCTTTGTACCCTGCAGAGCAGTTTAAGGTGACCTACAGCATCAGTTTCGATCATCCATTATTACGTCATCAGTCTCGGACGATCCCATTAGATGAAACAGCCTTCATTGATCAAATTGCACCAGCACGCACCTTCGGCTTTCTGAAGGAAGTCGAGATGCTGCGACGTNAAGGACTGGCCCTCGGAGGATCACTTGATAATGCTGTNGTCCTTGGTGAAACAGGTGTCTTGAACAGCGTGCTNCGTTATGAAGATGAGTTTGTTCGGCATAAAATTCTTGACGTGGTTGGCGACCTNGTGTTGCTTGGNTATCCTATTATCGGACATGTGGTAGCACATCGTGGNGGGCACAAACTCCATACAGCTTTCGCTGCGAAAGTCCTTGAAGATGTTAACGCTTGGCAAATCGATGAAGCCCCAGCGGNCCAAAACCTTATTGCGGATNCTNCGGCACTTCCTGCGAAGCGACCTGTTCAAATTACCAGTTAACCGTGGTTCACTTTCTTCGCAGGATACGATTTATTGAACAGTNAACCTGCGGTTCTCGAATCNATTGATCTCCNCNTTGGCCNATTTCAACCTTAGNTCCTAGTNATCTTGNGGTTGTGCGGCNAAGCGCTAGTTTGTCAGCCGTGATCGANTGTTCCAGATGGNAGGCGTTTTCATAATATACAACTGTTGATTATGACCGGATTTCATGATTATCAAGGCNTCTTGAGTTGCGATGGTGTGCGATTGGTCGATCTTGCCGATGCAGTTGGAACGCCTTCATACGTCTACAGTGCTAACGAAATCAGTCGTCGGTACCTTGAGTTAACTCGTTTATTGTCAAAATACCCGCATGCTGTGCATTACGCTTTGAAAGCAAACTCAACACTCGGCATCGTGAAGTTGCTTCGCGGCTTAGGGGCCTCTGTCGATGTCAATTCAGGTGGAGAGATGGAAGTGGCTTTACGGGCTGGATACACGCCACAAGAAATTGTATTCACGGGTGTTGGTAAAACAACGAATGAACTACTCAAGGCTGTTTCTCTGGGCGTTAAGACAATCAATGTAGAGTCGCCTGGGGAGTTGGCGCGGATTCAGGAGATAGCACGCGGGCATAAACTAATAGCCAATGTATCTGTTCGGATTAATCCTAGTATCGACGCTCTCAGCCACCCTCATATTTCGACTGGCATCCAACGCGCCAAGTTTGGTGTTCCCATTGAAGATGCCTTAACGATTTATCGTGAAGCAGCAAGCAGAGAAGAATTGAAGCTCGTCGGTGTCCATGCGCATATCGGTTCTCAGATTGTAAAGATCGAACCAATTCGTCAAGCGACACGCATGCTAATCGGCTTAGCTCAGGAGCTCGCCCAGTCTGGTATTGTCTTGGAGCATGTAGATGTTGGTGGCGGACTAGGAATTTCACATGATGGATCAGAAGTAGTCGAAATTGCTGACTATGTATCGATGTTAATCGACGAATTTCACGGTTCTAATTTAACGATGTTGCTTGAGCCAGGACGCTGGCTTGTGGGTCCTGCGGGCGCGTTAATCTCACGGGTGGTTGATGTAAAGAAACAGTCAACTGACAGGTTTTTTGCTGTTCTCGATGCTGGCATGAGCGAATTTATGCGTCCAGCCCTGTATGGTGCTCGGCATCGCCTAATACCGGCAGTCGCCAGGAGTGGGTCAAGTACTATGTATGATGTTGTTGGACCGCTTTGCGAGAGCAGTGATTCTTTCGGCACGGATCATTGTTTACCGCCGTTGGAAGTTGGAGATGTCATTGGAATTCTTGATGCGGGTGCTTACGGTTCCACGATGTCATCGAATTACAATCGTCGACCTCGGCCAGCTGAAGTATTGGTCGAAGGNGNACAATGGCGACTCATTAAATCCCGTGAGTCACTTGAGGGNATGCTGACTGACGAGTTCCATTGTTTATAGGAGCACACATGGCAGGAGTTTTAATAGCGTTCGAAGGNCTCGANCAAAGTGGAAAAGAGACTCAGGCNCAACTGCTGCGTGACCGATTGCGANAANATGGTAATAAATCACGAGTTGTTTCCTTTCCAGACTACGGGACCTCTATTGGNGAGGAGATCGCTNGGGCGCTGCAGGGTGAGCGAGATTACCCNAGNGATGTGATGCAATTGCTCTACGTNGCNAATAGATATGAACGTCGGAGCGACCTAGANCGATGGTTGACTGGCGGTCTTGTAATCATCTGCGATCGGTATGTGGCNTCTAGCATTGCTTATGGTACAGCGCAAGACNTGGATCCTGCATGGTTGACTGATATTCAGCGCTTCTTACCGGAGCCAAACCTGACAGTGCTTCTNGACATCANGCCTGANACTGCAGCTCGGCGGAAGGCAGTTGGTCGCGACCGGTACGANCGTGACCTAGCTTTGCTTGGTCGAGTTCGCAAGAGCTATCTTGAGCAATTANAAGAGACGTGGGTGCGTGTGGATGGTGAGCAATCTAAGGAAGATGTTGCCGAGGAAGTTTTCTCGTCTGTCGCGTTACGACTTGCGTCTCTCTTGAGTANGGGTAACNCCGAAGTGCNTGCNGANGATTCCTAATCGTNATCCANNNTTATCATTGTCAACA
This sequence comes from Woeseiaceae bacterium, assembly GCA_002696705.1. GTDB lineage: Bacteria > Acidobacteriota > Vicinamibacteria > Vicinamibacterales > UBA823 > UBA8106. Next base: position 41,958 of record NZSH01000015.1, on the reverse strand, counting down.
TATAGACATTTCCCACTGGCCCATAGGCGTTCCAATGAATAGAAGGACCGAGTTTCTGGGGTAAAAATGTGTACTACAAAATCAAAAAAATCCATTAATACCCAGTCTGCACGATTGTAACCTTCGACATGTGTTGGTTTAATGGCCTGTGTCCGCATGTGTTCAGCGACGCTGTCTGCNATCGCTTTGACTTGTCTGACGTGTTGTCCTGAACACACGACGAAGAAATCCGTGAAGACTTCAGTCNCGCGAAAATCAAGGATCACGACGTCAGTACCCTTCTTGTCGCGCATTGCCTCGACAGCTTGTCTAACTGATTCCGGCAGGTGAGTTGTCGCGTGNGTGGTGAACGGTTCGTTTTGTTTAGTGGTCATTAAAACTGTTTTTTCCNAGACGATGATACGTACAAGTCTTGTTGACGGATGTAGTTCAAGACTTCAGGGGGAATAAATCCNTCTACGGATTCCCCGATCTCCATCTGACGGCGCAGGCTGCTCGACGAGATGTTTGGAGTCGNAGCTTGGACAAAAAAGACCGTCGGGTTTTGTAATTTCATTTGTATTATGTCCACGGGTAATGNGGGGTCTTCCGGGATTTCTTTGATCCGGTCATCTAAGCCCGAGACACGACGAAGGATTTCCACAACTGAATGTCCAGACCTGGAAACCACTATGAAATGTGCTTGATCTAGNATATCGGGATAACCTCGCCACGTGGANATTTCTGAGAATGCGTCTGCNCCAATGACAAAAAACAGNTGCTGNGGCGTATAACCTTGGTTGGCGAGTCGCCGCAGNGTGTTGGAAGTGTANGAGGGNNCTNGTGAANTCAATTCCAGTTCCGATACATGGAAACCAGCTCGATTTTGCANNGCCAATTTGATCATTGCTAGACGATGCTCAGGATNNGCAACGGGNGGGGAGCCTCGGTGTAGNGGTACGTGGGATGGTAGAAACAGAAGATCATGCAAATGCAAGGCCCTCTGTGCAATGGCGGCCACCTGTAAGTGTCCAAAATGAATTGGATCGAAAGTGCCGCCAAAAATACCGACTCTAGTTTGATCGTTCATAAGNCTACTGCTTAACCATTTGCCAAAGCGCTTCAACTAGAGCTGGNAACCCTTCGCCAGTTATGGCTGAAACAGGGAAGAGTAAGATTCCTCGTTCGGCCATGTTNTTGCTCAGACGGGCGAGTCGATCAGGTTCATCCAGCACATCAATCTTGTTAGCGACCACAAGCTTCGGCCGTGCACTNAGTCGATTNTCGTTTTTTNCAGTGGTAGGCGGAACAAATAGCTCAAGTTCTTGGCAGATAATTTCGAAATCNTGAACTGGATCTCGTCCTGATTCCGAGGAAACATCCACTATGTGAACGAGAACTTTTGTTCGTTCGAGGTGGCTTANGAACTGCTGTCCGAGTCCTAATCCACGGTGCGCACCTTGTATGAGTCCTGGGACGTCTGCCATAACNAAATCNCGGTCGTCCGACAATGTTACAACGCCGAGATTGGGTGATAGTGTCGTAAATGGGTAATTGGCGATCTTGGGTCTGGCNGCNGAGAGACGTGCAATAAGTGTAGATTTACCTACGTTGGGAAACCCCACAAGNCCAACATCCGCCAACAGTTTTAGTTTTAATTTCAGTCGACGATCTTCACCAGGTTGCCCAGGTTCTGTTCGTCGAGGAGCTTGATTAGTCGACGTTGCGAAGCGNGCGTTACCTCGACCTCCTTGACCACCGCGTGCTATGAGGGCACGCTGGCCTACCTCCGTCAGGTCAACGAGTTGGTGGTAATCCTGATCAATTTGTTCTAAGACTGTTGTACCGGTTGGAACTTCTAATTCAATATCGATGCCGTTACGACCTGAGCGGTTTGAACCTTCACCGTGAGACCCTCGTCGTGCTCTGTGCTCTGGATGGAAGCGATATTTAATCAGTGTGTTAACGTGAGAACTTGCGACAAGAAAGATCGAGCCTCCGTTTCCACCATCACCTCCGTCAGGTCCTCCACGCGGAATGAACTTCTCGCGTCGAAAACTTAGACAGCCTCGACCACCATCTCCCGCCGTTACTTGAATGTCGACTTCGTCGACGAACATGAAGAAATTCGCACGCAGTCCAAATTAACCTAGGATTATAACCAAATGATACGGATGCTTTTCGTCAATCAGGAATCGGTAGGAAGTACGCTAATTACCCGACCCCGTCGACCGTGATCTTGAAAGCGAACACGACCATCAATTTTGGCGAAAATCGTATCATCCTTTCCAACGCCGACATTCAGCCCCGGTCTGAATCGGCGTCCCCTCTGGCGAACAAGAATGGAGCCACCAGTCACGATATTCCCATCGAATCGCTTCACACCAAGACGCTGTGCGTTGCTGTCACGACCGTTACGAGAGCTTCCCTGTCCTTTTTTATGTGCCATGACTAAATCTGGTTCGAAGGTCTCATCGGAACGTTTATTTAACGATGATGTCCTTGACTCGAATGCGCGTCAAGATACTACGATGTCCTTGTGTGCGCCGGTATCCCTTACGACGCTTTTTCTTGAACACACGAATTTTTGGCCCTTGGATTTCAGCATCAACAACTCCTAATACACTCGCATTAGGAACGTAAGGTGTTCCAGCCACAATCTCACCGCCGTCCTTTTCGACGAGCAGCACACGATCGAAGTTCACTTCCTGGCCAGGGTCATCGGGTAGTCGGTCCACTGTAACCAAACTGCCCGGTGCCACTTTAAGTTGCCGGCCACCACTTTTAATAATTGCGTACAAGCTTGCTACTCCTTACTGCTCAAATTATCGAGGCTTTCTCTAGAGGCCCCATAATCAACTATATGAATCTATTAGGTTAACACCTAATTTAATCAGGTGCAACGCAGTCATGAGCACGACTTGCTAAGGTCCCTTTCGTAAAACGGTGGCTAATTGCCTGTTCAAATCCGCCGGCGTTTTGCTGCTGCCATTCAATATTATCTAAGCAATGTTCGTGATCCACGAATTGTCTGAGTGCTCATAGAACTGAGAAAAGTTGGAATTATACGATCCATTAACTCAAAAAACCCTGACAGTGGAGGTGTGTTCTGTTGTGAGTCATACAAAATTTCTTCTCGGTGAGACTCGGTATAGATGACTGTTCCTGTCTGGCCGTCTATGAAAATAAATTTCGGACTTAAAACAAATCCTTGTCGCTCACTGTAGGTTCTAGTTGGTTGCACTTGTCGGCGACCGAAGGCGTCATAGGTTTCTTGTTCTCTAGTTACGAAGCCCGTGCGCGCCTGCGGGCGAAATAGAACCGTACCAGTGATGATGAGAGGATTCCGATGTTCTTTACCTAGGCGTTGCCAAAAGTCTGCATCAGTAAATACGCGTTCGTAAGCTATAAAATCCTGTTCTTCAGTGATCTCATCGGGCGGTAAAAGTGGTATCGATTCCCCGAGAGTCCGTCGGGTTGTCGCAATCTGTTGTTCAACTAGCTCGTTAAGCAGGAGAGTGTTTGCGTCTACAACCTGCATAGCGTCTTGGATGCGCAGTTGACTTCTAAGCAATCGGACTGTTTCGAGATTCGCATTCAGTTCCTGGCTACCACCGGCCACAAAGCCTGCCACCAGCACCCGCTCAAATGAACTCACGTCCAGTTTTGGTTTAATGGGTGTTTCGATCATCACTTCTGACAGTGAGGACGTGACGCATCCACTAGCGAACCAAACAAGTGTAAGGCTAAGTAGGAGCTTATTACGGTTGAGTGCGGTCATTAATTTCCCTGAACAGTTCGTAATTCTGTTGGATCGAGAGGTTGTTTGGTTCCAATGCCAGCGCACGCTCATAAGCTTCACGAGCTGATTCAAACTCGCCTTCGTGTTCGTGTGCCACGGCGAGGTTATTCCATGCGGCCGCATAGGTCGGGTCGATGGCGACAGCGCGTTGCCACCGATAAGTGGCTTCCCGCCATAATCCTCGCTCGGCCACTGTGATACCAAATTCCACTTGTTGTTTAGCATCTGACCGATCATCGGCCTGCACCTCTAAAGTGCAAAGTAACAGCATGAAGCCTACCGACAGCATGCCCTGCCTTATCGTCAATGGGAAATCCTTCCTTGCGGGAATTAGTTACGGGCGGTTCTTACATAATTTGTTGGTGGATCAACGACTTATCCATAACCACCCTGGCTCACTATAACTATGGGTACGTGCTAGTGCAAGCAGGGTGATTCGCTCAACTGTGGTCTATCACCAAGAAGGTGATGGATTTAGCAGGGTGCCTTCACTTCTAGCTCAAACCAATGGGATGAAGTTCTGGGCTTGTCGCCCTAGGATTGCTAGAAGAGTTCTTAATATTGGAGAAATTACGTGATTTTGATATTAGAGCAAAGGTTCTAGTGCAAGTGGTCGATGATCTATGAAGAAGCCTGAAATTTATTTGGGGTGGGCTCAGATTAAGGTTTTGCTTAATGTTTTGGCCTTAAACGCAGTATGGCGGTGGGAAGTTCTTGAACTGGCTGGTTTCGTTCTGCTGATTGGATAATGGTAACGTATTTGCTAGAAACGTAGTCGGTGTGTCATAACTTTCACGCCGATTTTCGTGAATATAAGACTTATGGCTAAATCACTCGTTGTGGTGGAATCGCCGGCTAAGGCGAAGACCATCAATAAATATCTAGGCAAGAGTTACAAGGTCGTCGCTTCAATGGGACACATCCGCGACTTACCGAAGAGTAAGCTTGGCGTGGACGTGGATGAAGCTTTTACACCGGTTTATGAGCCGATTCCGGCCCGGAAAAAAGTCATCAAGGAGCTTCGTGCAGCCGCAAAGGTAGCTACTGACATTTATGTGGCGACGGACCCCGATCGTGAAGGTGAAGCGATCGGCTGGCACTTAGCGGCTGAACTTGGAGGCAAGAAGCGTTCCGTGCATCGTTTGATGTTTAACGAAATCACCAAAAAAGCGATAGTGGATGCACTCAAACATCCGGTAGAAATCGATCAACGGATGGTGGACGCGCAACAAGCACGGCGTGTTCTTGATCGTCTCGTTGGGTACAAACTGAGTCCCTTACTGTGGGATAAGGTGCGTCGTGGTCTTAGTGCTGGCCGCGTTCAATCGATCGCGCTTAAACTCGTGTGCGATCGTGAGCACGAGATTGAACAATTCAACCCCGAAGAGTATTGGCACATCTTTGCGAATCTTATTGGTCCAGTCCCGCCGGAATTTGAGGCGAAACTACAGAAGAAAAACGGTAAAACTGTCAAGGTTCTCAATGAAGCTGAATCAAAGACGATTGTTGAGGCAGTTACAAATGAATCTTTTATTGTTGATACTGTCGGGACTAAGGCTAGGAAAAAGCAGGCGGCGCCACCGTACATTACAAGTAAGTTGCAGCAAGCTTCGCAGATGCCAGTAAAGCGGACCATGATGATCGCGCAGCAACTCTACGAAGGTATAGAGCTACCTGGCGAAGATGCAGTCGGCTTGATTACGTATATGCGCACCGACTCGACGCGGGTATCAGATCAAGCCTTAACGGATGTGCGTGAACATATTCAGAGTGCCTTCGGTGAGGCATACCTGCCAGCAAAGCCCAATATTTATCGCGCAAAAAAAGGCGCACAAGACGCGCATGAGGCGATCCGGCCGACTTCGATGGAATACGATCCAGATCGAGTAAAACCACACCTGACGAAGGAGCAGTTTTACATCTATCGCATTATCTGGAATCGATTTGTGGCGTCGCAGATGCTTCCAGCCATTTTTGACGACACCACGGTGGATATCAACGCTGGTATCTATACGTTTCGGATTAAAGGTTCCGTGCTCAAGTTTAAAGGATGGCTCTCGGCATATTCAAAGGACGTGGAAGACAACAGTGACGGTCCAGGAGATCAAGAGGGCACGCGCGAAGACGACGAACACACCAAGGGCTTGTTACCAGCATTGAATAAGGGTGACACGCTGTCTCTCAAAGCAACGAGATCTGAGCAAAAATTTACGCAGCCCAGACCCCGTTTCAGCGAAGCAATGCTGGTCAAGGAACTCGAAGAAAACGGCATTGGGAGACCGAGCACCTATGCTGCGATCATTGGCGTACTTCAAAGCCGTGAGTACGTCGCAAAGATCGAGGGTCGATTTAAGCCAACACGTCTTGGGCGGCTTGTTACGGAGCTACTCTTAAAGAGTTTTAACGACATTCTCGACGTCGAGTACACCAAGGCTTTGGAAGAGAGTCTCGATAAGATTGAGGGTGGCGACGCCGATTATCAAGGCACGATTGCGAGCTTTTACAAAAAATTTGAAAAGGATCTCGAACAGGCAAAGAAGGCTATGCCCAATATTAAAGTTAAGGGCCTGCCGAGTGATGAAACCTGTGACAAGTGTAAAGCCCCGATGATCATTAAGGTCGGTCGTTTTGGGATGTTTCTCGCGTGTAGTGCGTACCCCGATTGTGAGAACACACGTGAATTAGAGACTACCGAGCCAAGTCAGGATGAAGAGGCCGAAAACTGCGAGAATTGTGGCAAACCAATGGTTGTGAAACGTGGCCGGTTTGGTCAGTTTCTGGCGTGTTCGGGCTATCCCGATTGCAAAACTACCCGGAAGATTATTGAAACCAAGCAGGGTCTTTCCGCGGCGAAACCTGATCAGTTGCTCGAGGAAAAGTGCCCGAAGTGTGAGTCGCAACTAGTTATTAAGCAGGGTCGTTTCGGCGAATTTACAGCCTGCAGCAGCTATCCGACTTGTAAGTATGTGAAACTCAAAAGCACTGGTGTGAGTTGTCCAAAAGATGGCGGGGACATAGTTGAGCGCAAGACGCGCCGAAATATTCCATTCTTTGGCTGTAGTAATTATCCTGATTGCGACTTCACGCTGTGGAAGCGACCTCTCGCCGAAGCCTGCCCGAAGTGCAAGCGTGAGTACCTTGTTGAAAAAACCACGAAGCGTCACGGCCGTCAAGTGTTTTGCGACAACGACGAGTGTGATTACATCAGAAGTGAAGAGCTTGCTGCGGTCTAAAGGGTAACATCGCAAGCTGAGAGCGCATACAGATCGAGGTGGGATTATCCTGCCGCTTCGAGTTGATTGATTACTTTCCAACAGATCATGATTCATATTATTGGTGGTGGACTGGCGGGGAGCGAAGCCGCCTGGCAAGCTGCCTCGCTTGGCGTTGAGGTGTGCCTCTATGAAATGCGGCCCGAGCAGGCCACGGCAGTCCATCAAACGGACCGTTTGGCAGAACTGGTCTGTAGTAATTCATTCCGGGGAGACACACTTACAAACGCAGTCGGTCTCTTGAAGGCAGAGATGCGGCAACTTAAGTCACTAGTGATGAAGATCGGGGATCAAACAAGTGTGCCAGCAGGGACGGCTCTAGCAGTAGATCGGACACAATTTGCCGATCAGATGACGTCCGCACTTGAGGCTCATCCACTGGTAACGATCCAACGCAAGGAGATTCATGAGATCCCTCCGCCTTGCGATCCATTGGAACCTGTAATAATTGCTACTGGGCCTCTGACGTCAGCCTCGCTTTCAGACGAGATCGCCACGTTTGTGGGCACAGACCATTTGTATTTTTATGACGCGATCAGTCCCATCGTTCTTGCCGACTCAATCGATCAAACCGTAGCATTCCGAGCTTCACGATGGGATCGAGAAGTTGATAAAAACGACAGGACTTTGTTGTCTGATTCTGATCAAGTCAGGGGTGATTATTTGAATTGCCCGCTCACTCGCGAAGAGTACATTAAATTTGTGGAGTCTGTTCAGAGCGCTGAAGTAGCGGCGATTCATGATTTTGACAACACGAAATTTTTCGAGGGCTGCCTACCAATTGAGGTAATGGCTAGTCGCGGGATCGACACATTGCGATTTGGCCCGATGAAGCCGATTGGCTTGGTCGATCCTCATACCAGTCGGGAGCCCTATGCCGTGGTTCAACTACGTCAAGACAATTTGGCTGCTGACCATTTCAGTTTGGTTGGGTTTCAGACACAGTTGAAGTGGGCAGAACAGGAGCGAGTGCTCCGACTTATTCCGGGTCTTACGAATGCAAAGTTTGTTCGTTTCGGTATGATTCATCGCAATACTTACATTAATGCTCCAAGTGTGTTGCAGGAGACTTGGCAAACACGGCGTCGTGCTGACTTGTTCTTTGCTGGACAGATATCGGGAGTGGAAGGCTACGTAGAAAGTGCAGCCTCAGGCTTGATTGCGGGACTTAATGCTGTGGCACTCTGTCATGGTCAGGTTCCCCGTATCCTACCGCGTACCACTTCATTGGGTGCATTGGCTTACTATGTTGCCCACGCTGATTCGAGAAACTATCAACCTACCAATATGACTTTTGGGTTATTACCGCCGCTCATTAATGGGCCGCGGCGCCGATCAATGCGTCGCCAGGCTATGGCTGAACGTGCGTTGGATGATTTGTCTATCTGGTGTCAAGATAATGGAAAGCAAGTAAATGTACAACCACCTGCACTCATTTCTTGAGCATTTACGGTTGAACCGTAACGTATCAGTGCACACTGTACGTGCCTATGAGAGCGATCTATCCCAATTCATTGAATTCTTGGCAGTTCAACTGGGGCGAAAATCGTCTTCGGTTCCGGTCAGCGAGTTCGAGGATCTAGCGGTAAGGGCTTTCATGGCTGAACTCTATCGCCGAGGCGTCTCACGCTCTTCTTCAGCCAGAAAATTGGCAGCCATACGCGTCTTTGGTCGATATCTCAGACTTGAGGGGAAAATTGCTGGTGACCCTGGCGCATTGGTTGGGACACCCAAACTTGAACATAAGATTCCCGCTCATCTTGAAGTGGGTGAAGTAGAACGGTTGTTGAGTATGCCAGACGCGACTCAGCCTTTGGGCCGACGAGACAAGGCTATCCTTGAGTTGTTCTACGCTTCCGGGCTCCGCTTGAGCGAACTCGTGAGTCTAGATCTTGAAGATATCGATCTTAATGGTCGATTGGTTCGTGTGCAGGGAAAAGGAGGAAGAGAGCGTGAAGTGCCGTTTCATCGGAGTGCCGCTGCTGCTATCCGAGCTTATCTAAAAGACAGAACGACACTAATTGCTGGCATTAATTCTAAACAGGGGACAAGCCCTTCGGTTATTAATCTTGCACGGCGCCGAAACAATCCGTTATTTCTCAATTATCGAGGAGGGCGGTTGTCCACTAGGAGCGTCGATCGTTTGGTCCGTCGATACGTTTCTGAGTGCGGCGATCGGTTAGGTATCAGTCCGCATGCGCTCCGGCATTCGTTTGCGACCCACTTACTCGAACGCGGAGCCGATCTACGGGCTATTCAAGAACTGCTAGGACATGCGCGGCTCAGTACAACGCAGAGGTATACGCATGTCAATGCAGCCCAGTTGCTTAGTTTATATAAGAAAACGCACCCTCGTGCTTAGACGGTGTAGTTTTCATGGTGTGCCAGTTTAGGACTCGCCAGCGGGTTCGACACCTGCCTTGAGTTGGAGTTCTTCCCACTGATGCATTAGATCACCAATTTGCCACATGAGCGTTTGGTAATGGTTAATGGTGGGCTGAGATTCCTTCAGGTCGTCATAAAATCCTGGTTCGGCCATCGTCGACTCAAGTTGCTTAAGGGTTTTTTCCAGTTCAGAGATCTGTCGCTCAAGATCGGCAATTTGTTTCTGTTGAGTCTCAACAGTGCGTTGAGCTCTTCGTTTTTTTGCAGTGGCTTGTTTATGCTTTTTACCTGCGCTGACCTGTTCGGATTTCCGTGATCCGCCTTTAGCAATCTGATTTCTAGGTTGTTGATTTTCGTGCTGACTCCACCGAAATTCCTCATAACTGCCCGGATAAATCAAGACGTCGCCAGTGCCGACTTTGACAACCTGTGTTGCCAAGCGATCAACGAAATAGCGATCATGTGAAACAAAAATGAGTGTACCTTTGAATGCCGCAAGNGCTTCAAGAAGCACGTCAGTCGAATCNATGTCTAAATGATTAGTGGGTTCATCTAGAAGCAGGGTNTTTGCTGGTCGCAGCAGCATCCGGGCGACTGCCAGCCGAGTTCGTTCGCCGCCCGATAGTACGCCTACCCGTTTGTGGATGTCATCACCAGAAAACAGAAATCCACCCAGCAGGTTACGGATCGTCGGTACCGCCTCAAGTGGTGCTCCAGCTGCCAACGTTTCGTGCACGGTCTGCGAGCCATCAAGCTGGTCCGCTTCGTCTTGAGCGAAATATTCGGTGATCACGTTATGGCCCTGATAACGCTGGCCAGCGTCTGGCGATTCGACTCCGGCCAATATACGCATTAAGGTTGATTTACCTGCTCCATTAGGCCCGACAATAGCTATTCGGTTGCCACGTTCTACGAACAGAGCAGCCTTGCGAACCACAACATTCTCGCCATATGACTTTTGAACATCCTGTAATTCGAGGACCTGACGTCCGCTTTGTCGACACGTGGGAAACGTAAAGTGGACTCGCTTCCGTTCTGGCGGGACATCGATGGGTACGAACTTGTCCAGCATCTTAAGCCGGCTTTGCACTTGCGCTGCTTTTGTGGCTTGGTAACGGAACCGATCTACGAACTGTCTAATCCGCGCGATCTCTTCGTCCTGTCGACGCTTGCGTTCTCGGAGACGGTTCAAGTGTGCATCACGTTCTGTTAAATAGCTGGTGTAGTTGCCGGTATAGTTTGTCAATGATCTAGCACCGACATCGACAATGCGGGTAACGACTGCATCAAGAAAAAACCGATCATGTGAAACGAGTATCACTGCATGAGGGTAATCATTGAGATAGTCTTCAAGCCAATTTCTGGCCTCCAGATCTAGATGGTTCGTCGGTTCATCCAGTAGTAGCAATCCTGGACGACTCAGTAAAAGCTTGGCCAAGGCGATTCGCATTTGCCAGCCACCAGAAAAAGTATGGGTTTGATGAGTGAACTCACTGTCGGTGAATCCTAAACCGCGCAGGACGGTCGCGATCTTGAGATCGATCATGTAGCCTTCACGACGACGAAATATTTCCTGGAGATCGCTGTATCGTGACAACCTTTCGTTATACGCCTCAGTCGGCACTGATTTATCGCCAAGTTGTTCCTCAAGCAAGTGCATCTCACCCTGTATATCAAGTAGGGGCTGGAACGCTTTGCTTACTTCTTCATTGAGCGTACAACCGGAATGAGCGAGACCATCCTGTGGTAGATAACCGACTTTCAGATCGTTCGATAAAATAATTCTTCCTTCGTCAGGTTGTTCCGAGCCAACAAGCATTCGCAGGAGAGTCGTCTTGCCAGCACCATTCGGACCACAAAGACCAACACGTTCACCGACCGAGATCTGCCAGCTCACTCGCTCTAGGAGCACCTGATTACCGAAGGCTTTTGTAACTGAAGATAATTGGATCATTGTAGGAAACAGATAAAGTCATTTTATACAATGACTTATCGTTTTAGAAGGTTTGCTAGAATTTTAAGAGGTAGTGTAGCCAACTCTTCGAGGGTTTGTGTCGTCTAAAGTTATAGAAGTCGCAAGTGGGCCCAAAGGTATGCGTCGACCAAGGATGTGTCATTAATGGGGACATTGGTGGATACGATGAGTTGGACCGATGAGGAACTTGTTGCCCGATGTGTTGAGGGTGATACTGAGAGCTTTAATGCGCTCATGCAGCGATGGGAACGGCCAATTTATCGACTTGCCTATCGCCTGATCGGTCGGGAAGACGATGCCCGTGACGTTTGTCAGGAAACCTTTCTGCGGGCATTCCGAGGGTTAAAAAAATTCAGGAGCGAGGCCAAGTTTTCGTCGTGGCTCTATCGTATCGCGATCAACTTGTGTCGTGACTGGGTGCGTCGAGAGCGTCGAACACCAGTTGTTGCCGCACCAGAAGGTATTGACATCCTTGATTTGGCTCCGGCCGACGATACATCCGAATCAATTCAGGATCTAGTAGAACGTCGAGAATTAGGCGGCGTGGTTGCGAAGGCGATGAAAGCTCTTTCCAAGGAACAGCGGACAGCAGTTGTGCTGAAGGAATACCACGGATTTACGTTTCAGGAGATTTCGAATTTATTGGATTGTCCGGTGAGCACAATTAAAACGCGGGTGTATCACGGGCTAAGTCAACTGCGAGGGGAGTTCGGGCGATTGGGGCTCTCCAACCCCTCGGTTCGGGTAGAGGCCGGACTGAGTCAATCGCGTGTTAATCGGTTATCAGTAAGGGAATCATAATGGATTCNAAGCGATTAAATTTATGTGGAAATAAGGCGGTCCTCATNGCTTATCTCTATGACGAGTGTAGTGCGGAGGAGCGGGAATGGATATCCAGTCATTTAATGACTTGNACTGCTTGTGCGCAGGAGATTGACGAATTGAAGGGCGTACGCAGCATGTTGACNGAGTGGGCGCCNGCAGAACNTGAACCTCAATTTCAACTTGTCAGTCGTAATGATTCTGGGTCTAGGCCGTGGTGGCATTCGCAGCCCGTTCGCACTTTTGGGTTGGCTGCAGCAGCGTTACTGGTAACCGCTGTGGCTGTTTCATTGGTTAATCTTGAGATCACGTACGGATCGGAAGGTCTCCTCGTGCGGACAGGTTGGACAAGACCGACTACCGCACCTGTNCTTGAAAACGCGGANCCAGAGTGGCGGAAGGAATTNGAAACATTAGCCCAGNGACTGCGAGAGGAATTTGCTGAAAGCCAGGCTGTTTCTGNTTCTGAGGTTTCGCTGGCGAATGCCGAACTTAGNGATGAAGGTAGTCGAACCGGCATGACTGATGACGCNCTCGTTGAACGCGTGCAAGGTTTGGTAGACGAGAGCGAGTTACGTCAACAACGTGAACTGGCACTCCGTTTTGCACAGTTGTTACGTGAAACCGAGGTTCAACGACAGACTGATTTGTTNCGGATCGACCAACAGTTAGGNNANCTTCAGGGATTTACCGAGGCAGAAGTTGTCCAGCATCNTGAACTGATGGATTATCTCGTGCTTGTGGCAGGAAGATAGCTTAGGGGGTAGTTGTGAGAACACTGGTATCTAACGTCCTGACCTTGTTGGCGCTAAACGTTTTGGCGCTTCCACTGTNAGCGGCGAACATGAGAGCAGNCGAAGTGTTGACGATACCACCAAGCACTGTGGCTGAGTCGTTCCAAGCTTCCGCTAGTGACCAGCGGATTTATGTGAGTGTGCTGGATCAACAAGATAATCCCGTCGTTGGTCTCGCTGCCGATGCNTTCATTGTTCGTGAGGATGGCATACGGCGTGAAGTGTTAAGTGTCACGAAAGCGGGCGGNTCGTTCCAAATCGCATTGGTCGTCGACAATAGTGAAGCGNTTCGCCCGTACCTGCGAGANCTGCGGGCGGGCCTTGAATCATTTGTNAAGATGATGGCTGGNCCTNACGAGATGGCCTTGTTCACGATTGGCGACAGGCCAACCATTGTTACTGACTATCGGAACAANCCTGAAGAACTACAAGCTGCGGTCAAACGGATTTTTCCACGACCCATGAGTGGTGGCCATCTCCTGGATACGATTCTGAACGCGTCGCGTGGGTTGACCCGTCGGAATACGNCGCGTCCTATCATTCTCGTCGTGACAGCTGAGGGCGTTGATTACAGTAGCCGGTCTTATCAGTCGGTCTTGAAAAGCGTCGATGAAAGTGGGGCAAGTCTGCATGCCGTGGTCTTAACTTCAAGNGGTGCAGGACTTGGTACNAACGCACGNTATCGCGACATGGTCCTCGACCGTGGAACTGAGAGGACCGGTGGGAAGCGTCACGACCTTCTGAGAGGNCAGCGTTTGCNGGAAACGTTGGAAGNNCTCGCCCACGAACTGCTGAATCAGTACTTGGTGGTGTACGCTCGCCCCGACATGCTCGTCCCGCCCGATCGAGTTGAGATTGAAATGGCCGACGCGTCTTGGGTTGCCCGTGGNAATCCGGCCGTTCTTTCATCGGAAGCGAGTCCAAATGAAAAGATCGCTTCGTCTGACCCGACNGAATCGCGATACCAGTTGCGCATCATGGAACGTGTTTTCGAACAAGCNGTGACACATGGTGCAGAGCAATTCGCATCGCGAATAGAGACGTCTGATCCAAGTAGTAGGATCAATTTTGCGGGGACTGCACAGGCACGTGGCTTTAGGTTGGATGGGTATGGCGTCTTTTTTGACGTTCAAGTGCCGATGNTTCGTCCTAGTATNAACTGGGTGTTTCGCCAGTTGAACCAATNNGATNTCAGTGCACGCATCGCCGCCGATCTTGACNAAGTGCTTCCNGTGCTCAGNGAGAAAATGCGTNCGTTTGATGACGAGCAATTAATGGAAAATTTTGAACGGNCANTTCTAGCCTTTCNACGACCGCTGCCNNCNNNNTCTCCGATNNGACCNNNNCNAANNNGGTCNCANCGTGAGGTCGGCNCGTCGCGAGTGAGGAAGATCTTCAAGNNGAATACGCGGNCCNGATCGCGNCCGAAGTNACGGNCGTCATACTAGATNATAGCGAAGCGATCCTGCTCGGTGCCGATGACTGGCTGGTNGTCGCCACCGTNGCTTCGTTTTCACCGAATGACACCCCAGGCATGAAAATGATGCTNAAGATTCNCGGNTCTGACNTNATCGCCTTACGNGCGNGAGAACTTTCACGCGAGGATGCGATAAAGCGGATTGAGACAGGNGAATTCTGATCTACAATNCGTGTTGATGNANTCTTCAAGACAAACTAGATGGNGGCGGCGGCTCGGCCCCGTTGGGCTNTTCGTGCTAGGAGTGACGAGNCTTGGATCGGGATGCAGTCCGTCGATTGATATCACCGAGGCACTCGTNGTTACTGATATAACGACTGGGTGGNNTGACGNAGGANTTCTTGAAGATGGGAAGNNCAAGNTTGTTCCGNGTATTTCNTTTANACTTCATAATGTNCTTGANGANAATGTNAGTNNNGTTCNNCTCCTTGGTTCTTTTCGTTTGGTGNTGNCTGACGGNACGGANGATCCAGAAGAGCTTGGNAGTNCAACNATNNNTGCCATTGATTTGGCAGGGCTCGAGCCAGGTTNGACCACTNTCGNATTTNNNATGCAATCAGGTTTGGGTTACACGGGGGCANATCAANCACGGCNNGAANTGATGGANCACCGATTNTTTCAGGATGCCAAGCTTNNNCTATTTGCCAAACATCGTAGTGANNCTTGGGTCAAGTTGGGNGAATATATNATTGATCGGACGCTTNTGNTTCGNGGAANTCTTGAGAATTGATTATTCCCGCGACGTTGACAGTATTTTCATGCATCTACTAGACTCGCNATANATCGAAATAAAGAACTGATACCTTCCGTTTTNNANTCATGATTCACAGCACAACGGTTTTAGTCGTGAGACACCAGGGACGGGCCGTCATGGCAGGNGACGGTCAGGTCACTTTTGCGAACACAGTTGTNAAGCAGGGCGCTCGTAAGATTCGACGNCTGTATAAGGATCAGATACTCGCAGGATTCGCGGGGTCAGCAGCTGATTCNTTCGCGTTGTTTGCTCGGTTCGAGGCCAAGTTAGAAGAGTATCGGGGAAATCTAGAACGTTCNGCCGTTGAGTTGGCCAAGGACTGGCGCACTGANCGCNTGCTCAGGCGTTTAGAAGCGATGTTGCTTGTGNTGGATAAGTCGTCNACCTTCTTGTTGTCTGGNACTGGCGANCTTATTGAGCCNGATGACGGAATTATTGCAATCGGTTCAGGNGGAGTGTACGCCTTGGCAGCGGCCAAAGCCTTGGCTCAGAACACTTCGCTCGACGCNCATGCGATTGCCGAGCAAGCAATGCACATCGCGGCGAGCATCTGCATCTANACCAATGATTCAATTACGATTGAAGAATTGTGACAAGNGTGCTGACCAAGCACGATGGAGTTTGTTCNTGACAGGGTTAATNAATTTGTGGAANCGTAGCTAGTGCCGATTTATTTACCAGCCTCANCTGGCTCGACGNTCGATAAACTGACGCCACGAGAGATTGTGGTGGAGCTCGACCGGTACGTGATTNGTCAAAATAAGGCCAAGCGGGCCGTTGCCGTGGCGTTAAGAAACCGGCTGAGACGGCAGAAANTACCAGCTGAACTAGCCGAAGAAGTTGCACCGAAGAATATTCTGATGATCGGTCCGACNGGTGTTGGCAAAACNGANATCGCGAGACGATTAGCTCGGTTGACGCAATCGCCGTTCNTGAAAGTTGAGGCGTCAAAATTCACNGAANTTGGTTATGTGGGACGTGATGTTGAATCGATGGTACGTGACCTGGTTGAGCTCACCGTTGACATGGTGCGCGAAGAGAGGCTGATTCAGGTCAAAGAAAAGGCTCAGCAAAATGCTGAAGAACGCCTTCTTGATTTACTNTTGCCTCCTGTTAAGCCAGTGGGGCAGANTGCTGAAGCTGAAGCTGCCCGTGACTATGCTCAACGTACCCGAGAAAAATTTCGTACGCAGTTGCATGACGGTAGCCTTGATAGTCGGTCTGTTGANGTAGATGTTCGCGATAAAGGCTTTCCCTCGTTTGAGATCNTCGCCGGTTCTTCGTTGGAGGAAGTGGATATTAATGTAAAGGATATGCTCCCCGGGATTTTTCANGGCAATCGGCGGAAACGACGCATGAAAGTGCCAGAAGCTTTTGAATATCTCGCACAGGAAGAAGAGCAAAAGCTTATTGATATGGAAAGNGTCGGTCGCGCGGCCGTTGAACGTGTTGAACAGGCNGGGATCATCTTCATCGANGAAATNGANAAAATTTCNGGACGAGAAGGCGGTCANGGTCCTGAAGTTAGTCGTGAAGGNGTGCAACGAGACATACTNCCGATAGTTGAGGGTACAACTGTTAACACTAAACACGGTATGGTCCGCACCGATCACATTCTTTTTATTGCAGCCGGCGCCTTTCATGTGTCGAAACCGTCCGATCTCATCCCGGAACTGCAGGGACGTTTTCCTATCCGCGTTGAATTGGAAGCGCTTGGNAAGGAAGATTTTGTGCGTATCCTTACTGAGCCTCAAGGCGCATTGGTTACGCAGTATGTCGCTTTACTGGGNACTGAAGGCATNACATTGAAATTTNTGGACGAATCAGTCGACCGGATCGCCAACTTCGCTACCATTGTCAACGAGCGTACCGAAAATATTGGCGCGAGGCGCTTGCACACAGTAATGGAGAAGCTCCTTGACGAAATTTCGTTTGAGGCGCCGGACTTGCCTGAAAAGTCAATTACTATTGATGCTGCGTACGTAGAGCGCATGTTGGCGGATATCGTCAAAAACGAGGATTTATCACGGTACATCCTGTGACCAAATCGCGGTGGCGGCTGTTGGTGTCAATCGCGTCGCTGGCACTTTTTGCAATCGGTGCTTGCGGTAAGAAGGGACCTCCGCTTGCGCCACTGCGCTTAGTGCCAGCACCAGTCGAGGACTTTAGCATCCGTCGGATCGGGTCTGAGGTGTTTCTCAATTTTAATGTGCCAACTGAAAATTCAGACGGCAGTACGCCAGCAGACATAGGCAGCGTCGAGCTCTATGCTTTAACAGCCCATTCATTTCCCTCTACTGAACCGCCATTGACCGATCGTGAATTTCGAAGCTCTGCGACGCTGATCGCAACTTTCGAAGTGCATCAGCCTCCCGAACCAGAGGACCTTGAAGATGATGAGGCTGACCAAGAATCGACAGCTGATACGCCATCAGTAGCCTCGTTACCGGTCATCGAAGATGCTGGGTATGTGCAGGGACAGCGCATTTCGTTTATCGAAACACTGACACCCCAGATGCTGACACCGATCGACCTAGCAGAGATCCGGCGGAGTCCTCGCAGGCGCAGTAATGAACAGGATAAGAAGCAGTTAAGATTACAGCAGCTCCAAGGCCCCCTTGTGTCCCCGTCATTTGTACCACCTCCAAGTCGCTTTTATGCGGCGATTGGCGTTACTAGGGGAGGACGTCGTAGTCCGGCAGCACCAATTCCAATGCGGTTGACGGCCCCGCCGCATTCAACGGCATATCCTAGCGTTCAGTACACAAGCGATGTTGTTACGATGACTTGGATTCCAGCTCGTGAGGCGCGGCGGCTTGTGCAGGTGTCAGCGTCGGAATCGTTTTTAAGGTCGGCGCCAATTGAAGAATTTGGCCAACCCAGTCGTCAGCGTATTACTAGTCGGTATAACGTGTATGAAGTTGCAAAGAACACGAACGTTACCCATGTTGTTCCGATACCACTAAACGACACTCCATTAGAATCTTTGCAGTTCCAGGATCCACGCGTTGAATTTGGTCTTGAGCGCTGCTACATGATCGGAACGCTTAAACAGGCTAACCAGATGGTCCTTGATTCCCCGGAGTCAGTTGAAACAGCTGATGCCGAGTCAGTTGACGCTCCTGAGCCTGTTGAGATGTTCGAGATGATGATTGAGAGTCCGCCGTCAACAGAAACGTGCGTTAGATTTACCGATACATTCCCACCCGCGCCACCCACGAATTTGGTTGCAGTTGCCAATGTTGGNACNATCAACCTAATCTGGAATGCAAGTTCTGAGGCAGATCTCGCGGGGTACCAGGTNTTGCGGGCTGANGCAACAGGTGAGACACTGCAGCCGTTGCACTCCGGTATCATTANNGAAACGACTTATCGGGACACGTCCGCAATAGCTGGAGTTGATTATGTGTACGCGGTCGTGGCTCTTGATACGGCGGAGGCCCCCAATATTAGTGGCCCATCCAATCAAGTTCAAGAGACGCCGCGATGAGCAGGCTCAGAATGTCCAACTGCCTAGAGGTAGACTTACGGTTGATAAAACGGGCGCCTATGATTGTGTATCCCAAGGAGCGACAGCATGAAATTGTTCGTTGATTCGGGTNATGTGCAACACTTCATCGACTTGGTCCCACTTGGTATCGTGGATGGTGCTACAACCAATCCTTCATTACTTGCGAAGGAAGCTGGTGATCCGCACAAAATTCTCAAGGAAATCTGTGACTTGGTCCAAGGTCCTGTNAGCGCCGAGGTTGTGGCGACAGATACAGAAGGCATGATTCAAGAGGGTCGTCACTTGCGAAAAATTGACGATCACATAGTTGTTAAGGTGCCCTTTGGCGAGGAAGGGATCAAGGCGTGTCGAACNTTGGTTTCCGAGAATATTCCTGTGAACGTGACNTTGGTGTTTTCCGCGGCACAGGCGCTGTTGGCAGCCAAGGTTGGAGCCACCTTTGTTAGTCCGTTTGTAGGTCGCCTGGACGACATCGGCACGTCTGGAATGGATCTGATTGGTTCTATNGTTGAGATCTACGAAAATTATGAATTTTNGACTGAAGTGCTGGTAGCCAGNGTCCGAGGNCCGCTTCACGTCATCCANGCNGCGGAAATGGGAGCTGATGTGTGTACCTGTCCGCCGGCTGTTCTCCAGAAATTGTTTAAGCATCCGTTAACTGATATTGGTCTTAAACAATTCCTTNCCGACTGGGAAAAAGCACAAACTGGAAANGGTTAACAGCGATTGGATACACGTAAACAGCTTTCCGANTTAGAGGCACGTGCTGAACACGGTGGAGGTGATGCTCGACTAGCACGGCAGCATGCTGCTGGGAAACTCACTGCTCGTGAGCGCATCGATCGACTGTTCGATCCCGGAACATTCAATGAACTTGACAAGCTGGTNGTGCATCGGTGTCAGGACTTCGGTATGGCCAACCAGAGCGTGCCGGGTGACGGTGTTGTGGCTGGGTATGGATGTGTCGATGGCCGAACAGTGTACGCGTTCGCCCAAGATTTTACGGTGTTTGGTGGTTCNCTGTCNGAAACTAATGCCGCCAAGATCGTGAAGATCTTGGACNTNGCGATCAAGATGGGTGCACCTGTCGTCGGNCTCAATGATTCGGGAGGTGCACGGATTCAGGAAGGNGTGCTTTCGTTAGGTGGTTATGCCGACATTTTTCTTCGNAANACTTTGGCCTCAGGGGTGATTCCACAGATCTCTGCGATTATGGGTCCGTGCGCGGGNGGCGCTGTCTATTCACCAGCNATTACTGACTTTAACATNATGGTGCAGGACACAAGCTACATGTTTGTAACCGGNCCAGATGTTGTGGAGACCGTTACGCACCAGCAGGTTACCAAGGAGGANTTNGGTGGAGCNATGACNCACAACTCCCAGAGCGGTGCTGCCCACTTTGCGGTCGCTGACGATCGAGNATGTTTAGCTCTTGTGAGGGAATTACTTGGNTACTTACCCAGTAACAATTTGGATGAGCCGCCTGACTTGGAATGCANGGATCCNTCTGATCGCGAAGATGAAATNCTGGAANNTCTTATTCCAGAGTCACCAAGTCATCCTTATGACATGCTGGANCTGATNCGATCAATTGCTGATCANAANAAGTTNCTTGAAGTGCACCAGCATTTTGCACGGAACATCATCGTAGGGTTCATACGACTCGCCGGCCGTTCGATTGGCGTTGTTGCTAATCAACCGGCACACCTCGCTGGCACACTCGACATCGACGCCTCAGTTAAGGCGGCCAGATTTGTGCGNTGCTGTGACGCATTTAATATTCCGCTATTAACACTNGANGACGTCCCAGGATTTCTACCAGGAATTCAACAGGAACACGGCGGGATTATTCGCCACGGTGCCAAGTTGTTATTCGCCTTCGCTGAGGCNACGGTGCCGAAGGTGACAGTCATAACACGAAAGGCCTATGGAGGCGCCTATTGCGTCATGTCAAGCAAGCACCTCCGTACCGACCTTAACTATGCNTGGCCAACGGCAGAAATNGCCGTGATGGGACCCGAAGGTGCGGTGAACATCCTCTACAAACGCGATCTCGAGAAGGCGAGCGATCCNGATGCGCTGCGCAATGAGAAGATCNAGGAGTTCCGAGACAAATTTGCCAACCCCTTTACAGCTACTGCGCNTGGTTTCGTTGATGCTGTNATCGAACCACGACGAACGAGATCGACCCTAATCGCAGCGTTCGAGAATCTCGCCGATAAACGNGACCNCAATCCACCTAAGAAACATGGCAATATTCCNCTATAGACACTTTGNCCGACGCCCTTAAGTGCTAGAATAATAGGNAGATGTGAGGTCTTNCCCTCGGTTTTGCTATAGCAGCCGATGGGCGAGNGCAGCCAAGTAGNCCTGTATCTGCAATCGTTGTTTGATCACGATGAAAGTACTAGTTGCNAATCGTGGAGANATCGCAGTGCGCATCATGCGTGCTTGTCGAGAGCTCGGATTTCAGAGTGTCGCCGTCTATTCAGATTGTGATCGCTTGGCGCCCCACGTACGGTATGCCGACGAGGCTTATGAAATCGGAGCTAACGAGCCAGCNGAGAGNTACCTAAACATCGANCGGCTNGTCGATGTAGCGCGTGAAGCTGATGTGACAGCTGTGCATCCAGGATATGGNTTTCTTTCCGAGAATGCGAAGTTTGCTGCTGCTTGTCGCGATGCGAATTTAACGTTTATTGGACCATCAGCTGATGTGATTGCCCTCATGGGTGGTAAGGTCGCGGCNCGCCAGGCGGCACAGCGTGCCGGAGTTCCTGTGGTGCCTGGCACTAACACTCCCTTAGATCCAAATCTGTCCGACATTGAGGTTAAGCAAATTGCTAGGGAAGTCGGATATCCNCTATTCGTTAAGGCCGTGGCTGGCGGTGGTGGGCGNGGNATGCGCGTGGTGCGTGAACCGGAAGGNCTTACTTCAGCGCTTCGNGAGGCNCGGTCCGAGNCCCAAACAGCATTTGGTGATGAGCTTGTCTATTTGGAGCGACAAATAGTCGAGCCACGTCATATTGAGGTGCAACTGCTTGGCGATTCGCATGGTGCGATAGTGCCTTTTGTTGAGCGCGACTGTTCAATTCAACGTCGTTATCAAAAAGTTGTCGAAGAGTCNCCAGCGATGTTCGTGANCCAAGAGTTNCGCGAACAGATGGCNACCGCTGCGGTGGCGCTTGCTCGTTCGGTCGGTTACGTTAATGCCGGTACTGTTGAATTTTTACTTGATACGGCTGGGAAGTTTTACTTTCTNGAGATGAATACNAGGCTACAGGTTGAACATCCNGTTACCGAAATGATCACAGGGGTTGATCTTGTTCATTGGCAGCTTCACATTGCGCAGGGTAGGCANCTGACCATTAATCCAGTGGAANCACTTACNCCACGGGGCCACGCCATCGAGTGTCGNGTCTACGCAGAGGANCCAGACAATGGTTTNATGCCGTCACCTGGGACGATCCGAACCCTGCGAACACCTTCTGGTCCTGGAATTCGTGATGACAGCGGTGTTGCTNCGGGATTTGAGGTGCCTACTTGGTACGACCCNTTAATTTCTAAAGTGATTACTTGGGNNCCCGACCGAGTCATGGCTATCGCCCGCATGCGNCGCGCGATGGNTGAATACAAGGTTCATGGAATCAAAACNACTATTCCGTTTTTCTCCTGGCTCCTTCAAAGCTCTGCATTTCACAGTGGAGCGTTCAACACGAATTTTATCGACATGATGATGGCGGAGCGTAATGGTAAGCCGCTTATGGAGCCAACCTCTNAAGTCGAAGAGGTCGCGGTCGTCGGTGCGGCNCTGCATGCCTATCTTGNTAAGGATGCAGCTGCTNCGAAACAACNAGATAAGACATCCGCATGGCGGCGNCAGGCCAAGGTTGAGGCCTTGCGCGTAATCTCATGACNTTTGATGTTGACGTCAACGGGCAAGTAAGGTGCGTCCAGATAGACCGAGTTGTCGGNGNAGACNATCGNTTTACCGTGACTATGAATGGCCAACAGCATGTCGTAGATGCTCGTCGCCTTGATCAGTCNTCNTTGTCAGTGATTTTGTGCGATCAGAATTTTTCGAGCCATNTGGTCACTATTGTTGATTCTGNTCGGCGAGCAACCGTCGNCGTGGAAAAATCTAGTTGTGTCTTTCAAGTTGGGCTCAACACAGATCGATCANNCTTGACAGCAGACACCACTTCGGCAGCGGTTGCNGATGGATTGCAGNAGATTACTGCACCAATGCCTGGTCGAGTAGTCAAACTGTTGGTCGCTGCAGGTGATCCAGTGATAAAACNACANGGAATAGTAGTCGTNGAAGCCATGAAAATGGAAAANACGCTTACTTCACCAANTGCGGGTCGCGTTGTTGAANTNAAGGTGAAAGCGGGTGCCGTGGTCGAAGCCGGNNTGGTGCTGGCGACGGTGGAACAAGAAGGACCCTTATGTTCGAGTTGAGACCTGAAACCAAGCGTAACGAGGTNNAGGTGAGCAAGAGNCNCCGCCGNCTGCTAACCCGCTACCCACGTNTAGTGTTGCTAGGGCTCGTGGCTGCGGTGGCGATTGCTGTTGTGGCGACCGTAACAGTAGACCTCGGTCCAGCACTGCGCAAACATGTGGAACGAGTTGGCACGGAACTAATGGGNCGCCCTCTCCACATTGGNAAGCTCTCGGTTTATCTTTTCCGCGGACAATTTCTGGTTGAAGATTTNGTTATTNANGGCCCAACGCTTGAGGATCGAGCATTTTTGACCGCAGACCAAGTCGTNATTTCCATGCCTTGGTCGGCNCTTTTCCGCAGGGAATTGCTTTTTGATTCCGTCGCAATATCCGACTGGGCAATGGTCGTCGAGAGTTTTCCAGGCGACCGCCACACTTTTCCAGATCTCAGCGAATTGGCACTGTCCGAAGACACATGGTTTGTTACGACTCTAAGTGAAATCCATGCGGAACGCGGGCAATTTACCTATAAAGATCACGCGACTCCCTGGAGTGTAGTAGGACGAGATTTTGATATTACCGTAACCAAGATGTTGGATTACAAAGGTCACGCGGAATTCTCAGGAGGCACGGTACAGCTCCAGTCTTTTGAACCGATGCAAGCAGCTCTGCAAGCCGATTTTCAGATCGATGGCGGTAAAGTGATATTCGATCGATTAGACCTGCAGACTGATGGAACGGAGTCGAGTTTGATTGGCACAGCGGATGTTATGAATTGGCCGGAACAATTCTACCAAGTTCGATCCGAACTAGATTTGCCCATTCTGCGTGACGTTTTCTTTCCAAATGAAGCCTTTACATTGTCTGGCGACGGCGACTTTGTGGGCACGTTTCACCTGTACGATGGTGGCCGCAATCTTCGAGGCGAGTTTTCGAGCGAACGGCTAGGGATTGACAGCAATCCATTTTCCGAGGTGCATGGGTCTCTCGAATGGCGACGAGACGGATTCGACATCTATGAGTCCTCCGCAGTGTTCCACGACGGAACACTTGAGTTGTCCTATGCCTTAACGTCAGAGGATGAGGGAGGCGCTGGTGTTGCCAGTCTGGAGGTGACTTACGACGATATAGATCTAACCAGCCTGACCAATTCTCTTGAGTTTGATACCTTGCCGCTTACAGGACGGGCTGCCGGTTTGAATAAGATGTCTTGGCCACGCAGTAGCTTCGCTGACCGGGAAGGCACTGGTCGCATCGAAGTGTCACCACCCGACCTCATCACGCTTCAAGAGCGCCGTTCGCCCATGGGTACAATTGTTAATACATCGCCCAGCAGGAACGTCCTAGAAGGGCGCCTGGCACTTGGGGGAGTGATTGAATATTCTCTCGGCTCTGGCGTGATCGATGTNGCGTCTGGTAGCCACCTAGCCACTCCTCACACGTTTCTATCCTTCGAAGGTCAGACAGCCTATGGTTTAGATTCACGTCTTCCGTTTCACATGACCAGTAGTAATTTGCAAGAAAGCGATCGTATTTTGGCTGGCTTGATGACCGTCTTTGAGCGACCTACTCAGGTGGTGGAAATCGGTGGAAGTGGAACATTTGATGGAGAACTAACCGGCGACTTAATCGATCCGAGCGTAACAGGTCGATTCGAGGCTGAGCCACGGGCGTGGGATGTAATGTGGGGTTCTTGGGAAGGTGAAGCAACCATCGAGAACGGGTATGCGACTGTTCCAGAGAGTATTCTCACAAAAGGATTCTCTCAAATGTTGATCGATGGCCGTTTCACGTTTGATTATCCGAGAACTGATGGAGATGAAGAGTTTAATGGTCGCTTTAATGCAGAACAATGGCCGGTTTTAGATCTCAGGACTGCATTCGATCAATTGGAGTATCCGATTGAAGGGTTAATCACAGGAGACTTTCACTTATACGGCGAGTACATTGCACCGTTTGGATTTGCACGACCGACAGTACGAGAGGTGATTGCCTACGGTGAGCCGTTTGAATCAGCAACGGCCCTGCTGCGTTATGAGGGCGGTGGCGTGCGTTTGGATGGGATTGAAATTCGTAAACGTGAAGGCTTGATCACTGGTGCCGCATATGTCGACTGGGGCGGCACTTACACATTCAACGCGGACGGCCGTCGGATTCCCGTAGGCCTAGTGGCCGCCGTCTCAATGCCAGAACTTCCATTGGACGGGTTACTCCAGTTTACGGCCGGTGGTTCGGGTAGTTTTGATTGGCCAATTTACGACGTACAAGGTCGCATTGATACGTTGTTGATACGTGGTGAAACAATTGGCCCGATGACTGGTCGTGTTGGCGTACGAAACGAGCAGGCATCTGTCGAGCTGGAGGTTGCGTCACCCCTTATGGCGGTGTCGGCCTCGGGACAGGTTGCCATTACTCTGGAAGCTGATGCGGAATTGACCATACGATTTACAGACACTTCACTCGATCCTTTCTTGCGGGCTTTCGCACCACGATTTCTTCCGTTTGCGGATACGACTGGCAGCGGGGCGCTTAGGGTGCTTGGTCCACTGAGCAATCTTGCGAAGCTCAATGTTACTGCCAGCATTGAGCAACTGCAGTTAGTTCTTTACGATTACGAAGTTCGTAATAACGATTTAATCCAAATCATTTTGGATCAGGAGGTGGTGCAAGTCTCGAAGATGACACTCGAAGGGGAAGATACGGAATTGAGTGTCAGTGGTGAAGTGAGATTGGGTGAGGATCGTTTTGGGTTGCTGGTCACTGGTGATGCGAACTTGGCGATCCTGCAAGGGTTTTTTAGTGACATTCGCAGTGCAGGGAACGCTGAGATTGTTACTGAGATTCGGGGTCTACTTGAGGCACCAGTACTGTCAGGCTCTCTTGAGATTACTGATGGTCGTTTGCGACATTCCTCTCTCCCGCATTCCTTCGAACAGGTAAACGGTCGTGTGACGTTCGACAACGGTAATTTACGCATGGACGATTTAACGGCGACTTTAGGTGGTGGCGATGTGCAGTTTGGCGGGTCCATTAGTCTAGACGGATATCGTCTAGATGAATTCAGTATGTTGGCTATAGGTGATGAAATACAGTTGCGATATCCGGAAGAATTTCGTTCTACTGTTGACGCCAATCTAGTCCTTCAAGGTCCCGTTGAGAATCCGGTGTTATCAGGTGCAGTTGAGGTGAATGACGCAAGATGGGTCAGAACACTTGAAACGAATGCAGGTTTGTTCGATATGTTGAATCAGGACGCTGCAGTTGCTGGAGCACCCACTGCTGATGCAATAGCTTTTCCTTTAAATTTTGATATCCGCGTGAATGTGCCAGGCACCCTGCGTATTAACGATCGGAATACACGAATCGTATCGAGTGGGGAGCTTACACTTCGGGGTACGCCTATTTCTCCTCAGTTATTTGGTTTTATGGAGATTGACCGTGGGGAGGTGTTCTTTGAGGGGAATCGCTATGTAGTAACCCGAGGCAGCATGGATTTCACGAATCCTCGTGAAATCAATCCATTTTTCGATGTGGAAGCCGAGACGAGTGTGCGCGTGCCCGGTGAGATTTACCGCGTGGTTTTCCACGTCGCTGGTACCACTGACCGGTTCGTGCCGACGTTGAGTTCAGATCCTCCATTACCGTCGAGCGACATTCTATCTTTGCTGCTCGGTAATGTAAGAGATCCTGCTGAGGGCGAGTTGCGGGCTATTCGGACAGCTGATGAGACTGAGAAACAATTACTCCAAGCGCGTGCGGCACAACTGGTTACCGATCAACTTTCCTCTGGGTTTGGGAGGGTTTTAGAGAGTTCGTTGGGCGTCGATTCGTTTGAGATCACGCCTTCGCTTTCCGATGCCGCGTTGCGCGAGACAGCTTCGCTCAGACCAGCAGCTAGGTTAACCATTGGCAAGCGTGTATCTGATCGCATTTACGCGACTCTCTCACGAACTCTGACCGGGGTCGAACAGGATTTGCTTATCCTGCTTGAGTACGATCAAAGCGAGCAGCTTTCATGGGTTCTCTCTCAGAACGAGGATCGAACTTACGCACTCGACTTTCGTGTAAGGCACGCTTTCTGATGCGGTCGTGGATTCGTGTGGAGCGGAGCTATTCGACAGGCGGCCTTGGTTGCTGCTTGATGGTGGGGCTTACACTCCTGTTGTTTGAGGCGTATCCATTGCTGGCCGCTCCTCTCGTGACGTACCTTGATCGCCAGATCATCTCCGTTGAGGTTGTGGGCNCCTCGTCTCAAACAACTGTTAAGGACCTTCAAGAGGCACTCGTTACGCGTGTTGGGGACCCACTATCGATCGAACAAGTTCGAGACAGTATTTTTCATCTTTTCACGATTGGCCAATTTGAGGATGTTCGTGTCGAAGCAAACGGGCACCAAAATGGCGTAGCGTTAAAGTATGTGGTGGTCCCGAAACGCACGGTCACAAAAATTGAATTTAAAGGTGGGCTCGGTTTGTCACGAAGGCGGCTTGGTCAGGTCGTTCGTGAACGCTATGGTGAATCTCTCGCTCTTACTCAAACCGCGGAGGCCACGGGGTTACTAGAGTCTTTATATCGTGACAACGGGTTTATGANCGCCCGTATTGATGCTGTTACGAGTATTGATGAAGAGTCAGGTCGNGCCACACTGAGTTTTGAAATCGAGTCTGGAGTGCGTGCAAATGTAGGTTCACTGAAGGTCACTGGTAGAACATTGGANTCGNCGAACCAGNTGCTTACGCAACTTGGACTGCATGTAGGAATGCCTTNTGACCGCTTGGCGATCCGTCGTCGTTTGAGTGCGTACGGTGACTCCTTGAAGGAACAGGGTCATTACGAGGCCGAAGTCAACCATAGCATCACCACCGATCTGAATAACACATCAATTAACTTGACGATTCATGCGAATCCAGGTCCGTTTGTGTTGGTGCAGTTCGATAACGAAGTNNTATCACCAGAAGANCAAGAGGCNTTGGTTCCGATAGCGCGAGAAGGATCTATAGATNTGGATTTGCTTGACGATTCCATCGATCGAATCAGGACGCATTTTCGTCGGTTAGGTTACTCTCGCGTTGAAGCCAGTTATAGTTTGCAAGAAAATGACGAAGAGTTAAAAATCGTCTTTCACGTTTCGCCCGGCCAAATTTACAAGATAACCAATCCAGAGATTACCGGGAACCAGATACTGTCCGACAACGTGCTCCTGGAAATCATGGATATGCGTGCTGAGGATGTTTTTGTGGAAGCTTCCTTTAATGACAGCGTGGCTGCTATTATCGCGGTTTACCGGCTGACTGGTTACTCGCAAGTTTCTGTCAAAACGGAAGTTGTGAACTCCTTGTTAGCTTCTGAAGATCCGTTTGTGAATTCCTTGCTCGTTACGCCCCGCCTGACGATTAGTGAAGGTCCACGCGTCCTTGTTCAGTCGGTCACACTGGAAAATGCTCCAGATGAGGAAACTGACCTGTTGTTAGAGCTTCTAGAGTCCAAAGTTGCTAATCCATACGCACAAAGCAGGGTTTTTGGAGACCGGGATCGGATACTCAATTACCTGCTCAGCCAAGGCTATGAGGATGCTTCTGTGCAGGTTGACATGGCTTTTTCAGAAGATTCTACGAGCCTCGATTTGCGTTTGATTATCGATCCGGGCGTTCAAGCTGTCGTCCACCATGTACTTGTCAGTGGCCATTCCAGAGTGAGCGTTGAAACCATAAGGCGCACGTTGGGTTTCCAATCTGGCGAGGCACTCAGTCGGGAGCGGTTAGCTGAAGGTCAGCAGCGCCTGAATTTGTTAGGCATGTTTAATCGGATCCGCTTCGCAGAATTTAATCACCATAGTGATACCCGTCGCGACGTGCTGGTAATGGTGGAAGAGGTGCCAGCCACGGTGTTGAGCTATGGTGGAGGATTTGAAGCTGGGACAAGATTACGGCGAGAGAGTGAAACCGGTGGTAGTGCGGTTGAGCGGTTTGAGTTTGCACCCCGTGGATTTTTTGAGATAGGACGACGAAACTTGTGGGGAAAAAACCGCTCAGTCAATTTATTTGCACGTGTCAGTCTTCGGCCGAACGACGACCAGGTTGGCAAGGGGGGGGCTAGCGGATACGGTTTCAACGAATATCGGGCACTATTCACATTCCGCGAACCCCGTGTGTTCGAGACGAGTGGCGAACTAGTTGTGTCGGCTTTTGTTGATCAATCTATCCGATCGAGTTTCAATCTTAAGCAACAGGGTATAAATATCGAGTGGCGTCAGTCGTTTGGTTCCGGTGCGATCCTGAGCGGTGCATATTCATTCGATCAGAATACTTTATTTGATGAGCGTTTTAATCAAAGCGATCAACCGCTGATTGACAGACTGTTTCCTCAGATCGGTCTGTCCGCTTTTTCCGGGACTGCGCTGCGCGATAGTCGCAATGATCCATTCGAACCCACCCGGGGATCTTTAATAAGTCTTGAGGCGAAGAGTGCCGGTCGACGTATCGGGTCCGAGGTCGGTTTTGCGAAGCTGTTGATGCAAGGCTTTCTGTACCGACGCTTACCGAGGTCGACTGGTGTTGTATTTGCAACAGGACTTCGGCTTGGGTTCGCTAGAGGTTTTAGTCGGAGCATTGTGGAAATTAAACCTAGTGGTCAAGCAACAGAGATGGTTGTTCAGAATCTTCCTGCGAGCGAACGATTTTTTGCTGGTGGGTCGACAACAGTTCGTGGATTCGCACTAGACCGGCTCGGTGACGGATCAACTATTGACCAAGATGGATTTCCTCAAGGTGGCAACGGGTTGTTTATCATTAATAACGAAATCCGTTTTCCAATCAGAGGTCCTATTGGTGCGGTTGCTTTTCTAGACCTTGGTAATGTGTTCCAGGGAGTTAACGATATGGCAGTAAATCGGATCCGTGGCGGTGCCGGGTTTGGTGTGCGGTACCGATCACCAATTGGACCGCTCCGTGTTGACGTAGGTTTTAAATTAGATCGACGTCAATTCGGCAATCGGAAGGAAGGACGGATGGTGCTGCACGTAAGCATGGGACAGGCTTTTTGATATGTGGCTGCATGAATACATGTGGTGGTGTAAGTGCTAGGTGCTGCTAGGCATCTCAGACAGGTATATCAACGCGCTTTCTGCGTGTTGATATTCTTGGTTTTGACGACTGGGTCCGCAAAGCAAGATATTATCGATAAGGTTGTTGCTACGGTAGACCGCCAAATAATCATGTTGTCGGACGTTCGAGCCGTAACCGAGTTAGGGGTTTTAGTGATGGGCTCTAACGAAGGTTCTGAAACTCAAGTGATCTCTCGTTTGGTCAATAGAGTTCTCATCTTGGTTGAAGTCGATCGATTTCTTGTCTCAGAACCGCTTCAACCTGAAATTCAGCGTCGGATTGATGAACTGAAAGAGCACCATTCAACAGTAAAGTCTTTTGAAACAGCGTGGAAATCTGTCGGCATGACGGAGGAACGCCTCTATCGACTTATTCGTAATGACCTGCGGATCGATAGTTATCTCCGGCAGCGTTTTACGTCGACCGCAGAGCCGACTAATGCAGAACTACTCCAATACCACAAAGAGAATCAGGTCCTATACGTCCATAATGGTTCGAGGCTCCCATTTAATGACGCACGTGAACTCGTCCGAGACGATCTGTTGGAAGAGCGTCGTCAAGTTATTATTCAAAATTGGATTGCGCGATTGCATGAGAGTGTGGAGATAGTTTACGTGCCGTAACCAACGAGTTACTCAACTAATTAGGTGATGGATGATCTGGATGACGTTGAAGGAAGCGTGGCTAACAATCGGGGCGATAATGCTTCGTCTTTTAAGATAGACGATACTCCACAGAGCACCAAGTAGAGCTGTGATGATTGCAGCGTCCCATCCTTGGATTAGATGCGCTGCTCCAAAGACTAGACTAAAAAGGATTACCCCTGTAGCCCTGCCTCCCAGATATCGCTCGAAACGACAAAGGATGAACGCACGCTGGATCTCCTCGCGTACACCGCCTGCGATGATGGCTACAAGCGCGAAGATGGAGGCGTCTGAAGTCGTTTGAATTAAAGACTCGTATGGGTTTTCCGGCACGTTATGAAGCCACGGTGCGAAGTGTTGGAGGCTGGCTGAAGCGGCGACTACCAGGAATAAAACAAGTGGGATCAGCAGTATGCTGAATTTAAATTCCTGGACGATTCGTCGTGAGCCTAAGAAGAGATCGCGAGGGCTTTCTCCATGGAGTGCTAGCAACCACAGGATTAACATTACTAGTACGACTGCATCGGCTAGCGACAATACTACGACGTAGTTCATTGCAAGACTGCCATCTGTTTCGAACGGCTGAAGTCCGATCGCTGTCATTACTTGAACGAGTAGTAACTGTGTGGGAAAACCCGAACAGAGGATCACCTCGAATAGAGCTATGAAACGTTTGGTCGAATGAGAGGCTTCCTGGTAAATAATGCGAGGGTCTCTAATGGACCCTCTGCGGTTTTTGAATAAGGTAAACTTGCTTGAAGAGGAGTCCTTGTCAGTCAGCACGGCAGGACTTTATCATAGCGATCTCAAGGAACGTAGCTTGGTGGACCGAAAACTAATGATCAGAAAATAACGCCATTTAACGGTGGCGAAAGAAACCTCAAAAATGGCTATTTTCTCAACATCTAGCGTTTGCCCTAAAAAGATGACACCATATCTTGTAGTTTCGATCTTGACAAACCGATAGACAGGACACATAGTTGAGCGCCTGAGGACTGATCAGGCTCGCCGAGAGAATCCCAGGTTCTCGACCCGGCTGTGAAGTCATAAATTGAGTAGTAGAAGTTCGAGATAAGTATTTCTTAAATTAGATCAAGACTGACCTTTGGGGCGAGGCGGTCTTAAGTATTTGGAGGCCAGTTATGGATAGAGGCACTGCGCAGCAAACGGACGTTAATGATGCGCAGGTTTCGGCGCGACGATCAGACACACCGCAATCAGGCCTTCAGTTTCCACGCGTATTTAGTCGCGAGAGTGTTGATCCCTTCGATGAGATTGCGTGGGAACAAAGATCGGCAACTATCGGGAACGAACAAGGTGAACTTGTATTCGAACAGCGTGACGTCGAGATACCAACGTTTTGGTCGCAACAGGCGACGAACATCGTGGTGTCGAAATATTTTCGGGGACAGCTAGAAACTCCAGAACGTGAACAAAGCGTCAGGCAGCTCATTGGTCGCGTTGTCGACACCATCACAGAATGGGCTAAAGTGAAGCGCTACTTTGCGACTGAAGACGATTTGCAGGCCTTTAGTGACGACCTGAAGCATTTATTGGTTCAACAGAAGGCCGCTTTTAACAGTCCCGTTTGGTTTAATTGTGGTTTTGAGAAAGCTCCGCAGTGCTCGGCATGTTTCATCAACTCCGTCCAAGACACTATGGAGTCCATTTTGACCCTAGCGAAGACTGAGGGGATGCTATTCAAGTTTGGATCCGGAACCGGTTCAAACCTTTCATCGATTCGCTCATCGCGGGAAGTGCTGGCTGGTGGTGGTACGGCTTCAGGTCCAGTTTCCTTTATGAAGGGTTATGATGCCTTCGCTGGTGTCATCAAGTCTGGCGGTAAAACACGACGTGCTGCCAAAATGGTAATTTTGAATGCTGATCATCCAGACATTGAAACTTTTATTAATTGCAAGGTGGACGAAGAGCGGAAGGCTTGGGCGCTGATCGACGCTGGTTATGATGGTTCGTTTACAGGGCCAGCGTACTCTTCAGTGTTTTTTCAGAATTCCAACAATAGCGTTCGCGTAACGGATGGTTTTATGCGGGCCGTTCTTGACGATGGTGAATGGCAGACTCGAGCTGTTCGCGATAACAGTGTTATGGACACGTATCGCGCGTCAGATCTGATGAGTCAAATCGCTAGCGCTACGCACATCTGCGGTGACCCAGGTATGCAATTCGATACGACTGTCAATGATTGGCATACTTGTCCCAATACGGCACGGATTAACGCGTCGAATCCCTGTTCGGAGTACATGTTTTTAGATGATTCTGCATGTAATCTGGCATCACTAAATTTGATGAAATTTGTGGATGAGCGTGGTGATTTCGTCGCCAGCGATTTTAGTGCGGCCGTGCGGACGTTAATTACAGCGCAAGAAATTATTGTTGATAATGCTAGCTATCCGAGTAAGGCCATAGAGCGTAATAGTCATGACTATCGCCCACTCGGTTTAGGTTATGCCAATCTTGGGGCGTTACTCATGGCACGAGGATTGCCCTACGATAGTCAATCTGGTCGTGATTACGCGGCAACCATTACGGCCCTCATGACGGGTGAAGCGTATGCTCAGTCTGCGCGCATTGCCAGAGATCAGGGTGGAGCGTTTGCCGGATACGCCGATAATGCTGAACCATTCGTGCGAGTAATGCGGAAGCACCGTAATTCCCTGAAGGATATCGATAGGACCAACGTCTCGAGTAGCTTGTATGCTGCAGCGAAAGAAGCGTGGGACGATGCTGTCGAGTTGGGAGAGGAATTCGGTTACCGTAACGCTCAAGCTACTGTGCTGGCGCCGACAGGAACTATTGGATTCATGATGGACTGTGATACCACCGGTGTCGAGCCAGATATTGCATTGGTTAAATATAAGAAGCTCGTTGGCGGTGGGATGATGAAGATAGTAAATCAAACCGTCCCGATGGCGTTAACCAAGCTTGGGTATGAAGAGGATCAGATTCAAGAGATCAATGCATTCATCGATGAACATGAAACGATTGAAGGCGCACCACATCTCAAGGAAAAAGATCTACCTGTCTTCGATTGTGCCTTCAAGCCGGCAAGTGGTGAGCGGTCCATTCACTACATGGGCCACATTCGAATGATTGGCGCGACCCAGCCGTTTATTTCAGGTGCTATTTCGAAAACGGTTAATGTTCCAAAGGAAGCAACAGTTGAGGAAATTCAGCAAGCTTATGTTGATGCTTGGCGTCTGGGCACTAAGGCTGTATCGATCTATCGAGACGGGAGCAAGCGAACACAGCCATTGAACACATCGCGGGACGGTCAAAAGGCGATGATTGACGGTATTGAGCAGCTTGTCGGACAACCAGTCCGTCGTCGACTGCCTGAAGAACGTGACGCCATTACACATAAGTTCGACATCGCAGGTCACGAGGGTTATATCACTGTCGGGTTATTTGAAGATGGATCACCAGGAGAAATCTTTCTCGTAATGGCTAAGGAAGGATCGACCATTTCAGGATTTGCCGATGCTTTTGCTCAAGCAGTTTCTTATGCCTTACAGTACGGCGTGCCGTTGCAGGTCCTTGTCGACAAATTCAGTCATGTACGTTTTGAGCCTTCTGGCATGTCGAAGAACCCGGAAGTGAGATTTGCTAAGTCGATAGTGGATTACATATTTAGATGGCTAGCCACAAAGTTTCTCTCGCCGAGAGCACAATTTAACGCTGGGGTAAATAGTGATAACCCTGATGAGCTTAAGACTGACGAATTAGAACCACCGGTTAACGAATTAAGCGTTGAGTCAGAGAAGAACTCAGCAACATTTGCAGCCATTCAGAATCAAGAGGATGCACCACCCTGTTCCATGTGCGGTGCCATTATGGTGCGCAGCGGCAGTTGTTACAAATGTAATAACTGCGGCACCACCAGTGGTTGCGCATAATAGGCTTGCGTTAACAGACATAACTGGGCCGTTGCCTGCTGGTGGCGGCCCATTTTTGTGTAGAGACAGCTAGCAGGAATATCTCAATGAATTTCGTAGATTGGTATGAGCATGGATCTCGAACTAAAAGATAAGGTTGCAGTCATAACGGGCTCAAGTCGAGGCCTAGGTTTTGCCAGTGCTCGTGTGTTGGTAACGGAAGGATGTCGAGTATGTATTTGTGCGCGGACAACTGATCAATTAGCCAAAGCCGAACAAGAGTTACAAGAA
The DNA here is from genome assembly GCA_002696705.1 of Woeseiaceae bacterium. GTDB lineage: Bacteria > Acidobacteriota > Vicinamibacteria > Vicinamibacterales > UBA823 > UBA8106. Next base: position 6,813 of record NZSH01000015.1, on the reverse strand, counting down.
GCAGCTGGTCAAGCAGATATGGTGTTCGCTGTTCCAGCCGATGTAACGACGACAGACGGCATTGCCACAGTAATTAATAGTTCTATCGCGAGATTTGGTCGTCTAGATGTGCTTGTTAACAATGTGGGCCAAGCCGGTGGTGGAGATATTGTGCAGACTACCGATGAGGACTGGCGTGACGCCCTAGACTTTACATTGTATCCAGCCATTCGAGCATCGCGACTCGCCGTGCCTCACATGCGGCGGGCTGGTCGGGGTGCCATCATTATGATTGCGTCGATCTGGGGACGTGAATCGGGTGGACGGATGACTTACAATGCCGTCAAGGCGGCCGAAGTTAGTTTAGCCAAATCTATGGCTAGGCAACTCGCGCCTGACGGCATACGCGTTAATAGTGTAGCGCCGGGTTCGATCTCCTTTCCAGGTGGTTCATGGTACCGACGCCAACAAGAAGATCCCGAGGGCATGGCGAAATTTATTGAATATGAATTGCCGTTTGGTCGATTTGGAAAAGCCGACGAGGTCGGGCAGGTGGTTGCGTTTCTTGCGTCTGAACGAGCAAGTTGGGTGAGTGGAGCGTGTATTACGGTCGATGGTTGTCAGTCTCGTTCACTGATTTAATAATTACTCTGCAGGGTTGTGCGTGTAGATCAAACGGGGTCATTGCTGGTCGTTCCAGCAATCGATGCCACTCATGCTGATTTGGCTTTATCTTTCTTGCGTGCTGTACGAAGTTTCTCTTGGCTTTCGACCGTTTGAGCTCCGTACTTCTTCGTGAAACGCTCGACGCGGCCTTCTGTGTCAACCAGTTTCTGTTTTCCAGTAAAGAATGGATGACAACTGGAGCAGATTTCCAAACGCAGTTCGGGCTTTGTCGAACGTGTATTCCACGTTGCGCCACAAGCACAGCGGGCCTCGACTTCGTAGTACTTAGGATGGATCCCTTCTCTCAAGCGTTCTCCTTCCGATGGAACTGAAGATATTATTATAGCATGACGATGCTCACCGGCCGCGTGTGCGTCTCGACCTGTGTTCTGTGGTGTTGGTGTTCGCTCCGTTCATCTTAGAGATCGATGCTAGAAATTCTTCGTTATTCTTGGTCTTCCCCATCTTGCTAAGCAACATTTCCATACAATCTTGAGGTTCCAGCGGATTCAATACCTTCCGTAGAACCCAAATTTTTTTCAATTGGTCTGGAGCAATGAGGAGTTCTTCCTTGCGGGTACCACTCTTTTGCACGTCGATCGACGGATATATTCGTCGATCGGCAAGTTTACGGTCAAGATGAATTTCAAGGTTACCTGTGCCCTTAAATTCCTCAAAGATTACATCGTCCATGCGCGATCCTGTGTCAACAAGGGCAGTGGCGATCATTGTCAGTGAGCCGCCCTGTTCTACATTTCGTGCGGCACCAAAGAAACGCTTCGGGCGTTGGAGAGCATTGCTGTCAATACCTCCGGATAAAACCTTGCGAGAGGATGCGATGGTTGAGTTATATGCGCGGGCTAGACGCGTGATTGAATCGAGTAAAATCACAACATCTTGGCGATGTTCAACAAGGCGCTTCGCTTTTTCAAGCACGATTTCAGCTACCTGAATGTGTCGCTGGGAAGGTTCGTCGAAGGTAGACGCGACAACTTCTCCATGCACTGAGCGCTGCATGTCAGTGACTTCCTCTGGTCGCTCGTCGATCAACATCACGATTAAATGAGCATCAGGATGATTAGCGGCGACGCCACGTGCAATATTCTGCAGCAACATTGTTTTCCCGGTGCGTGGTGCTGCAACGATGAGACCGCGCTGGCCTTTTCCGATTGGCACCATAAGATCCAAAACTCGAGAAGATAGATCTTCAGATGTGGTTTCGAGGGAAAGTCGCTTATCTGGATACAGTGGCGTCAGGTTTTCGAATAGCAGACGTTGATGTACTCGTTCCGGTGGTTCAAAATTAACCGTGTGTATTTTTGATATTGATGCGTACCGCTCCCCGTTCCTCGCTTGTCGCACTTGCCCTGAAATGATGTCACCTGTCTGTAGCTCTAACTTTTTGATTTGGGTTTTAGAAAGATAAACATCTTCAGGTCCTGGCAGGTAGTTCGAAGCGGCCGTCCGAAGGAATCCGAACCCGTCAGGCAGTTTCTCAAGTATGCCTTCGGCCGTATCACTGTCTCGCATTTGTCTGGTGGTCATGGTTGAGGGGTGTTCATTGCGATAATTGTTTTCCACAGTTCGTTCATTCCTTTACCGGTTTTAGTCGAAACAAACAGTCCGGAAGTGCCGAAGGATTCTTCTAGTGCTTTGCCGGCTCGGTTGCGTTGTGCGGAAGATAATGTATCGACTTTCGTGCCGATGACTACCGTGCGGCAACCCTGGCTGTTTAACCAATCGAGCGCGTCTAAGTCAGAAGAGAGACCTAGATGACGACTGTCAATTAATAACATCACATTGGCCTTAGAGTGCTGTTCCACGGCATGCGTTTGTAACTTTGTGTTAACAGTAAACTGTCCGAAATAGGAATCCGTAAGTTCGGCAAAACTTGTAGTTTGATTTCGACTACCTCGTGAAAATCCATAACCAGGTAAATCTAAAAGGTGTATCGAAGATAGGCCTTGTCCCGTTTTCGCTAAACGTAACTTGTAGACGTTGATCAGTCGAGTCTTGCCGGGCACACGACTTGTTCGCGCAATTCGACGACATGCCAAAGCATTGATTAGGCTTGACTTTCCGACGTTTGAACGGCCCACGAATACTACCTGTGGCTCAGCCGGCTTTGGTAAGCCGGTGTTGTCACAGGCGCTCGTTAAAAATTCGGCTGAAACGATCTTCACCGAAGATACTCGCTAGAACCGAGACGAATCTCCAGGCCAGTGGCTTCCTTACGTCGTCTAGGCTTGAGTTAGTGCGTTATCGTGTCATCAGACACGGGTTTAGTTTCTCCACTGGCATCCGCAGACAGGTTGGACTGCAGCGGCTCTGACATGGCGATTTTTAACACTTCGTCCATTGTTTCGACCATATACAAGTTGAGTGTATCTAATACATTCTTCGGGATGTCACTTAGATCCTTCTCGTTATCTTTTGGAAGGATAATATCTTTTAATCCGGCACGGTGAGCGGCCAGCACCTTCTCCTTAACGCCTCCAATTGGCAGCACTTTACCGCGGAGTGTGATTTCACCAGTCATAGCGACGTCACGGCGTGTTTTCACGTTTGCCAGTGCTGAGACTAGTGCTGTTGCCAGAGTGATGCCAGCCGAGGGACCATCCTTAGGGATTGCTCCCTCCGGGACGTGGATATGCACGTCGGTTCGACGATGAAAATCACGCGTTATGCCAATTTCGTGAGCCGTGGACCGAACATAACTCATGGCTGCTTGAGCTGATTCCTGCATAACGTCGCCTAGCTTACCTGTTAACGTTAGTCGACCACGTCCAGACATGAGCGTTGCTTCGGTTACCAATAGTTCGCCACCAGCCTCCGTCCACGCTAAACCCGTGGCAACTCCAACCTCATTTTCTTCTTCGGCCATAGACGGTCTAAATCGTGGCACACCAAGATACTCAGTAATTTTGTCAGCTGAGATTTCTTCGAAAAACGATTTACCCGTAAGGACAACCTTACGGGCAACTTTACGGCAGACTGACGAAATTTCTCGCTCTAGGTTGCGGACGCCCGCTTCACGAGTGTACCGTTGGATGATCTTTTGAAATGATTCATCAGCAAAGACAATATTCTTTTTACTTAGGCCGGCCGCTGGTAATGCCTTGGGTGATAGGAAACGTCGTGCAATTTCGATTTTTTCTAATTCAGTATAACCGGCCAGTTGCAGCACTTCCATTCGATCGCGTAACGCTTGTGGCACAGTATGCATCACGTTCGCAGTGCATATAAACATCACATTTGATAAATCGAACTCAACGTCCAGATAATGATCGAGGAATGTGTGATTTTGTTCTGGATCCAAAACTTCAAGCAGCGCCGACGATGGATCGCCTCGAAAATCCATAGACATTTTGTCAATTTCGTCTAGCAAAAAAACAGGATTCACGGTGCCGGCCTTCTTCATCATCTGTATGACTTGACCAGGGAACGCACCGATGTAGGTGCGCCGGTGTCCGCGAATTTCGGCTTCATCACGTACGCCGCCTAGTGAGAGACGCACGAATTTTCGATTAGTTGCACGCGCAATGGACTTGGCAAGAGATGTTTTACCAACCCCAGGCGGTCCAGCAAAAGTCAGGATGGTGCCCTTAGGCTTCTTTACGAGAGTGCGAACAGCGAGAAACTCAAGAATGCGATCCTTGATTTTTTCAAGACCATGATGGTCTTCATTTAGAATTTTCTCTGCCCGTTTTAAGTCTCGACTTTCCCGTGATCGTTTATGCCACGGCACTGCAATTAGCCAGTCAAGGTAATTACGAGAGACGGTTGCCTCGGCAGACATGGGTGGCATGGCTTCAAGGCGTTCAAGTTCTTGCGTTGCCTTTTCCGCCACCTCCTTAGGCATTTTCGATTCTTCTATCTTTTCCTTGAGTTGGTCTATTTCGTTGCCCTTGTCTTCTTTGCGTCCCAGTTCTTTCTGGATCGCTTTCATTTTCTCGTTTAAGTAATATTCTTTCTGCGCCTTCTCCATTTGTTTTTTTACACGAGTTTGAACGCGTCGGTCGACCTGTAATTTATCAACCTCGGTCTCAAGGAGACTGATAATACGATTCAGGCGGTCAAGCGGAGAAATGATTTCCAGGAGATTCTGCTTGTCGTCAACACTCAGAACCAAGTTCGCCGCAATCGTATCAGCGAGTTTGTCGGGGTCGTCTACTCTTACGGCCGCGACTATAGTGTCGTAGTGCATGTTGTTCGACAGTTTGACGTACTGTTCGAACAAGGACATGACTCGGTTCATCGTGTCTTCGATGTCACTACCGCCGTCGTTTTGCTTTTCAATGACCTTGATCTCAACACGGTAAAAGCCTTTGTCTTCTTTCCATTCCATGACGCGAGCTCGGTCCACACCTTCGACGAGCACCTTGATATTGCCATCTGGTAATTTCAGGCTTTGCACGATGTTAGCGACGCAGCCCATCGTATAGATATCATTCGAGGTAGGATCATCGTTAGTGGCGTCATGCTGTGCTGCCAGGAAGATACGCTTATCTCCTAGCAAGGAATGCTCCAGTGCTCGTGTTGACGATGGTCGACCGATTACAAACGGCATCATCATGTGTGGAAACACGACAACGTCTCTTAATGGAACAATCGGGATCGTTTCGTAAGTATCCATAATAGCTATTTACACTGAGATGAATTAATTGCCGACGCTTGTTCAGCCGGCCTTTTCATACATTGTAATAGGTTTTTCCTTTGAGAGTACTACATCGCGGGTGATCACGCATTCAGTGATCTTTTTTTCGCTTGGCAACGTATACATAATATCGAGCATCAAATCTTCAATAATCATGCGAAGACCGCGTGCTCCAATTTTGCGCTCAAGTGTGGCATCAGCGATCGCGTCAAGCGCATCGTCTGTAAATCGAAGTTTTACGTTCTCATATTCAAGGAGTTTTTGGTATTGCCGAGCGATAGCGTTACGGGGTTGTGTGAGGATTTGAATCAAAGCAGGTTTGTCGAGTTCATGAAGTGTGCCGACAACCGGTAAACGGCCCACGAATTCAGGAATCAGACCGTAACGAATTAAGTCGTTGGGCTCTATGCGTTCCAAAGTCGACCCAATCTCACTTTGGTCTAACGACTTGATGTCCGCATGAAAGCCTAGGCCGCTTTTACCTATGCGGTTTTGAATGATTCGGTCCAATCCAACAAAAGCACCACCACAGATAAAGAGGATATTGGTCGTATCAACCTGAAAAAACTCTTGATGTGGATGCTTGCGCCCACCTTGTGGAGGAACATGAGCAACTGTTCCTTCGATAATTTTTAACAGTGCCTGTTGTACGCCTTCTCCGGATACATCTCGCGTAATAGAAGGATTTTCGTCTTTACGGCAAATCTTATCAACCTCGTCTACGTAAATGATCCCTTGTTGGCATTTTTCGATGTCGCCACCTGCGGCTTGTAGGAGTTTGAGGATAATGTTTTCGACATCTTCACCGACGTAACCAGCTTCCGTCAGCGTGGTAGCATCCACGATGGTAAAGGGAACCGACAAGATTTTGGCAAGAGTTTGAGCTAGAAGCGTTTTTCCAGTCCCAGTCGGACCGATTAAGAGAATGTTTGATTTTGTTAGTTCGATTTCCTTTTTGTTTCGCGTCTGTTGTTGGATTTCAATACGCTTGTAATGGTTGTAAACGGCTACAGCCAGTTTCTTCTTCGTCTGCTCCTGGCCAATTACGTAATCATCCAAGAATTTTTTAATTTCTGTGGGCACCGGAAGTGAAGGGCGAGAAGTGCTGTGTGTTTCGAACTGATTGTCATCCGCGACGATGTCATTACAAACCTCTATACATTCATCGCAGATAAAGACATTAGGGCCGGCAATGAGTTTACGAACATCGTTCTGATCTTTATTGCAGAACGAGCACCGAGGAGTTTCTGGCTGGCTAGGTTGCTTAACCATATTTTAGACCCGGATGATCAGCTATCAATAATATATCTTAACCACGCTTACGAATGACATCATCAATGATACCGTATTCCTGAGCCTGCTCGGCCGACATGATGTAATCTCGTTCAGTATCTGTTTGGATACGTTTAATGGACTGGCCTGTGTGTTCAACTAGAATTTTATTGAGCCGTTCACGAATCCGAACAATTTCACGCGCGGCAATATCAATATCTGTTGCTTGTCCGCCAAGC
>NZSH01000014.1 GCA_002696705.1 Woeseiaceae bacterium | reverse complement strand
TATCGAGCGATTTCCAGGGATACACCGAACGCCATGGCCGAGAGCGTCAGTCAGTACCGCGCAGAAGGCTACCGGAAATTTCAATTAAAGGTCGGCAGCGACGCCGAAACGGACATCGAACGAATTCGCTGCACCCGCAAGGAACTCCAAAAGGACGATGTGCTCATCGCTGACGCCAACACCGGCTGGTTGATGAAAGATGCGATACGAGTCGCTCGAGCAGTTCAGGATGTTGATGTGTTTATTGAGCAACCATGTGCCACCTACGAAGAGTGTTTGTCTGTTCGACGGAATATTGATCATCCATTCGTGCTTGATGAGTGCATGGATAGCGTTCAGATGCTCGTGCGTGGACACAGCGATTTAGCAATGGATGCGGTCAACCTCAAAATCAGCAAGTTTGGTGGCTTAACTAAAACTCGGCTGGTGCGAGATTTATGCGTCTCGCTTGGGTTGGCGATGACCATTGAGGATAGCTGGGGTAGCGACATCACGACGGCCGCAATCGCACACTTAGCACACAGCACACCATCGGAATTTTTGTTCACTGCGACAGACTTTAACAGTTATGTGACAGTACGTACGGCTGATGGTGCACCCCAGCGTCATGAGGGTCGGATGGCCGCGAGTATGGAGCCTGGGTTGGGGATTCACCCTCGCACGGAGATACTGGGTGAACCCGTAGCGACTTGGGAAGCAGGAAGTCATGCCTAAACGTCTTGGTTTACTGATTGTCACAATCTTGATCGGATTTGTCTTGGTTGGGAAGGCAGTGCAGCAATCTCGTGTGGACCTGCAGGAACGCTTTCGGCGAATGTCGGATGAATACGAAGCCGAGGGGCTGGCCGAGAAATATACCGGTGTCACGACGCATGGTGCGCCCGCAGAAGGTCTGTTCGGGATTCATTCAACAGGTGTTTCGACTGAACCAATACAGCGTGCCGCTAAGGATTTCTTGGGATCACTCACCTCTGAGCAGGTCGCTAAAACGGTTTTCCCCGTGGATGATCCCGAGTGGCGCAAGTGGATGAATCAGCATTTCTACATCCGGCAGGGTATGGGATTTGATGAAATGCAGGAAGTCCAACGAAACGCAGCGTTCGGGTTATTACGTGAGTCGTTAAGCGCGCGTGGTCTTAAGCTGACCCGTGACATTATGAAGCTCAACCACACGCTCGGTGAACTTAATGGTGACAACTTCGTTGAGTATGGCGAGTGGCTATATTGGATCACCATTATGGGCGAACCCTCATCAACCGAACCTTGGGGTTGGCAGCTTGACGGCCATCACGCCATCATCAATTATTTCGTCTTAGGTGATCAGGTTGTGATGACACCGTTCTTCGTCGGTTCGGAACCAGTGATTGCGGAAACTGGAAAATATATGGGTACCTCGATCATGCAGGTAGAGCAGAACCGTGGGTTGGCGATGCTTCGTGCGCTTTCCGAGGGGCAACAGGAACAGGCTGTCATTCAGGTGTCGAAGACTGGGAACGACAACTTAGGAGAGGCATTCAAAGATAATATCGTGCTGGACTATGCTGGTGTTTCGGTGGCCTCTTGGTCAGACACACAAAAGGACCAGCTGCTTGAGCTAATCGAGCTTTATATTGGTAACTTGCGTGACGGCCATGCCCGTGTTCGGATGGAAGAAGTCACGGCACATCTGAACGATACCTTTTTCGCTTGGATTGGGGGCACTGACGACGAAGCCGTTTTCTACTATCGAATTCATAGTCCAGTGATTCTAATTGAGTTTGACCACCAGCAACCGGCGGGTCTTCGCCATTTATTTTCAAGTGATTTACCGATCAGAGAGCACGTGCATGCTGTGATCCGTACCCCCAATGGAAACGATTATGGCAAGGATCTTCTTCGTCAACATTACAAGGCGCATCCACATACGCCTTAGTACTATTTAGTGTCATGCCTTGGTAGTGATGGAAGAAGAGATTGATTGCTGGTATTTAGAAAACGAAACCGAAACCTTAACGTAGGCGGTATGTAACGATGAAAATTGCGCTTGGATCTGACCACGCAGGATTCCACTATAAAGCGATACTCGTACGTCATCTGCTCGATCTTGGGCATGAAGTCGTGGACTTCGGTACCGATTCCGAGAAATCTGTCGACTATCCTGATTACATCAGGCCCGCGGCCGAGGCTGTAGCGAGAGGGGAATGTGAACGAGGTATCGTGCTGGGAGGNTCAGGTAACGGAGAAGCNATCGTGGCGAATCGAGTGAAGGGGATTCGATGTGCACTATGCTGGAATANGGAGTCAGCNCAGCTCNCTNGTTCCCANAANAACGCNAATATGATCTCGCTCGGTGCACGNATGGTGAGCGAGGACGACGTCCGCNNAATTGTCAACACGTGGTTGACGACGCCATTCGACGGAGGTCGCCACGCGAATCGGNTTAATAAGATCGATNAATGAACGGTTTNATAAAGACGGAGAGATNATTNCTCCACCCNTNTATTNATTCTTTTTGATATTCCGATAGCGCNTAACTTGGGTNGCCTTACTGTTGTACCGCCGTTCCCATAATCTCAAAATGCGAGTTTCCCAATAGCACGCTCGAACCAATGAAAGCCCGTGATGGTAACGGTCCNTCGAAGTACGTCANATAGATTGNGTTAAAGGTATCGTAAAGTGCGAGATCGGTGCAGAAGACTTGCACCCAAACTAAATCGTCCATCGTTAGACCACCAGCTTCGACATTGCTCTGAAACGTNTCTAAGAGATTGTGGATTTCNGCTTCAATNTCTGCACCGATGTCNCCAGTATTCTGAGGCTGGCTAGTATTACCGGCGACGTACAAGGTATCGCCGATTCGCACACCTCGACTATATGCCCGNTCCGGATTGTCTGTNCCGGTNCCGCCGGGATCAATAACATTGCGCCCAGATTGAGTGTTGACNACACCNATTAGTAGGAAGGATGCTACGGCGCCCAATGCGAATGCCAAGACTTTAGANTGAGAAACAGCTTGCATGTGTACCTCCTCATGTCGACATACATTACGGTTTTGCGTGGTAGAGAACTGATCATACACTGCCCGANAGTCGTTTATTGAAGCTTGTTGAGGAGGAGATATGCNGACCCANGGAAATGCTNTAAGCANANTGATCNCCGCCNCATTNTTGGTGGTNGCAACAACAGTTTTCGTNTGGGCTGANGANCCGCCGTTTGANCCAGTTGCGACGTTTTCGATACTTGGNTTNGATCCANTAACAGGTGAAGTGGGCGGTGCTGTTCAGTCCCGTGTNTTTTCGGTAGGCAACGGTGTGCTGTGGGCAGAAGCAGATGTTGGCGTCATCGCGACNCAGGCGGTTGTGGATGTTAGCTACGGTCCACAGGGNCTTGCACTACTTAAGAATGGNTTCACACCTTCNGCGGTCGTCAAGACGCTTTGGGAAGATGATACCGATCCNCNGCCNATGCGCTGGACGAAACAGGGGCGTCAGTTTGCGGTGATGAACGCTNCTGGTGTCTACGAAGCTTTCACCGGTNCTNAAGCNAGTGCTTGGGCCGGACATCAGAGTGGCACGTATTGTACNGCGCAAGGCAATATTCTTGCGGGTNAAGAAGTNCTCACGAATATGGTNNAGGCGTTCGAGCGTACGGATGGCCATTTNTCTTTGCGCCTCATGGCNGCACTGGATGCCGGACAGGCAGCTGGTGGCGATACGCGTGGNATGCAATCAGCNGCGATGATTATTGTGAAGAAAAATGGTGGTGTTTGGTTGAATAACGATNTTGTCATTCGACTGCAAGTGGATGACGCNCCTGANCCNCTNGCCGAATTGCGGCGACTTGTTGATATTGCTGAGCAGCAGCGAGAACGCATCCAGGAGCGNAGCCGNTGAAATCCNACAAAAAAAGGTCATCTGAGCTTCATTTTTCNTGAATGNCCACTCANCAAAAATCTTGTCNNCTTCGCTGCGACATCTGATATTGTCAAACCTTTTACGCGNCTTGTTNTTGTCGNANCNTGCTGTTCGTGTAAACCAGGAANTTCTGNAGGAGACGGTTGTATGCNAAAGTTNGCTGCCAATCTAACCATGATGTTNACCGAAGTTGATTTCACTGANAGATTTTCTCTNGCTGCGGACGCANGATTNAAGGCGGTTGAATTCCTCTTTCCTTATCCGTATGCNGCGGAACGCCTCAAGTCGCTTCTTGATGACAACGGNCTAGAACTNGTCTTACATAATTTTCCTGCTGGAGATTGGCANGCTGGAGATCGAGGTATCGCGTGTCTNCCGGATCGGATACAAGAGTTTCAAGATGGTGTGGGACAGGCGATCGAGTACGCGAAGACCCTTGGCTGNCGNCGACTCAACAGTCTTGCTGGNATCGCGCCCAAAGGGNCAGATCAAGNGCAGCTTCGACAGGTGTTNGTCGAGAATATCGGNTTTGCGGCGACTTCTTGTGCGAAGGAAGGCATTACTCTACTCATTGAACCGATTAACACNCAGGACATACCAGATTTTTTCTTGAGGAATACGCAGCAAGCACTTGAGATTCTAAAAGACGTTGGAGCAGACAACGTCAAACTTCAATACGATATTTATCACATGCAGATCATGGAGGGCAATTTAGCGCGAACAATAGAGGAACACATCGACATTATCGATCANATACAGTTGGCTGATAACCCNGGACGTCATGAGCCTGGCACNGGTGAAATACACTACCCATTCCTGTTNCAACATATCGACAAATTGAAATATGNCGGTTGGATTGGATGCGAGTACAAGCCTGCTGNAGANACTAGAGCTGGGCTAGGCTGGCTGAACACTNTGACATAACTGACACTACGAGAAAGGTATNAAGNAATGCAGATTGGTTTTATTGGACTGGGCATCATGGGCGGTCCCATGGCTGGACACNTGCAGGCNGGAGGTCATTCACTGCATACNGTTAAACATCGCTCCCCGTTGCCTCAGGCGAATCTTGATGCAGGAGCGGTTGAGCACGCCAGCGCAGCCGATGTCACACGGTCCTCGGATATCGTTATCACGATAGTGCCTGATACACCCGATGTGGATCAGGTGTTGTTCGGAGAGCAAGGTGTCGCTGCCGGGTTGAGTCCTGGCAAGATTGTTGTAGATATGAGTTCGATCTCTCCGATTGAGACNAANANCTTTGCTGNACGTATCAATCAAATGGGTTGNGAGTACNTAGATGCGCCCGTTTCCGGTGGACAGGTAGGCGCAAAAGCTGGGACGCTCACCATTATGGTGGGAGGGTCACAAGAAACCTTTGACACAGTTAAGCCNCTCTTTGACCTGATGGGNAAAAACATTACNTTGGTCGGTGAGAATGGCGCTGGCCAGACGGCGAAGGTCGCTAATCAGATTATCGTGGCACTGACTATCGAGGCAGTGGGTGAGGCCNTGGTTTTCGCATCGAAGGCCGGTGTTGATCCAAGCCGAGTGCGGGACGCGTTAATGGGTGGNTTTGCAAACTCCAAGATNTTAGANATCCATGGNGATCGGATGATCAAGCGGACATTCGATCCAGGTTTTCGNATCGAGTTACATCAAAAAGACCTTAATATCGCATTGAGTGGTGCCAGCGCACTTGGCTTGAGCCTGCCCAATACAGTCACNGCNCAAGAACTATTCAACGATTGTGCNGCAAACGGNTGGGCGGAGNTGGANCACTCGGCGATGGTTAAGGCGTTAGAAAAGCGTGCAGGTCACGCTGTAGCGGCGGACTANNNTTTCTNGCAAATTGTATTTCTNGAACGGAGGGAACACGATGAGCGTTNNGGCCNTATCAATAATGTCACTGCTNCCTATTATTGNGGTAGCCGTGTTTCTCGTCTTGCTTCGATGGCCGGCAAGTCGTGCCATGCCTTTGTCATTCGGCGTCGCGATCCTTCTNGCCTTGGGAGTGTGGCAGGTGCCNGCAGTGCAAGTTNTNGCNGCCTCGATCAATGGNTTAATTGTGGCACTCACGCTGCTGTACATAATTTTCGGTGCGATTTTATTATTGAACACACTGCAGGAAAGTGGAGCTCTCAAGGTTATTCGTAAAGGNTTCACGGATATNACNCCCGATCGTCGAGTGCAGGTGATTATCATCGCATGGCTCTTCGGTGCGTTCATTGAAGGGACNGCGGGTTTCGGCACGCCCGCTGCGGTGGCAGTTCCATTATTGGTTGGCCTNGGTTTTCCTGGCATGGCAGCGGTAATGGCCGGCATGATTATTCAAAGTACGCCGGTCAGTTTCGGTGCGGCGGGCACTCCGATCCTTGTGGGTGTCAACAACGGTCTATCCGGGTCTCCAGCGATTGTGGAGTATGCGGCTCAACTTGGATATATGGACTGGAATGCGTTTCTGGCATTTATTGGTGTGAAAGTTGCAATCTTGCACGCANCAGCAGGGACGTTCGTGCCACTTATTCTCGTCGCGGCAATGACCCGCTTTTTCGGGAAGAACCGNTCAGTGAAAGAAGGTCTTCAAGTNTGGAAATTTGCCCTATTCGCCTCCTTGGCGATGACAATTCCGTATCTGGCAGCGGCCTATTTCTTGGGACCAGAATTTCCAACNTTGCTTGGNAGCCTCACGGGNTTGGTGATCGTTNTCACTNTTGCANGAAACGGTATTCTCGTTCCGAAACCTGANNAGGCCTGGGANTTTGAATCGAAAGAGGCTTGGCCTGCTGAATGGACTGGNTCGATCCAGCCGAAGGACATTNCACATCACAGTGGGTCAATGAGTTTAANNAANGCNTGGATGCCNTANGTGNTGGTTGCTGCGTTTTTACTCATCNCGCGCTTACGGTTTCTTCCNGTCGGCAGTTGGCTCCAANNATGGACCATTACNTGGCCCAATATATTCGNCACNNATATCACAGCGANTGTGCAGCCGCTGTTNTTACCAGGCACCATCTTCNTCGNGGTTTCTCTCATTNCTTGGGGACTCCACCGTATTCCAATTGAGTCATACAAAACTTCATGGAGAGCATCACTTAAGGTGACTACGGCTGCTTCGGTTGCGTTGGTCTTTACGGTGCCCATGGTCCAAGTATTTCTTAATAGTGGCGGTGGTGCGGCTGGTTATGAAGAAATGCCAATTGCACTAGCGGGTGGCGTTTTTGCACTAGTAGGGTCGGCGTGGCCGATTTTTGCTCCGTTTATTGGTGGTATTGGTGCTGCTGTTGCCGGGAGCAACACAGTCAGCAATATGATGTTTTCGNCGTTCCAGTTTGACATGGGTCAACGGATCGCTGTGGATCCAACTTGGATGGTGGCGTTGCAGGCCGTTGGTGGTGCTGCAGGAAATATGATTTGTGTGCACAACGTGGTGGCCGCGTCGGCTGTAGTCGGGTTNTTAGGTCGTGAAGGGGCANTCATACGNCTGACGGCCGTGCCATTTTTCTACTACGCGTTATTACCGGGAGCCCTTGGGTACCTCATNGTGCGGTACGCAGAGACCGGTATNATGAATATGGGTTCNGTGCTGGTTGTNCTCATTCTGGCCACGTTCGTCTACATGATCGCACGTCATGGTGGTCAAGAACATTGACATGTNTGTNGCGATGGGTGNGNATTGCGATNACCGACATATNTNGCGTTGTCCTGGAGGTCATGATGTTGCCACGATGGTTNTCGTTTCCGTCTCTTGNTGGTNTTACTGCAGCANTCCTTTTAACCGCGAGTTGTTCCTCCGAAGGCCCTCGTCCGGACGCTCTGGCGTCTCCAACGGAGGTACCTAGCAGTACGAGTTACGAGGACCTCCTGACACTCTTTGAGGATTGGCGAGCCTTTGCGGTTCCTGCGGCTCCCGATTACTCCGTTGATGCCATGACCGCCCAGTTCGAGGAACTTGCCAGGTATCAGGAGCGTCTTGAGGCTATTGATTCAAGCGGTTGGCCAGTCGCGCAACAAGTCGATCACCTCTTGGTGCGAGCCGAAATGAATGGGCTCGACTTTGACCATCGTATTCGGCAACCTTGGGCTAGCAATCCAGCGTTCTACGTGACCGTCTTCGCAGCACAGAGTGACACGCCCGCACGCGAAGGTCCNGGTGCCAATGGTTGGATCGATCTCTGGACTTATGANTACCCGTTGACNNCCACCGNGGCNGAACGNCTCGNANCNCAACTCCAGACAGTTCCNCCACTGCTTNTGCAGGCTCAATCGAATTTGGTCGAGAACGCGCGAGANCTGTGGATTGGTGGNATTAGGGACATGCGGGTACAGNCCTCGACTCTTGAAGCNCTTGCTGAGCGTGTTTCCGGTACCANNACCGCGCTAGATGAGNNNATTGGACANGCGCATGACGCNACCGTTCAGTTNACGGATTGGCTNGAGGGCGAGTTACCTNCCAAGAGNGGNCCNTCTGGTGTTGGAANAGANAATCTCAACTGGTATCTCCAGAATGTCCAGCTTGTGAACTATACCTGGGACGAGGAAGTGGCGATCATGCGNCACGANCTGGCGCGGTCGCACNCNACGCTNCGCNTGATAGAANACCGAAACNGNGATCTGCCACCACTGCCTGTTGTGGCNTCTNGTGAGGAATACGATCAGCGGTTCAATGCTTCAGTNGATGAGTTAGTGTCATTTCTTGACAATGANGAGATTATCTCCGTNCGTGACTACATGGNTCCAGCCCTNCGNGCCAANATAGGGAGTTTCTCTCCGGCGCCGNCNGATGGGCCNCGCGGATTTTTCTNCTGAAGTGTCCTATCGGGACCCGGTGGCCATGCGGACCCANAGTTTTCACTGGACTGANATAGCCCGNATGGCGCACGAGCCGCACNCAAGTCCNATCCGCCGNGGNCCGTCNCTNTTTAATGTNTGGNGTCAACGGTCAGAGGGGCTCGCAACCGGCATGGAGGAGTGGATGATGCATGCTGGGCTATTCGAGGGCCGACCCCGNGGTATGGAAATCATTCAAATCATGCTCGCGCAGCGCGCAGCGCGGGCGCTTGGTGGTCTGATGATGCATGGTGNAGGCTANACGATNGAGCAAGCCTCGGAATTTGCGGCTAGGTGGACACCGCGGGGATGGATGCCGGCTGATAGTGACACCGTCCTCACGGAACAGCACCTCTATCTCCAGCAGCCAGGATACGGAACCAGTTACATCATAGGGAAAATCGAGATTGAAAAGCTCATAGCTGAACGAGGTCTGGAGTTAGGCGCCGGGTTTACCATCAAGGGTTTCATGGACGAGTTAAGTGCTGCCGGTGTCATTCCGGTTTCACTCGTTCACTGGGAACTGACCGGTGACGANAGNCAAATCCCTCGGATGGTGCCGCTGGNTCGNTTCCTNAATGAATGATGTNGGTTGATGNTNNTNGGAGGNTGAAATGGCAGTGTCANGAAGACGTTTTCTNGGAACAGTCGCGGGCGGGTCGCTNGCGTTAANGCCTCCAGGNCGTGTAGNNGAAGCNNTGCAANCATCGCGTGACGTTTTTGCGCATGGNGTAGCGAGCGGCGANCCGTTGGANGACCGNGTCATATTGTGGACCCGTGTCTCGGGAGGTCGTGGTGATNTTGAGGTGCACTGGTGGGTTGCGAACGACCCAGAGATGCGGNCGGTNATTGGNCGNGGGTCNGTTGTGACNAATTCTNCCCGCGACTTTACGGTGAAGGTCGAGGCGTCCAGNCTNCGTCCGGGAACGACCTACTANTACCAGTTNTCAGGACTCGATGTTCCGTCGCCGATTGGGCGNACCAAAACCCTTCCNGTGGGTGACATCGATAGTGTCCGCTTGGCNGTTGTGTCGTGTTCAAACCTGCCGNATGGGTATTTCAACGTGTACCGATGCTTGGCCCAACGNCCTGACCTCGACGCGGTGCTNCATTTAGGTGACTANCTTTATGAGTACAAGAATGGCCNANATGGAGACGGNACAGCACTTAATCGTGTGCCCATGCCTGATAANGAANTNGTGACCCTANAGGATTACCGGATTCGTCACGCTCAGTACAAAGCTGATTTGGACTCACAGGCCATGCTTCGCCAGCATCCGTTAATTGCTGTTTGGGACGATCACGAAAGCGCCAATGATTCTTGGATGGACGGGGCAGAGAACCATGACCCTGATCAAGGAGAGGGCGATTGGCTCAAACGCCGAACAGCGTCGGTGAAGGCGTACTATGAATGGATGCCAATTCGCGAAAATCGGTCTGCGCAACAACTCCAGATTTATCGTAGTTTTCGGTTCGGGGATCTCGTCGATCTCATTATGCTTGATACAAGACTCACCGGACGTGACGAGCAGGTAGACCGAGACAACACCGTGGCAGTGCAGGACTCCAATCGCTCATTACTTGGTGACACGCAGGAAGCTTGGTTGTTCGGGGAGCTCGAAGAATCGATGAAAAATGGCACGCAATGGCGCGTACTGGGCCAACAGGTTTTTTTTGGAGCGCAGGCGCCGCGTGACGAGATCCGAAACTCTGATAAATGGGACGGATATCAAGGGAATCGGAATCGCATCTTTGATTTCATTGAGAAGCATACGCTCGAGAATCTTGTCGTGGTTACTGGAGACATCCACAGTTCGTGGGCACTCGACGTCCCGCGTGATCCGTGGGGCGCGTACGATTCGACGACCGGACTTGGTTCTCTAGCGGTTGAGTTCGTCACGCCAGCGGTATCCTCGCCCAGCCAATTTACCACTAGGCCTGAAGAGGCTGATGCGGCCCATCAAGCAAGAATGGTTGCGAGTCCCCACCTTAAATTTGTGGATCAGGTGCACCGTGGTTATTTCATCTTGGATATTACTCCTGAGCGAGCGCAGGCAGATTGGTATTTTGTCTCTACGGTCGCAACACGCTCCACCGCGCAGCGATTTATTCGAGGATTTTATACAAGTGCCGGCTCGAATCATTTAACAGAAGCGACACGTCCCATGGCGTCAAGGCTAGATGTGCCCCTCCTTGCACCGTAGTCATGCATGATTGGATGCGTGACGTTCAACCGACAGCCTTGCGTTTTTAGTGCTTAGGTGCCGTAGCAATTTTTAGCTATGCATCTATCGGCCGATTAATTTCATCGGAGATAACCAATACGAATCGCTGTATGACCAAGTTAAGCTACTGGTCAAGGTGCTTTAAGAGAATTGATGAGGAGTAAATGAGGTCCAACATGAACTGGCACATCAAAGGATTACTATTTGAGAATTGTAGTTGCCAATTGATTTGTCCAGCACACATTTCATTCAAGAATGTCTGTAATCATGATCGATGTCGGGGCCATTGGGCGTTCCACATTGACGAGGGCCGCGTCGCGGACGTCATGCTAGACAGTCTCAATATAGTGGTTGTGTTCGATAGTCCTGTTCAGATGTACTCTGGAAACTGGACGCAAGTGTTTTTCATGGACGAACGTGCTACTGAGCCGCAACGTGATGCTCTGGAAATGATCTTTTCTGGGAAAGCTGGTGGTCCGTGGGAAACCCTCGCGAAGTTCGTGTCCAACCAATTAACAACCAGGATTGTCCCAATGGAGTTTGAAGATGCTGGTAAGACAAAACGGTTACTGATTCCAGATGTGTTTGAAACGACTGTGAGTGCTATTCGGGGTAGTGACGGTGACAAACACGCTGTGCTATCGAACTTACATAATGTCATTCATGGCCCGGAGCATGTGTTAGCACATGGCAAGACACGTTGCACTGATTCTGATTTCAATTTTGTGTTGCAGAAGACCCATGGCCTCTATTCGAAATTTTCTTGGACAGGATGAGATCGTCTTGAGATTGAAGGCTGATTACCGAGTCTGATAATGCATTACGTGATGGAAGTCGATGCCTACCAATGGGGCCCCCAGCAGTTTGTGGCAGTGGCAGTAATGTGGACTGTCATGATGACTGGCATGATGTTGCCGAGTGTCCTTCCATGGATCACGGCACTGTCCCGTCTACCTGGGATGGCTGGCTCAAGTCGTCCGGCTGGTATGGCCACGGGAGAATTCTTGCTCGGCTATTTTTTGATCTGGACCCTCTATAGTGTTGGTGCCGCCCGAGTGCAGTGGCTGTTGCATGATTGGGCATTGGTCTCTTCCAATGGGGTTCTGGTCACACCAACATTGGCGGGAGGTGTACTGGTCTTGGCGGGTTTGTTTCAGTGGACATCGCTCAAGCAGAGGTGTCTTGACCATTGTCGATCTCCAGTTAGTTTCTTTCTGACTTCGTGGCACGCGGGTCGCTGGAGTTTACTGCGCATGGGATTTATTCATGGGTTATTTTGTCTCGGCTGTTGTTGGGCGCTCATGGCTTTATCATTTGTCGTTGGCGTGATGAACCTCGTGTGGATGGCGCTGCTAACATTGTTTGTGTTCATCGATCACGCGATACTTCGTGGTCAATGGGTGGGGCGGTCCATCGGTGTTGGAATGGTTGCGTGGGGTGCTTGGATCATCCGTGGGGCACTCTAGGTAAGCATCTAAAGTGATGAAAAGCACAATCGTTTGATGTCAAATTCTCGTGTAGTGATTGTCGGTGGAGGGGTGATCGGTGTCTGCTGTGCCTATCACTTGGTGAAGCAGGGCATCGAAGTGGTTGTCCTTGAGCGCGGAGAGATAGGAGCAGGTGCGTCGTATGGGAGCGCCGGTGTCATTGCTCCTGGCCATCCTCCGATGAATAAACCTGACCGAGTAAAACAGGCTCTTAAGAGGATGTTCGACTCGAAGACACCCCTGTACATTAAACCGCGGTTCGATCCAGGGTTGGCGTTGTGGCTGTTGCGATTTAGTGCTAATTGCACCGCAGGGCGTCTTAGAGAAGGTATGCGCATCATTGGTCCATTCGGGCACGCGACTCTACCACTTTTTGAGACCCTAGTACAAGAGGAAGAGCTTGATTTTGGGTATCAAAGGAACGGTTACTATGAAATTTGCCGAACAGAAGCTGGTGTTGAACACGCACACAACGACGTGTCGTTGATGCGTGCCCAGGGTTATCCTGCGGAGGCACTGTGGGAAAATGACTTATGTAATCGTTTCAGGTCACTTCAAGACGGAACACTTGGAGGGGCTTATTATCCTCAGGCTGCGATGTGTAATCCACACCGTTTCGTCATGGAGATGGCATCATGTGTCAAACGGTACGGCGGTACGTTCAGTCTCGGCCAAGCGGCAACGGCCATAGAGAATCGCGCCAACGATGTGACAGGCGTTCGTACCACTGCAGGGGATCTTATTGAAGCCGATGCGGTTGTGCTTGCGACGGGCGCTTACAGTTTAGAACTCTCGCGAGCGCTTGGTTGCCGGCTTCCAATCCAACCCGGGAAAGGCTATCACCGAGATTTGGAGATTAGTGAAGGTAGCGCGCCGATGCTTGAAGCTCCCTGCGTGCTCGGTGAGGCATCGGTTTTCTGCACGCCGATGGGTGGTGTCTTACGCTTGGCTGGCACCATGGAGTTTTCCGGCCTTAATCACACCATGCGGCGACCGCGTCTTGAACAGTTAACCGATTCTGCCAGCGAATATCTTCAAGAAATAGGTACCGGTCAGATGCGATCAGAGTGGTGTGGATTGCGACCGGTTTCATCTGATGGTCTGCCAATTCTTGGACTAATTCCTGCGCGCGGTCGTGTGTTTGTTGCAACAGGCCACGCGATGTCAGGGCTCACACACGGCCCAGTTACGGGGAAACTGATTGCTGAGCTTGTCATTGGAGCCACGCCGAGCCTCGATATACGTGCGCTTGACCCAACTCGATTCATGGTTTGAGTCATGACTCACCTTCCTATCGTCGCTGTCATTGGGTCTGGAGTGGACGAACATCTCAAGTTTACCGAACCTGTCGGTTGTTGGTTGGCGACTCAACAAGTGCATCTCCTGACAGGCGGTGGCGGTGGCGTAATGACAGCAGTAAGCCGCGCGTTTGCNGGCACACCAGGCCGGCACGGTCTNGTCATTGGGATCTTGCCGNGTGAGAGCGGGACNGGTAAGGCCCCATCTGGATATCCGAATCAGTGGGTAGAGATTCCGATTGCTACACATCTTCCATATTCGGGTGAACGAGGCACAGATGTGTTATCGAGAAATCACATCAATGTCCTTACGGCTGACATTGTCATCGTCTTACCCGGTCGTGCAGGCACTTCCAGTGAAGCTCATTTGGCCGTCAGGTACAATAAGCCAATTGCAGCGTTCGTTGCGAGTGTTGAAGATGTTCCCAATCTTCCATCCACGGTACGCATCTGTCATACCATCGACGAGCTCAAAGAGTTCGTCACGGCGGCACTGAAGACTTAAATACAACTTTGTCTTAGCGTGACTTGTCGAAAGTGGAATCTTGGTAATCATCAACTTCCCACCACCAGACCGCGCAACTTGGGTTAGGCATTAAGTAATCCAGACCCATGTCGCCGATCGGTGCGCCGGGGGGTTCAGGAGGCGTGTCCATCTGGTTGAATGTTTCACCAGGCCTCTCCAAAAATCTGGTGATGTCTCTCGCGAGAAGCGAGTTATGGGCTTCATTTTCATAACTGTTACTCACAGCCTCACTAGCAAGACGCTCTATCAACTGCTCAAGATGAAGTGATGCCACCGCACGTACCTGTGGCATGGCTGCTAATCCTGCTAAACGAGTGATGCGATCAACAACCACACGTTCGACCGCGCGGCCGATTTCTGCTTCATAACTGTTTGTTGGAGTGACATCAAAACTCGCAGCGATCAGTGCGTTTAGCACGGTGTTCAGCCCAGGCATAGATTGATCGATTGCATGTTGTGCGATCAGTCTCGCCGCACGGTCAGTCCGTAGAAGCATTGCCACAGTATGATCGGCGGCTACGACGGCTGGCGATATTGGATCAAACATCAAGCCCGTGTAGCGAGGGAACAGTTCTCGGTGGCGTCCGAAGCCCGCTGGGCGCGGAGGTAGCTTATCAATGATATTTTTTGGAATCGCCAACTCAGTCGGGTTGATCGTTTTCATAAGTGCATCAAGTGCTGCGTACTGCTCATCGGCGGATACAGCTTCGACTGGCTTTCGGCCATCGCCGCGCATTGCATATATGTAGTGCATTCCACCAAGCGCTGATGCAGCCGCATCGATCTGAAAGCGGTGATGGAGATAGAGCGGCACGAACACTTCCTCCATGGTTGCTAGAGGCATATCTCGCCGGATCGCTGCTTCACCAAAGTTGTCCAGTGCGGCACGGCGCACATCAAGCATGCGTTCTAGCTCAATAGCCGGATCCACGCCGTTCGCCCATTGATGAACTCTCGGATTAGCGTCCAGATCTTGATTGCTTAAATAGATGAGGTCACGCTCCCAGGCGCGATCCAGAATCTGTTTCAGTGCCGTCCCTTCGTCGGTGCTCTGTGAGAAATCTTGGTAACCGTAGTCAATCGCGACTTTGTCCCATTCCCCAATCCCGACGTCGTAGGCGTCAGATAGATCGATGGCGCCGTCATCATTCAACGTGATTAGTGGGTGTGGGTAATCGAGCACCGAGATTCGTCCTGCCCGACTGGCGTAGAAGTTATGACCAAGTCCGAGTGTGTGACCTACTTCGTGGGCTGAAAGTTGCCGGATACGTGCCAACGCCAACTCAGAAAGCTCCGACGGCATCTCATCACCGCTAATGTAGGGAGACAGCAGTCCTTCGGCAATTAGGAAATCCTGTCTCACGCGGAGGGAGCCCAAGGTAACGACGCCCTTGATGATCTCACCTGTGCGTGGGTCCGTGATGGAACCGCCACTACTCCAGCCACGTGTCGATCGATGTACCCAGTTAATTACGTTATAGCGGATATCGAAGTTATCAGCACCTTCGGGCAGTAATTCGACGCGAAAAGCATCATGATAACCGGCAGCTTCAAATGCCTGATTCCACCAGCGTGCACCTTCTAGCAGTGCTGATCGTACAGGTTCGGGTGTGCCACGGTCGAGATAGTAGACAATTGGCTCAACAGCTTCGCTCACTGACGCAGTTGGATCACGTTTTTGCAGTCGGTGTCGCCGAATGAGTCGCTTTGTCATCGAGTCGCCGAGTGAAGTGGAATAGTCTTGCCACGATAGGCTTCCAAATCCTGACCGAGGGTCGTAGGAACGTGGTTGGTATCCTGGATCTGGCAATTGCACTAGTGAGTGGTGTTGCCGGAGTGTCACCGCGTCAGCTGCTGGAGTGACATCAGCCACTCCCTGCCTTCGTTCATTTCGGCTTCCAAAAGTTCGAGGTTGCAGTTGAGTCGTGAAGGTGACGGTCACGTCAATTTCCGTGTTTTGTGGGAAGCCTTTCGTCCGTGGTAGGTGTACGGCACTTCGAGATTGATCGACTCGGTACTGCCCGTCTTGCCGCAATCGAGGGATTACACCGTGCGTATCGCGTAGGAGAAAATCAGTTGTGTTTACAAGCACTCGATCGTTCGTTTCTGCAGTAACCGTGAAGCCCCACAGAATTGACTTGGCAAAAGCATCCTCGACAGCGCGCTGCTCGTCAAGATTGTCACTGTCGGCGCGGAACTGATAGTTTCGCTGGACCATCAAGATTTTCGGGCCAACCCGCTCAAAAACAACGAGTCGAGACCGCGTTTGCCCTCGGTCGAGTCCGATGTCATTCGACCCAAGACCCGCTGAGAGTCCTGATAGATAGAGTTCTTCAGTGTCGAAACGAGAAATCTCTAGCCACAGCGTTCCGGTGCTATCGTCCCAATACATAGGGAAGTAGCCGTCTATTACGTCCATGCTGGCCGTTTTTTCTTCAATGGTCGGCAGGCCTTGTGCGCCTGCTGGTATGGGATTGATTACGAAAAACGTGAACATTGCGACCAAAAGGATGAGATCAAGAATTCTTCTAGACACGGACACCTCCAGAACAGTCTACGAATAAGGACATACCTACCGACGAACCAGCTTCAGATGGTTGATCAATCATTGACGAGTAAACATATTGCCAGCTGACGTAGTGTACTTGCGGTAAACCTAACACACTCCTGCTCGGTTTTTATGTTGAAACCTAGGGATTATCACGAGTTATGATGAAGGCAATCATGTTGCGATGGATTTTGGTTTATTTGCTGTTTTTCATGCCTCTGCCATTACTGGAGGCTCAGTCCGACACTAACCTGGCGGATGTGCGTGCTTATCTTCGAATTTCCGAGCGGTTAGGGACGGCGGGTCAGATTACTGATAGTCAAGTCCTTGCAGTTAAGCAAGCAGGCTACGATGTGGTGGTCAACCTTGGCCCTGCCCGTGAAGAACGGAACCTCCTTGAAGGCTATTTGGTCACGCAACAGGGGATGACGTATGTGCACATTCCTGTTTCGTGGGAAGACCCGAGCCAGCGTGATCTTCAGTTGTTTATGGATGTTATGAAGGCGAATGANGATCGCAGTGTCTTCGTGCATTGCTTTGCTAACATGCGGGCATCNGCATTCGTTTACCTNTANCGNACACTNANACTNGGAGAATNGGATGAGGTNGCNCGTGCAGATATGGCAAAAATTTGGGATCCAGCTTCTCAGACACANTGGCAGANGTTTATTNAAGAAGCGCAACAGGCTGCTGNAAAGCAGTGACGGTGNTNANNANCCTCNGTCATGACTGACACCAATCCGGTTTCGTTAACTCGTAGCCTACTGGCNTTCGACACNATTAATCCTCCAGGCGACGAGCGAACCTGTGCCCACNATGTGGGNGGCTTCCTCGAAGAGAGCGGNTTTCNCGTTGATTANNATGAATTTGGNACACAACGNACCAGNCTAGTGGCACGCCTTGTAGGTAGTGGTGCAAAGNCTCCNATCTGCTTTACAGGNCACCTCGATACTGTGCCNCTCGGCAAGATGAACTGGAGNATGGATCCATTTGCTGGNGAAATGGACGGTAATCGGTTTTATGGACGAGGAACGAGCGACATGAAGGCNGCGATTGCCNCCATATTGTTNATGGGNCNGCGGATGTCTGAGCTCAAANGGCGGGTNGCTGACATCGTGCTNGTTTTGACAGCCGGNGAGGAAACNGGTTGTCAGGGATCGCGCTATTTGGCTGNCCTTGGTGGNGANGTGTTGGGTGAAGCCGGTGCCATCGTGGTCGGTGAACCNACGGCAAATCAACCACTAATCGGTCACAAGGGAGTTGCACGGTACGAAATCATNACCGCTGGCATTACCGCNCATGCCTCCATGCCTGAACAAGGNGATAACGCGATTCACAAGGTGGCCGAAGTNGTGCAGCGACTTCAGTCCTTCAATTTTGGTGTCGATCCTCANGATATTCTCGGTGCTCCTACNTTAAACATTGGNACGATAACTGGCGGGATCAACATNAACTCGGTTCCCGATCAAGCACGGTTAGGTATCGATATNCGAACAATTCCTGGNCAGGACGCTCATGACATANAGNNTCGACTNCAGGAAGNCTGCNGGTNCNGAGGCCACNGTCACACTATTACAAAGTGAAGCNAGNCTAATAACTGATGTTGGNGACGAATGGGTGCAAGACGTATACGAAGTNATGACTGAGTGCTTGGGTCNCCGTCCGAGNCCTGGTGGNGTTACTTACTTTACTGATGGATCAAACTTGAAGNCTGCGTATGGNGANCCACCGACGATNATTCTGGGNCCTGGTGAGACGACGCAGGCTCATAAGACGGATGAGTATTGTNTCGTATCCAACCTTGAGATGTCNCTTGAGGCGTATATTGAAATTGCCCGNCGGTGGTGCTGNNCGTAGATATTTATTAANAAGTCTGANGCNCGTTGCAANNTNTCNTAGTTAAGCNTTCCACTNACGTTTTCGTACCATTTTAGGTTNGCNGTNTCCGAACCGATGCAGGTTAGGTCAAGCAAACCGTCAAGNTTGAGGTCCGNAGTGGCNCAGCCAGCGGCTGCAATTGTCCCCGCGTCGATAAGNTGNCGTGTCCAGTTGTTNNACTCTGATAAGCGNTAGAGTANTACTTGCTTNCCGCGTCTTGCNCCAGCCACGATTTCNTCNANACCGTCTCCATCAAAGTCTCCGGTGACTATCGTGTGACCGTCCNTCAGGCTTTCGTCGATGACTTGCCGTTGCCATGTTGTATCAGTCTTGTTGTANACNACNACNTCATGNCCGTGCCACGGTTCGATNGAAGCNAGNTAGTGGCTGTNNTTNCTTTGNCCNACGCTNACATCNCTGGANCCACTTGCNGGCCANNTTGCTGNGTTGCCTNNGTGGATNCGCGTGCGNTTCCAAANCCCATCCGNGTATTGATGCANATGGATACCCAGAAANCTTGCACTCANNAATACTTGAGCAGGANCTTCGNCCCATGCTGTTTGGTGAATACCATGGACAACGCCGNTATCNTTAGAGAGNACCGAACGTTNCCAGTTNTCAGTGTCATAGATATANATTGGTGTGGTGCCGNGGTAATCGGGTGCTACGCTNTCTTGTCCAATCANNGGCGCGTTAACAAGGTGNATGTTTCCATGACCGTCNAGGTCGATCCAACGAAGTCGATGTGANGTTGGAATGCGGTCAATACGATTTANCAACCANTGTTNATCTGGATTATCGCTCTTACTTAANATTGATAGGTNACCTTGACTCCGTGCNGCAACCNTTGAAAATCCGNTGGCCAATGCGATCTCNGGAATTCCGTCACCNTTCAGGTCGTGTGNTGCAAGATTGATCATGCCGGAGAGGTTGCTTGCGATGACATGACGCGCCCAGCTTGGATTTTCAAACCAGATCAACTCATTCAATCTTGGGGCAAGAGCAATCAGATCAGGACGACCATCTGAATTCANNTCAGTGGCNACGACCTGATAACCGCCACCTANNTCAGTCGCGATCGTGTGGTCAATNAACTGAAGGCCAGTGCTTTGTTGANTGCTGGCAGCAGGGACTGACAGTGTCNCAAGAATGANTATTATGNAGANCATTCGCCACANCGCNCACCTCCTGAGACCTTGATGCCGTTCNTCATCTGNTGGGGNTCTGTGGTAAGCGTTGCNTAACNNGNCATAAAGACGACGATGGCCCGGGCACCTCTACGAGATACCCGGGCCATCGAATGTTAANGAACACTCAAAGCAATTNGCTTACTGANTTGGCCACACAGGGCCTTGGCTATTCANGCCNTCAGCGCCAGCAGGGATNGGNCCGAGTCCCTTGTAGACAAATTTTTGAACGCGTCTACCTTGGTACGTCTCTGTCGTGTAGATGTTGCCATCCGAATCNACGGCGANGCTATGGACCGCGAAGAACATACCAGGTTGACGCCCACCATCTCCAAAGGCTGTCAGCACTTCCATCGTTTCGCGCTCGATAATGTAGACCTTCATGTTTTGCCCATCAGCGAGGTAGAGATAGGTTTGTTCGGGGTCAGGAGAGAAGTCGAGGTCCCATGTCGACCCTTGTGANAGGGTTTCTGGGGCAATGANCACTTCCTTNACAAACGAACCATCTTTTTGGAATACCTGGATCCGATCGGCNGCTCGATCGCAAACGTACACGTNCCCGTCATTAGAAATTTCAGAACAGTGGACCGGTCCTCTGAATTGTGAAGCTGGTTCACTATCCGGTGAGTAACGACCGAGATCTAANTCATCGTCCGGTTCGTTGCCATAGGCGCCCCAATAGCGCTTGATNTCTCCNGAGTCCATNTCGACGACGGCAACACGTTTGTTGAAATAGCCGTCNGCGAAGTACGCTTCGTTCGCCTCTGCGTCGATGCCGATTTTAGCAACGCGCCCAAANCTTTCCATATCGTGACTATCGNGGACGANTTCTTCGCCCACTAGGCGGGCACCGTATTTTCCTACCGACATCAGGAAAGTGCCGTCTCTCGCAAACTTCAGGACGTGAGAGTCTGCCCGACCATTACCACCAATCCAGACATTATCCATGTGGTCGATGGTAATCCCATGATTCGATTCNGGCCACACGTAATCTCCTGTTTCTGTGCCNGGGCCGCCCCAATGTCCAACGAGGTTACCNTCTTGATCGAATTCAAGAACGGGTGGGCCTGGTGCACANCATTCACTTAGTGGTGGATCCTGTACAAGCCCAATCTCGGTNCTTGCCGNGAACTGGTCTGGGGTATTGCGATGCACGATCCAGATGTGATCCTGGGAATCGACGTCGACGCCGATCGTTGCACCCATGAGCCAGTGGTCCGGTAAATTCTTCGGCCACAACGGATCGACTTCAAACATTGGAGCCATTTTTCCGCCCGTTGCCTGCTCGTCCGCGGCCTCGTCTACGGCGGGTTGCTCAGCGCCGCACGCGATTATGAGGGCCAACAACGACGACCCGATGAAAAGATTCCGTTTTCGCCTCATTCCTGTCCTCCCTTACGAAAAAACGACTTTTAACCACCAATTCCGCAGTGGCCCTTAGTCGTCGACAGCGCCGACAAGTATACTGGCGATTGGTCCAGATGCAGAGAAATTCTTTTAATAACGGAATCAAGTGGATGGCTGGCGTGCGTGGGTTCAGCAATAGGGCTGTATCAAGCTTAAAAACAAATAGTTACCGTGATTTGTCCATGTGCCAACACTTGAGGGCTCGCACGCCCCGTTTCATGCTGGTCCTGGTCTTAGGGATGACCCTCATAATGTCATCCAGGCCGGCCGGTCATGACATTCCATACGATGTGACAGTCCAGGCATTCCTTAAAGCAGAAGGACAACGTCTGCGTTTGCTAGTTCGAGTGCCGCTTGAGGCGATGCAGGATTTTAACTTTCCGGAAAACGAGCAAGGCAATCTTGATATTGCGGCGGCTGACTTTATGCTTCGCGATGCAATTATGCTGTGGGTCGGTGATGAGTTAACTGTCTACGAAGAAGACAGGTTGCTGACCGACCAACGTCTCGTCAAGATTCAGGTGTCGCTTCCTGATGATCGGTCTTTTGCAACCTACGACGAAGCCTTAGCGCGGGTCATGGGTCCACGGTTGCCCACCGACCCGGGAGTTTTTTGGCGTGACGCGATGTTTGATGCGCTTTTTGAGTACACGATTGACTCGGACGAATCTGCATTCTCAACCGACTTAACTCTTGCACGCTTAGGACTGCGAACAATTACTGTTCTGAGACTTGTGTTGCCTGATGGGACAGTGCGGCCTTTTGAGTATTCCGGGAATCCTGGCCTAGTTCGCCTCGATCCTCGCTGGCATCAGGCGATGCTTCGCTTTGTGGTTCTCGGTTTTGAACATATTCTTGATGGAATCGACCACCTACTTTTTTTGGCATGTCTCGTCATTCCTATTAGACGGTTTGGTCCTTTGGTGGCGATTGTCACGTCCTTCACCGTTGCCCATTCGGTGACCCTGATTGCATCTGCCTTTGATTTGGCACCCGATGCCATCTGGTTTCCACCGTTCGTCGAAACAATCATTGCGTTGTCCATCGTCTACATGGCAATTGAAAACATTGTCGGCATTACGTTTCAACGTCGATGGCTTATTACTTTTGCTTTTGGCCTCGTACACGGTTTTGGATTCTCGTTTGCCTTGCGTGAGACGCTGCAGTTTGCAGGATCTCACCTCCTTATGTCACTGCTGTCTTTTAATCTCGGTGTTGAGCTTGGCCAATTGCTCGTTCTCCTAGTACTTGTACCGACACTCGGATTGTTATTTCGATTTGTAGTAGGGGATCGCATAGGCACAATTCTCTTGTCGGTCATTGTGATCCATACGGCTTGGCACTGGACTAGTGAACGTGCGCTCCAACTGTCGCAGTACCCATTTCGATTTCAGTGGCCAGAGGTTAATATGGCCTTGTTTGAAATCTTTACACGGTGGACGATTCTTGGACTGATTATTCTAGGGCTGCTCTGGCTGATGCATCTGATTTTTCCAAGACCTAATTTGGGTCAGGCCGAGCCTAACGTGCGGGCGCCCCGAGCATCTATTGAAGATTAGTAGGTTTGCAACTTAATTAAGGTAACGCTTGTCATTTTTATCCGTGTCAATCTAACATCACGACATTATTTGCCGAGGGAGGCACGAATTCATGCGTCTATATTTGAAACTGGTTATGTCGTTGGTTATCTTGACAGCCGGCCCAGGAAGCCTCGTCGCGCAGGACGTGTTTTCTCCGAATCTCTTCGAGGGGTTGGAGTACCGAATGATTGGACCGTCGCGTGGCGGACGTGTTACTGCGGTTGCTGGTCATCGGGATCAACCGTCGACCTTCTATATGGGCGCGACTGGTGGAGGCGTCTGGAAGACGACAGATTATGGCCAGCGTTGGCACAACATTTCAGATGGTTATTTCGCAACTGGGTCAGTTGGTGCCATTAGTGTCGCGGAGTCTGATCCAAACATTATTTATGTTGCCACTGGTTCGGACGGTTTACGGAGTAACGTCATTATCGGAAAAGGTGTTTATAAGTCGATAGATGCGGGAACCACTTGGCAGCATGTAGGTCTTACTGCCACTGGTAATTCAGGTGCGGTCTTGATTCACCCACGGAATCCTGACCTTGTCTATGTAGCAGCGATTGGTAATCCATTTATTGCGAATCCCGATCGAGGCGTATATCGAACACGGGATGGCGGTCAGTCATGGGAGCAAGTGCTATTTATTTCCGAACAGACTGGAGCCGTCGACCTGGAATTTGTGCCAGACAACCCTGATGAGATCTACGCCACAATGTGGCTGGCTGAGCGGAAACCTTGGACCATTATTAGTGGCGGATACGAAGGTGGTGTCTACAAATCATCCGATGGTGGTGATAACTGGCTGCCATTAACCGCCGGACTACCAACCGGCTTGCGCGGTAAGGCTGATCTTGCGGTATCAGCAGCCGACCCTGACCGCGTCTACGTCTTGATTGAAGCACCGTCAAGTGAAGGTGGTGTCTACCGTTCTGATGATCGGGGAGCACGTTGGGAGCAGGTAACAGATTTCCAGCCCATTATTAATAGGCCGTTCTACTACTGCAATCTCGAAGCGCATCCGACGAACCCAGACATCCTATGGGGTATGGCTGAAGGGCAGTGGATGTCTCAGGATGCCGGTCAAACATGGAGTCGCGTTACCGTACCGCACGGCGATAACCATGACATGTGGATCAATCCAGACAACCCAGACATTTTTATTCAGTCGAATGATGGCGGTGCTAATGTCACGGTTAATGGTGGCAGGACTTGGTCTACTCAGGATAATCAGCCGACGGCTGAACTATACCAGGTTGATATTAGCGAGGAATTTCCATATCGGTTATTTGCAGGTCAACAAGATAACTCGACAATTTCAATGCCAAGTTTACCGCCACGGCGAATGCCTGGCGGGCACACGGCACTCTGGGAATCGGTTGGTGGTTGTGAGACCGGACCAGTTGTACCGAAGCCGGATGATCCGGACATTGTTTATGCGAACTGCAAGGGTCGATTTGGACTCTTTAATCGACGGACAGGACAGGAACAACAGTACTACGTTGGCTTCTGGAACATTTATGGACATAACCCGCGCGACTTAGCCTATCGGTTTCAACGGGTTGCCCCAATTCATGTATCTCCGCATGATCCGAATCGCGTGTATCACACTTCGCAGTTTGTGCACGTGACCGAGGATGGTGGGCAGACGTGGGAAACGATTTCACCGGACCTAACAGCGTTCACGCCAGAAACACAGGTAGTGTCTGGGTCGCCAATCACCATTGATGTGACCGGTGAAGAACATTTCAGCGTCATCTATGAAATTCAGGAATCACCGCATGAAAAAGGTGTGATCTGGGTGGGCGCTAATGACGGACCGGTTCACGTGACACGCAACAATGGACAAACGTGGACCGACGTTACCCCTCCGAATCTTGGCGCCTATGGCCGCGTTCAAACCATTGAGGTGTCGCCTCATGATCCGGCTACGGCGTATGTTGCGATTTTACGCTACCAACTCGGTGATTTCTCGCCGTATGTGTATCGAACAAAGGATTACGGTGATAACTGGACACGAATCACCACAGGCAATAATGGCATTCCGGCAGATCATCCTGTACGCGTTGTTCGAGAAGATCCGGATCGTGAAGGCTTACTCTATGCCGGTACAGAGTTTGGCATGTTCATATCGTTCGATGCAGGGACGCAGTGGCAGTCATTGCAACTTAACCTTCCGGCCACCCCAGTTTCCGACATGAAAATCGTGAGTCAAGACTTAGTGTTGTCGACGATGGGACGCGGTTTTTGGATTCTGTATAATCTGCTGCCATTGCACGAAGTGTCGGACGAGGTTGCCGCTTCTGAGGTGCATCTGTACGAAGTACGCGACCCGTATCGCCTCTATGCTGCACGAAGGTTCCGCGACCCTGGTCCGGATGAACCCCAATATCCTAGTCCCGGCGCACGCGTTGATTACTATCTTGCGTCTGAACCTTCCGGTGAGGTTCGCCTGGAGATATTGAATGCTAACGGCGATGTGGTGCGTGCGTTTTCAAGCGAGCAAGCGAAAAGCGCAATTCAATTTTCTGATTCTATTCGAATGGGGAACTGGTCACTTGCCGGTGCTGGTACGCCACAGCTACCAAAGACAGCGGGCATGCACCGCTTTGCCTGGGATCTGCGACACGCCGGGCCATGGTCTCAATCCTTACAACAGTCGGGTGGGAATGGGCCAATGGTTGTGCCTGGTTTATACCAAGCACGACTTTCAGTTGGAAGTTGGAGTCAGGTCGTATCGTTTGAAGTATTGATGGACCCTCGGATTGAAGAAGAAGGCACGGTCACCGTAGCGAACGTACAGGCGCAGGTAAAACTGAGTCTCGACGTGAGAAACGCACTGAGTGACGCGCGTCTAGCTGTGGCTAAGTTGGACGAAGCGCAGGCCAACTCGCCTGATGATGTTATGCAAGCGCTCCTCGAGATCCGAGATCAGCTAGTAACCGCATCACGCCGATATTCTCGACCGATGTTAGTCGATCAGCTCAACTATTTGTACTCGGGCTTGACGCGAGCCGATCAACAGCCTGGCCAGGATGCTGTTGATCGTTATCAGGAGTTGAATAGCATGCTTAGTGACTACATCGGGCGACTTGAACAGGTATTACGTGCCCAGAGTGTGGCTGATGATTAATGCAGCACAAAACGACGAGTGCGATTTGAGGGCGATTCGCTCAAAACAAATGTTCAAGTCCGAAGGGCCGATACCTGTGCGATGGACGCCCACAATGCTGTCGTTTGCGGTCATTGTTGTTGTGACGTGTAGTTTAGTACTCCAGTCATCTGTCTTAGGGGGAGCCCAGAGAGCTTCTAGCAAGGGATATGAAGTCATTAATGTGTATCCACACGATCCAGAAGCTTTCACCCAGGGGCTGTATTTTGACGATGGCTTTCTCGTGGAGGGTACTGGACGTTACGGTCGTTCATCAATCCGGAAAATAGAGCTTGAGACAAGTCGCATCGTCGAACAAGTCGACCTTCCCTCATGGTTATTTGGTGAAGGGATTACGGAGTTTGGCGGCTTACTGTACCAGCTAACCTGGGTTGCTCATACGGGCTTTATTTATGACGCTGACACCTTCGAACGTCGCGGACAATTTAGTTACAACACGGAGGGATGGGGGTTAACTCACGATGGTCGCCATCTGGTGATGAGTGATGGATCGGCGTGGCTGTATTTTCTTGATCCTCAGTCATTCACTGAAGCGCGTCGCGTTCTCGTCCATGACAGTTTAGGACCCATCGATCAACTCAATGAGCTGGAATTTATCAACGGAGAGATTTGGGCAAACGTGTGGCATCAAGACGAGATCCTGCAGATCGATCCAGGGTCTGGTTTGGTTAACGGTAGGATTGATTTGTCAGGGTTATTGCCTCAAGATTACCCGATAGATCCCGAAGGTGTTTTAAATGGCATTGCCTATGATGCTGAGGGCGACCGCCTGTTTGTGACGGGTAAATTGTGGCCATCCGTGTTCGAAATCCGTGTCACTGATCCGTGAATGTCCGAGTTCTTCACGGTAGACGCCATCTAAATGCGATTCATGTCATTAACCGCAAAACTGGATGCCATAAACGAATTCGACCGGCAACCAGTAAGTGCAGATCGTATCCAAGGTTCAGGCACGTTTGTTGCGCTTTTCGCTGGGGAACATATAGCGGGTACTGAATTTGTTATTGGTCCACTGTTTGTGGCACACGGTGTGACCGCTACCGATTTATTCGGAGGCTTAATTGTCGGCAACCTCCTGGCCGTGTTGAGCTGGGCGTTCTTTGTTGCCCCAATCGCTGTCCGAACTCGGTTAAACCTCTACTGGCAGCTCCGCAAGATCACCGGCCCACAGCTCCTGTTTGTCTACAACATTGTAAACGCACTGATGTTCTGTTTTTTAGCGGGTGCAATGATCTCAGTAGCAGCAACGGCTGTTGGTCTTCCCTTTGATATGACGATGCCAGGCTTAAATGATCGTTATCCGAATAGTGTGTCGTGGGTGATCGTTGTGGGCTTAGTTGGAGCGGTTGTTACAGGATTTGCGGTTCTGGGGTTTGACCGAATTACCGGATTTTCAAAGGTTGCGTGGCCGTGGATGTTAGCGGTATTTGTGGCCTCTGCGGTTGCTGTTTTGCAACAACTGGGTGTTAGTTCATTCGGGGAATTTTGGCTCGTAGCAAACGAACGGATTTGGACTGGTGTGCCGCTGGCGGGTCAATCAAAATTCACGTTTTGGCATGTGATGTTTTTTGCCTGGTTCTGCAACATGGCGATGCATATCGGTATGGCTGACTTGACCATTCTCCGGTATGCGCGGCATTGGACCCACGGGTTCTTGAGTGCCTTCGGAATGTACTTGGGTCACTTCGTTGCCTGGGTCGCCTCCGGAATATTATGCGCGGCTGCTCTAGGTGAGATCGCGCCGGGACCCATCGCCTATATGGGCATTGGTGTTACAGGTGCCATTGCGGTTGTTGTTGCGGGGTGGACGACAGCCAATCCGACGCTCTATCGTGCAGGCTTGGCACTTCAAACTGCAACACCAAACTGGAAACGCTGGAAGGTAACTGTCGCAGCAGGTGCGGTCACGACAACCGCAGCAATGTTTCCCGCACTCATGATGCAATTACTCGATTTTGTGGCTCTTTACGGATTAATTCTCATGCCAATGGGGGTCGTCATTTTCGCTGATTTTTGGTTGCTACCAAGGATGGGGTTACAGTCGCACTTCGCCGAGCTCCACGGACTGCAATTTAGTTGGCCTGCTGCCTTGACTTGGACGGGAACGCTGGCAGTTTGTGCCTTCTTGCCTATGGAAATATTTTTTCTTGGTTTGCCTGGCTGGTTTCTTGCTGTGGGTTTTTACGTACTGTTCTGCTATATCCAACAGCTGAGGAAGCCAGGCGGAATCGTGCAGGAGGTGAGGTGATCTGGGTCGCACGGGTAGTTGCATGTGCGGGCCTTGGACTCGTGCTGGTGCCAGCATTTTTTGTTTTTTCCGGTTTAATCGCATGGGAAACACATGCAGTTTTGGCGCTTTTTGGAACCGTTCTGTGGTTTAGTGCAGCTCGTTGGACCATGTGACACCTGGTCACTTGACGACGCCATGAATGGTTTTGTCTTTCACTAAAGGTTTTTTGCGAGCAATACGCGAAATAAAGCGAGTTTAATGAGCGATTCTCCAAGGACGGCTTCAGACTATTTCGGTGCGATGGGCTTTGAGTACGACTCCCTGATTCATCGTTCCGTGCCTTGCTATGATGCAATGATCGAAAAATTAATCAAGTATCTACCGCGGCATCCGCAAACCGTCCTTGAGCTGGGTTGCGGTTCAGGCGGGTTATCGGTACCACTCGTCCGGCATGCGCCTGATTGCGAGTTCACATTCGTCGACGCATCTGAGGAAATGGTCG
The DNA here is from genome assembly GCA_002696705.1 of Woeseiaceae bacterium. Taxonomy (GTDB): domain Bacteria; phylum Acidobacteriota; class Vicinamibacteria; order Vicinamibacterales; family UBA823; genus UBA8106. The sequence goes on along the minus strand of NZSH01000014.1, from coordinate 80 downwards.
AGTTAACCCGCGCGCGTACGCAAGAGCACTTTCCAGAAACGGCGCGTCGTGCGACGTTCGTGACAGCACGATTTGAAGAG
>NZSH01000013.1 GCA_002696705.1 Woeseiaceae bacterium | reverse complement strand
CACCCCTTGAGATAATAAAGCAACGGGAAGGTNTATTCGATGGTCAGATGATTTCGAGTGTGATTGCGCGGAAGACCATAAGATAGACTAAATGAAGTATTGTTATGAAGCTTTTATGATTAAGAATCCTTTNTCNGNTACCGATGGTGAGCGCGTCGTTCAAANGCTGTCGCATGTCGAGNGTCGCTGTCGACGAAATTCGTTGACTCGCGAGTGGTTAACTGGNTTCACTNTATCCCTTGTCGTGCCAATTGTATTAAGNGNTTGGTACAAGNTGTCACCGGTNNCATGGGTGGCNGTNGTTACGGTGTTGTCGCTCTGGTTCGCCNCGCTGGTTGCCTATGCGAGTTGGATGTTTCTGCGACGTAAATCGCTGNCTAGTATTGCAGTAGCCGTAGACGAGAAGGCTNCTTTGNANGGTGAGTTAACCACCGCNTATTGGTTCTATCGGAAGGGTNTCAGTTCTGCTTGGATCGATTTGCAACGTGGGNGGGCNGCACGTANCGCCGAAATGCTGGATCNAACTCAACTCTTTCCTTATTCGGNACCTANAAGTTCTNGGCTTACAGTTGCTCTTTTGGCTTTGTGTTTCATTTTAAACCTGATNCCNCTTTCNTGGACCCGTGGGTGGTTACAGGCTGATCCTTTAGTGTCTGATGTNGTCGNTCAGAACTTGGTGAATCTTGATGAAGCACGGCAAATNCTATCGCAGGCAGAATTCATTGATGGCCTAGAAGCGNTNCAGTTAAGCGAGGATTTCCGCGAACAACTTATCCAAAGGCAGTTGTCGGTTCANGATGAAGTCGAATTTCGTGAAATGCGGCTTACAGANGAGAACTGGTCACTGGANTCCNATCTGATGGAAGCGTTAATGAAANGTATGGCCGANNCNCTTGATGGNATTGGCTCAGATGCACTCGTCGAGGCGTTGCAGCGCAAGGATTTTGAAATGGCAGCTCGCGAACTACGCGANCTCGCTCAGGANCTTGATTTTACGGAGGCAGAGCTTGAATCGCTTAAGCAAACCTTGAATGAACTTGCTGAGATGTCGAGTGACGAGCTTGAAGCTTTGGCTGAAGAGCTAACAGAAGCCGCTGGGCAGTTGAGTGAGGGCAACGATGCAGCGATGCAGCACGCCTTTGAACAGCTTGCCGAAGATCTTGAACAGATGATCAGGGAGCAGCAGCGTGATGAGTTACGGGAAGCGGCGGCTCAACGTCTTGATCAACTTGAGCAAGCAGCACAGAGCGGACAAGGATCTAACGATGAGCAACAACTGGCTAGTGGAGAGCCGTCAACTGAAGACCAGATGACCGCAACACCTCAAGAAGGTGATACGACTGGGAGTCAGACTGGTACCCCGATGGAGACCGGCGGTCCTGGCGTCCCGACCGACGAGCAAGGTCAGGGCGACTTATCTGCGCCGGGCGCTGGAGACATTATCGAATACGGCTCACCAACATCACTTGAAGTTGAGTTGCTGCCAGAAATCCTAGAAGTGCAACCGCAGCCATCTGATCAGTCCGACGATAGGTTGGTTGATCAACCCAGTCAGGCGTCTCATTCAAAGTTGCAGTATGAAGAAATCGGATCGATGATTTCCTATCAAGACTCCGAGATACTGGATGCCGACAGCATTCCTTGGCTGTATCGTGACCTCGTTAAACAGTACTTTCAGGCCGTTGGGCCACGCTAGAAATATGATTACTGACATCGACAAGCAAATCGAAACATTCCAACGTCAATTCGCGCTCGTCGCTAATGAGATGGCGAAGCGGATTGTCGGCTATCAGGACATAGTTGAAGGAGTGCTGATTAGCTTACTGGCGGATGGGCACGTCTTACTTGAAGGGATACCAGGTCTTGGAAAAACCAAGCTAGTTCATACCTTGAGCGATGTTTTACATTTGAAGTTCGCACGGATCCAATTTACTCCAGATTTGATGCCTGCGGACATTACTGGCACTAACGTCGTTCAGGAAACCAAGCAGGGCGAAAAGCATTTTGAATTTCAGCCAGGTCCATTGTTCTCAAACATCGTGTTAGCTGATGAAATTAACCGCGCTACACCAAAGACGCAGTCGGCGCTGCTTGAGGCCATGCAGGAAAAAAGTGTATCGATTGGCACGCGCACTTACCAACTGGACCGCCCATTCTTTGTGCTAGCCACCCAGAACCCACTCGAAATGGAAGGGACGTACCCTCTGCCAGAAGCTCAGCTTGACCGGTTTTTCCTAAAACTGAAGGTCGCCTATCCCGATATGGAGAGTTTGCATCAGATTCTTGACCGGACGACACAGCTAGGAGAGCCTGAGGTCGAGCGAGTACTTACTGGTGAGCAGTTGGCCGACATGCGCAAGACGGCTTTAGCGGTACCGATTGCTAAACCGATTCAGGAATATGCAATCCGTCTGACTTTGGCAACGCATCCTGATTCTCCTTACGCTGAGCCTCTTGTTCGCAAGTACGTCCGTTATGGTGCGAGCCCGCGNGGTGCGCAAGCCCTAGTTCTAGGCGGCAAGATACGGGCTCTACTTGCTAATCGCCTCCATGTGTCATGTGAGGATATTCGGCAGCTAACATTGCCNGCATTACGACACCGGGTGCTCTTGAACTTCGAAGGCGAGGCTGAGCAAATTAATACNGACATGCTTCTCGAAGCAGTGTTNGCNAATACGCCGGAGTCNCTGACCTGATTCTCAAACTANAATTGTTGATTCCTAAACCTTAATCTTCTGTCACTCATGGCCGTCACGCAGGATGCGCTATTCGATGGCGAATTTCTAAAAAAACTGGAATATCTCCGGATCGTTTCCAAGCGAATGTTCGGTGGGCATTCCAAAGCCGACCGACGTACGCGGCAACTTGGNGCTGGCCTTGAGTTCGCCGACCATAGGGCCTACGCCCCTGGTGATGATTTTCGCNGAGTNGATTGGCGAGCTTATCAGCGACTTGAAAAACTATTACTNAGGTTATTCGAGGAAGAGCAAGATCTTCCAGTGTATCTCTTTGTGGATTGTAGCCAGTCTATGACAGGCGGAGATCCTTCGAAGTTGACCTATGCCAGACAAGTGGCTGCTGCTCTCAGTTACATCGCGTTGGCTCACCTCGACCGCGTGACTCTTACGCCGTACACTGACCATCTTGGACGGGAGATGGCATCGCAACGAGGAAAAGGACAAATTTTTAAGGTTTTTAAGTTTCTTGAACAATTGACCGCGGGTGGTGAAACGAATGCTAAAAGATCGTTTGAAAAATTTTGTCGAAGTAAGCGCCCACGAGGTGTTGCAGTTGTGATTTCAGATTTTTTGGATCCTTATGGGTTTGAGGCTTCGTTGAATNTATTGCGATACTCACATCANGACATATTCGCTGTGCATGTCGTGCATCGATCAGATGCGAAACCTGAGCTCCGAGGTGATCTAGAATTAGTTGATACAGAACTTGGCANCACCCTCGNCATCGCNGCCTCTCCCGCNCTCTTGTCAGCCTATGAGAAGGCTTTTGATGAATTTTGCGAACACCTTGCGGCTTACTGTGCGCGGTACCGACTNGGTTACGTTCGTACAGATACTGATGTGCCGTTCGAGGATGTGATTCTCCAGGTGTTTAGACAAAAGAGGTTTCTGGCGTGACGTTTCTTGCATTAACAGGCTGGCAGGTTTTACTGCTGTGTGCAGCAACTTCCTTGNTAGTTATCTGGTTATTCTTTTTNAAACTTCGTTATCCGCGAGTGTCTGTGGCNTCGCTATTGTTATGGCGGCGAGTACTGGAAGATACTCAACATCGATCGTTGTTAGAGCGCCTTCGTCGACTACTGTCTNTACTGCTCACGCTTACGATTGCACTCCTGATNGTTTTGGCATTCAGTCAGCCGAATAGCGATACNTTAACTGGTGNACCACGGAACGTTGTGCTTATTTTAGACACGGCGTTATCGATGGCAGGGNCAACAGCCGATGGAAAGACTCGCTGGNTTCATGCGCGCGCACGTGCGCAGNAGATCATCGAATCTGCNGGGGCAACNGACAAATTCTTGCTTGCCGANACAAGTGGGCGGATCTCCACCCGGATGACAGCTGATCGAGAAGAGNTACTGGCTGCCCTTGAAACGATGTCGCCGACCGCTGCGACGATGGCGCTTCCGGCTGTCANTCCCAAGGTAACNTGGGAAACAATTTTTATCTCNGANGGTGCNAACTGGGCTAGNCTNCCCGCTGGGNTTCGGCTACTGTCTGTNTTCGAGCCGGCAAATAATATAGCNATTACAGGATTNAATATNGATTCGAGCGGCNCCGNNTCNAATGCGCGCACTGCCCATGTCGAAATCACTAGCTATTCGAGTNAATCTGCAGACGTTGTGCTNACGCTCAGCAACGAATCTACTCCGATTATTCGGAGGGCATTAACAATAGATGTTGGCAAAACGNTNCTNGCCACCGTGAATCTANCTTCTGNATTGAGCGGTGGTATTCGTGCGCAGATTGAATCANTTGNTGATGCACTGGCATTAGATNATGTTGCTGTGGACTATGTACCNCCCCAACGTGAAGTGCAAGTCACCTTAGTCACNAGNGGGAATGACTACCTTGAAACNCTTCTGAGTCTTGAGCCACGNGTTGAACTTCGNATAATTCAGCCTGAAATGTACCGCGACGANTCNNNNGTTGACATATACGTTTTTGATCGTTTTGCACCGAANACTGCACCAAGTCGNCCGGCCTTGTTGTTNAAACCTCCTGGTCGAGCCTGGCTGGCCGGNTCCGATCGTAACCAAGCTNTACGTGCAGTGGTNTCTNGTGTNACAGCCTGGGATGAAAGTCATCCAATTTTAAAATTTGTGTCCTTCATTGATGTTGATATTNNAAGTGCGAGACATCTGGATTTTGCTACCGAGGCAAACATCCAAATAGTTGCTGAGGCTGCNCAGACCCCATTGATTGTTACAGGNGAGNNTTCACCGCATTGGGTAATGGTAAATTTTGATTTCGAGGAGTCTGATTTTTCNGTNCGGCCAGGCTTTCCNATATTCATGAAAAACGTAATAGCTTGGTTCGTCGGNGANTCATTGACTTTGCGGCGCAGGGTNGGCATGGTCGAGGTGCCGCTGCAGCAAGCCTCGATNAAATCGTTNGACGGGGAATNTGTGGCAGCGAAGACNAATCTNNGGAGCACTTGGTTTGAGTGTTTGGAGCCAGGGCTATTTGTNGCTTCATCTGGNGATGCAAGTATTCACGTNGCGGTTAATTTGTCCAGCCACGGCATTTCNNATCTCAACCGATCAATGCTAGCTGANCAANATAGCGACGCGACTTTNANTCGGCGNTTACTGCACCGTGAGCTTTGGGTGTACCTTTTNCTAATAAGTATTGTCCTCATTACNCTTGAATGGTGGACGTATCATCGTCGGATCACGGTGTGAACAAGTGAGTATTTCCTTAGAACAGCTTTGGCCGTTACCGCTCATCCTTGTCCTACCATTTATTTGGTGGGTTCAACGTGATTCTTTTTCAGGTTTTGAATCCCGGCAGCGCATTCTACAGAGCGTCGTTCGNTCAATGGTCTTACTCCTTCTNATTGGCGCGTTGTTACAGCCAACGCTCTTANGGTCTGGCAGNTGGCAATCGGTTGTGTACTTACTCGACCTCTCAGCGAGTGTCTCNTCNGCGAGTCGTNTGGCAGCAGCTGAATGGATAACTNAGGCACATGAGCGAGGTCAGCCCGATCATGTTCAGATAATGGCTTTTGCAGCTAATACNGTAAGNGTGGCTGATCCAGACGAGCTTCGGTTAATGGCTTCGGGTGTCCAATCCGGTGANGGGCCTCAAAGCCGAGAACTTCTCAATCAAGGGGAGACGAGCCTNGAGCAAGCCTTNCATGACGCACGGCGTGAATTCGTNCCCGANCACATTAAACGTCTCGTGCTGTTGAGTGACGGTCACGAGACAACNGGAAGCACCTCTAACGCNCTTGCTGGNTTGCAGCGTGACGGCATTCAAGTGTTCACTTTTCCTATCGANTCNCGTAACGTCGGNGATGCTTGGGTCGACTCGGTACTNGTTCCAGACGTAGTGGCGGCGAATGAACCATTTTCAATTGAAGTATCTATTTATAGNCAAGTTCAGCAATCAGCTTTACTAGAAGCGGCAGCGGCCGATGAATTTTATGAGACGCAATCAATAAAACTNGAGGAAGGTCTCTCGCGGTTCNTTTTAGAGGGTCGTNTAACNGATGTTGGCACAAAGACAATCGATATTAATCTTCGCATTGACGATGANCCNGTGTTCGAAAACAACCAATCGCGTCAGTCAATATGGGTCATCGAACAACCTCGGGTTATGTACGTTGAAGGATTTGAAGAGAGTCAGCGATTTCTGATGGNAGCTCTGGAGTCGGGTGGNATTTCTGTTGAATTAGTTAGACCAGAAGANCTTCCAAGCACCAAAGAAGAACTTGAANCGTACGACGCAATTGTGTTTAGCGATGTTCCGCCCTCTTCAGTNACTGAAACCCAATTAGGAGCNTTGTCGGCGTTTGTTAGTGAACTCGGTCGTGGTTTTGTGTTGTCTGGTGGCGATGCGATGTATGGTGAAGATGGCTATGCTGACAGTCCGATCGAGAAAATGNTNCCTATCACTTTNAGCGTGAGAGAACGTCCTGAGGAATTCGCTCTGATAATAGTTCTCGATAAATCTTGGAGNATGGTCGGNCCAAANATTGAATTNTCGAAAGAAGCATCCAAGGCAGCGGTCGATGTGCTNGCCGATCATCATCAAATCGGTGTTGTGGCGTTCAANAACAGTTTTGACTGGCCAGTGTTATTACAACAAGCGTCGAANAGGGTGTGGATCAAGAACAAGATCAGCACCATCATGCCAAGTGGGCACACCAATATTTNTCCAGCTTTAGAAGAGGCTTACACAAGCTTGCTCGAAGCCTCTGANNACTTGAAGCACATCATCTTGTTGTCGGACGGCCGGACGTATCCCGATGATTACGAAGGTCTCGTGACGAGAATGGCTGAGNCAGAGATNAGTGTGTCAACTGTGGCCATGGGAGAGGAAGCTGACCACGAACTACTAACAAATATTGCGGAGTGGGGTAACGGNCGAGGTTATGTTGTAAAAAATGCNGCCGAAGTACCACAAATTTTTGCAAAGGAGACACAACGNGCTACGCAGCGAACGTTAGTTGAAGAGCCTTTCAAGCCCCTGATTCAAAAGAACGCAGAAATGTTTAAAGGGATCGATTTCAGNGAGGCNCCACCGCTACGAGGTTATCTAAGTNCACANCTAAAGGACACTTCCGAGGCTCTGTTAATGTCNGCCGAAGATGATCCGATTCTTGCGAGGTGGCAGTTTGGACTTGGCCAAACTATTGCATTCACTTCTGATTTAAAAAANCGCTGGGCCACCGAATGGCTGAACTGGTCTGGGTATGGACAATTTTGGGTACAAGTTGTTCGTGAAGCGATGCGNAGNTCTCAGGACAAGAATCGNGCCTTCCATGTTTGGCGGGANCGGGACCGNGCNCGTATTAGGATTGACGAATCAAATGGTTTGTCAGCAANTTCCGGACTTTTAGATTTTGAGGTAAGCATGGTTCATCCGGATTCACGAATTACGCGGGTAGCATTGGACCGNGTGAATGCCAATTCGTTTGAAGGAATAGTGCCACTGAGTGATGTAGGNGACTACGCCTTNACAGTGCATAGTGNAGATGGNTTGCTGAATCGTCGTTCCCTGCTGTCCACATANCCAGGGGAATATCGATTTCGACCACCGAACGTAGAATTTTTACAAGAAATTAGTCGAGATACTGGAGGCGTGTTTACGCCCACGTTTGAGCAATTATTCAACGAGAACGAGAGTGTCGTCCGCAAAGTACAANTNTGGCCCTACCTCGNTGTAATTGCGCTTTTACTGTATTTTCTTGACTTGGTCCTTCGTCGAGTCCGNCTCTTTGAATCGGTCAGNAATAATGTCTGANNTNNNTTNAAAAGNTAGTAATGAGATCCGNTCTCAGCATCNTTNTCGTTCTTTATNGGGANAATNNGGCTTNNGTGCTGANGGGCGTACATAGTATGATCCGGCACGTATGTGACTGAGTCCGGNTTGAGTTTGAAGTTTCGGCTGTAAAGAAAGGCGATCCAAATCCATGGCTGACATCGACATCATTGATGCTATCGACAAAGGAGTTTCGAGGAGAAACTTCATTAAAGGTGTCGTTGCTGCAGGAGCGGTTGTTTCCTCGGCTGGCTATGTGTTCCGGGGTNCTGTCCAGGCNCAGCCGGCGACACCAGGNTCGGTCGAGCGCCTTATAACGCTCACCGTCAACGGCCAGCAACGNCGTGTAGACATCATGAAACAGGAAACGCTAGCGATGACCCTGCGTTACAAGTTGGGNTTGACCGGCACCAAACTGGGTTGNGANCGTGCTGAATGCGGAGCTTGTACAGTGCTTATCGATGACGTGCCGCACTATTCGTGNTCGATTTTNACCCATTCAGTGCGTGGTCGGCGTGTGNAGACAATNGAAGGTCTTGCCGGTGAGGATGGCACNTTAAGCCCTGTGCAGCAGGCTGTNGTNGACGAACAAGGTTTTCAATGTGCNTTTTGCATGTCTGGNTTTGTAATGAGTGCNACGGGATTCCTGAAAACGAATCCAAATCCGACTCGCGCAGAGTTAGCNCATGGGCTCTCTGGAAATTTGTGNAGATGCGCTGATTACGACAAGATTTTGACANCNATGGAGCGGGCTGCGGAGTACGCGCGGAATACTTAGAAGTGCCAACTGGTTTGCCAATAATGACGAGATATTAAGTCTCGTTGATTTGAGCGACACTTAACGAGGAGGTTACATCATGGCCGTTATTCGCGACATGATGGCGGCGTTTGAACTGTTTCAACCAACGAGTGTAGACGACGCTGTCGCTTTACTCGACGAGCATCGAGAGGATGCGTGGGTGCTAGCTGGAGGACTGGATTCCTTCGACTGGTTCAAGGATCGCATTTTGCGACCTAGTGTGGTCGTGGATCTTGGTGGTATCGCATCTTTGAGAGGTGTACGGACCACCAACGATGGCCTTGAGATCGGTGCTATGACGCCTTTGTCTGAGATTGTAGCCCATCCTGAGATTGTAGAAAACTACAGCCTTCTGGTTGAAGCGGCAGAGCTTGTGGCATCACCGCAGATTCGCAACCAGGGCACAATCGGTGGAAACTTGAATCAAGACACGCGGTGTTGGTATTACCGTGATGGCTGGACCTGTTATCGCGCCGGTGGCAACATTTGTTATGCAGACACACCGGCTTCAATGAATCGTGAACACGCGATCCTTGAAGCGGACCGTTGCGTCGCAGTTAACCCGTCGGATACTGCGCCAGCCCTCATCGCGCTGGATGCGCAGATGGTAATCCAGTCGAGCAGCGGTGAGCGAGTTGTAAGTGCAGAAGAGTTTTTCATCGGTCCCAGTACGGACATCACTAGAATGAGTGTTCTGCAGCCTGGTGATTTATTGACAACAATTCGTGTTCCAGCCACGTTTGCAGGAGCTCACTTTTATTTTGAGAAGGTACGTGACCGTCAAGTATGGGACTTTCCCCTCGTCAATGTTGCGTCGGCTATTCTAGCCAACAACGGCATAATTGAAGAAGCCCGTATTGCGGTTAATGGCGTCGCACCTCGACCTCTTCGTATGACGGAAGTTGAAAACGCCGTTCGCGGTGAGTCACTCGATGACACGACTGCCGAACGAGTTGCGGAGTTGGCCGTGAGGGGTGCGAAACCTTTACGGCATAACGCGTACAAGATTCCATTGATGCGTAATCTAGTTAAGCGGTCGATTCAGCGAGCGGAGGTGTAGATGGAGTTCCTTTCGTGGGGCAGTGACCCCTGGGGACAGGAAGTGCTAATCCGGATTTCCTGGAACCTCCTCTATTTAGCAGCAGGATCAGGCATTCTGTTTGTGATTGCACACTCCATGTATTTGGCTTGGTTTGTGCCTCAGCGAAAGTACGGACTCTTCGAGCAGGAGTCGGATTCGATTCAGACAGCGAATGTTCCGGAGCGCGTCGCGCGCCACTCTGTTGCTTCTAGACTCTTTCACTGGGTAATGGCTGTGACTATGTTGGTGCTTCTGTTTACTGGATTCTTGCCAGTAATCGGTGTTCAATTCGCTTGGGTGACCATACATTGGGTTGCAGGTGTAGTGCTCACCCTGTCGATTGTTTTTCATATCATTCATTCGACATTCTGGATGGATCTTTGGACGATGTGGATTAGCGGGCGTGATATAACCGAAGCAATAAACAGGTTTAAACGCAGTCTCGGGCAGACTGCTCCGGCACCAAGAAAGCATGCGAAGTACCCACTAGAAAATCGACTGTACCACCACGCAATCCTTGTTACTGGCGGTATGGTGATCTGTACTGGAATATTAATGATGTTCCGGATTGAAACTCCACTCTGGGCGCGTGATCCCTATTTGTTTACGCCACAAACCTGGGGAATGATTTACGTACTCCACGGACTCTCAGCAGTTTCACTCGTAACGTTAATCATCGCGCACATCTATTTTGGGCTGAGACCTGAAAAGCGTTTTCTGACTTGGTCGATGATTAATGGTTGGATTGGTCGTGACCATTTCGTCGAACATCACGATCCGAACCAGTGGAACCCAACACAGCATCCCGAATCGCAGTCCAACAATGCGCCTTCGACCCAGGCGCCAGAATCTCGGTAGGTTAAGCGTGACGAAAGCGGTGCAAGATCAGTTGCAGGATCGCTGCAACGCTATCGAAGAAAGCTACGAATTCATGCTCGCGTATGCGGCGCAAGGACTCGCGGGTGATTCTGGTTCAGAGAGTGGTGGTCAGTTGCGTGACTATCTGCAGCGTAGTNATANAGCAATGACAGGNCTTGGGGATGTCTTTCGGAAGTTGGTGGNCGATTCGGCAGTGGAGCCGGCAGANTGTTACGAGAGNTTCATCGNCGTGCTTGAACGCGATGCTAGCGACGCACAAGCAGCCATCCAGCTTGCGATGGCACAGCCTTCTATTAGTTCACAACTGATCGACAACCTGAATGCTTCTATTCATCTTCGCGCTCTCTTGACNGACTTGTTCCTCATTGACGAGATCTTAAANCAGCGCACCAAGGCCGCACCGTCATCAGACGCCACCTAAAGTCCGAACGCTTCCGTTTTGTATTGGAACGGGCGANCGTGAACTCGNAAACATTGGACGAACGAGANCTTGCANGAGNTAGCTCCGCAGGACTGTCCGCGTCCCACCCAAGAAGTGAAGGAGATGTTTTCCGAGGNNATTCTGGTTGTTGATGTGACAANATTTGTNNTCAAGGTAGANCGTCATTGGGCCGATGCAAAACTAGACCAGTGTGTNGGTNGGAGNCCAGTGATTTANATTGGCTNGATGTGNGGNAGAGTCTTTGCAAGAAGGACGATAAGAAGAAACAGGCATTATGGAAGACCTGAAAAAGACAGCACGCAATCAGAGAGCCTTGCTGAGTCAGTTGCTCGAGAAGCGGATTTTAATAATCGACGGAGCAATGGGCACGATGATACAGCAACGGCAGTTGACNGAGGCNCAATTTCGAGGTGNCCGGTTNGCAAATCATTCTCATGATCTTAGGGGNAATAACGATCTANTAACCTTGACTGCTCCCAATGTTGTNGNGGCGATACATAACGANTACCTAGAGGCTGGAGCCGACATCATTGAGACGAACACGTTCAACAGNACGGCAGTCTCTCAAGCGGACTATGGNCTTGAAGAAATCGTATTCGAGATGAATCAGGATGCCGCCANGATTGCTAGTAAGGCAGCTGCTACCTGGACCGCGCGGACACCNGACCGACCGAGATTTGTAGCGGGGGTAGTTGGCCCTACGAATCGGACTCTNTCAATTTCACCTGACGTTAATGATGCCTCTGCGCGTGATATTAATTTCGACTCACTGCGAGATGCTTATGTNGANCAGGTTAAGGGNCTNNTGTCAGGTGGGGTTGANCTGCTTTTGGTTGAGACGATATTNGACACGTTGAATGCNAAGGCGGCCATTTTTGCCATTCAAGAGGTGNTGGATAANTCCAGNGANGACATTCCTGTCGCATTGTCCGTGACCATNACAGATCGCAGTGGNCGCACGCTNTCCGGACAAACCCTTGACGCGTTTTACGTATCGGTGAGCCACGCGCGNCCCTTTTCTATCGGACTAAATTGTGCGTTGGGTGCGAGTGAAATGCGNCCCTATCTCACAGAACTTTCACGGATTNCNGAAATNTATGTGAGTTGCCATCCGAATGCTGGGTTACCAAATTCATTCGGTGAGTATGACGAAACTCCTCAAGAAACCAGTGAACTCTTAGGCGACTTNGCTAAGAGCGGTTTCGTGAANCTTGTTGGTGGCTGTTGCGGNACGACACCAGATCACATACGTGAAATCGCTCNGGCGGTCGATGGACTTGCGCCACGAGCTTTGCCTCATNCAGAGNCCTTGACAAGGTTTGCAGGTCTCGAAGTGTTAACGATTAATCCGGACAGCAATTTTCAGATGATCGGCGAACGAACGAATGTCACTGGTTCGGCACGGTTTGAGCGATTAATCAAGNCGGGTGATTATACNGANGCNGCGCAAGTTGCACTNGATCAAGTCAATGGAGGTGCAAATATCATCGATGTGAACGTGGATGAGGGAATGCTTGATTCAGAGNAAGTGATGACCCGNTTCCTAAATTTGCTTGCTACAGAGCCTGATATTGCTCGCGTNCCAATCATGATCGACAGNTCCAAGTGGTCGGTNCTTGAGGCGGGTTTNAAGTGTGTACAAGGTAAGCCAATTGTGAANTCNTTGAGTCTTAAAGAGGGCGAAGAAGANTTTTTAAAGAANGCACGCTTAGTTCAACGCTATGGTGCTGGCATGGTCGTCATGGCATTCGATGANACCGGTCAAGCCGACACGATCGAGCGGAAAGTTGAGATTTGTCAGCGGGCATATCATCTGCTNACTCAGAAGGCTGACNTCGATCCNACNGACATCATTTTTGACNCAAATATTCTNGCCGTTGCGACAGGNCTTGAAGAACACAACGATTATGCAATNAATTTTATTGAGTCCTTGCGGNTGATTAAAGAGANNTGCCCGANAGTGAAATTAAGTGGTGGAATCAGCAACCTCTCCTTCTCTTTCCGAGGCAATAACGTCGTTCGGGAATCGATGCATNCNGCATTTCTCTACCATGCTATCCGNGCAGGTCTAGATATGGGCATCGTTAATGCTGGTCAGCTAGTTGTCTATGAAGACATCTCAGCGGATCTGTTGGAACGCGTTGAGGACATTATCTTTAATCGACGTATCGATGCGACTGATCGAATGGTNCAGTTTGCTGAGACGGTGAAAGGGCAAANCACGAAGCGGGACCAAGACCTNTCTTGGAGAGAGGCTCCGGTCGAGACTAGATTGTCACACTCNCTAGTGCNCGGGATAGTCGNATTTATCAACGATGATACTGAAGAAGCACGTCAANAATACANTCGCCCNNTCNAGGTAATTGAAGGGCCACTTATGAATGGCATGAAAGTCGTTGGTGATTTGTTCGGCGCAGGGAAGATGTTTCTTCCACAAGTTGTCAAAAGTGCACGAGTTATGAAAAAAGCTGTGGCCTATTTACAACCCTTCATGGAAGCGGAAAAAGACGAGATGGGTACAGGTGTTTCCTGGCAAGGCAAGGTTGTTATGGCAACGGTGAAAGGGGACGTTCACGACATCGGCAAGAACATTGTGGGAGTCGTATTGGGATGTAACAATTATGAGGTTGTCGACCTTGGTGTAATGGTGCCGTGCGACAAGATTTTGGAGACGGCGATCAACGAGAAGGCAGACATTGTTGGATTAAGCGGTCTAATTACGCCGTCGCTTGACGAGATGGTCTTCGTGGCCAAAGAGATGAAGCGACGAGACCTGTCTCTGCCGCTGTTGATTGGAGGTGCTACTACAAGTCGGCAACATACTGCTGTTAAGGTCGCACCTGAGTACGACGCAAGCACTGTACATGTTCTTGACGCGTCTCGTGTGGTCGATGTTGTGGCAACACTGCTGAGTGCGACTGCAAGATCAGAATTCGACGCAACAAACAGAAAAACACAAGCGGAACTTCGTGAGAAANATGCAAGTCGGCAGGCAGAGCCCTTAATGTCGTTNAAAGATGCGTGTNCGAACCGACAGCGTTTTGCTTGGAAGGCGACCGACGTGCCNACACCCTCTTTNCTAGGCACTCGTGTGCTTGAGCGGGTAGCNATTGANGAGCTAGCACCCTATATCGACTGGACTTTTTTCTTTACTGCTTGGGAACTGAAAGGACGATTNCCAGGCATTCTCGATCATCCGAGCTACGGNTCAGCNGCCCGTGAACTATACGATCATGCGCAGCAATTACTTGAGCGCATTTGTTCTGAGCAAAGTGTTCAAGCAAACGGCGTTTACGGATTTTGGCCAGCTNCTAGTGAAAACGAGGANCTTGTTTTNTTCAANGATGNTGAACNCAGTCAGGAGTTAGTNCGATTTCAGATGCTACGTCAGCAGCAGTTTATTCCGGNNGGCCGACCTANTCGNTCNCTAGTAGATTACATCGCGCCACGTGAGAGNGGGTGCGATGATTATCTGGGAGGATTCGCTGTGACTGCCGGTCTAGGNGTTGNTGAATTNGTGCACCAATTTGAACGAGACCACGATGATTACCACGCAATCATGATNAAAGCNCTGGCCGACCGATTAGCGGAAGCGTTTGCCGAGTACCTGCATGCCAAGGNNCGCCAAGATTGGGGTTACGAGAAGGNAGANCANCTGACGCCTGATGATTTAATCGCNGAAAANTACCGCGGTATTCGGCCGGCATTCGGATATCCGGCGTGTCCTGACCACAGCCANAAGACAAAATTATTTGAACTACTTGATGCTAAGCGACTAGGTATTAANCTGACTGAGTCTTGTGCGATGACTCCTGCCGCGAGTGTTAGCGGTCTCTATCTAGCACATTCGGAGGCAAGATATTTCAACNTTAGCCGGATCGGGCATGATCANNTTAAAGATTATGCNGCACGCAAGAAATGCNCAACGACTGAAGTTGAGAGATGGCTTGCGCCTAATCTAGCTTATGATCCAGCAAAGGTTGATTTGGATCGGTAGCTCAATGACCATAGATGGAATATCAACTTAGACAATATTCGCTGCAGCAAGGGGCGTTGGAAATTCAATATATCGAAGAATTTTTTGGCGAATTTCNACGTCGNAAAACCTCAGCNGAAGTAATTCACCGTCTCAACGGACGNGATCACCAGATTTTGATGGCCGAGGCGAGCCTGCCTGACGATCCNTCNATTGTTGTTCCGGTGTCCTATAAGGTNTCGCATGAACTTCGTGCTANCGAGTCGGAACCTAAGCTNGCTGATTTAGTGNCCANATTGGCTGGTTGTGTCGAGTTTCGAGACCGNAAAGTCATGTATAACTGGATTGGTGCAACCCGTCGCGACTGGCGNGGACAAGGACACTTTCGCGCNCTGTCAGAAGAGCAAGAAGTGTGGGCGCTNGAAAACGGTTTCGACGAGATCGTTACTAAGACNAAGAATAAGTTCTACGCAATGCGTAGCGTTCTCGACAATCTNGNATTTAACGTGGTTAAGTTTGAGCCNAACGAAGTAAATGTCNGNGAATCAAAAGTGTATTTAAGTAAGCGGCTTGGCCGTGANGTGCTTGCGCAGCATCGAAGTAAGCGTGCAGTTGAACGCACTGCTTAGGTGNAAGNCNTCANNGGAACAAATGCTTTTNNGGANAGACTCAGGNAGNGGCAGTTTGGCCNGCTGGTGATGTNATTTAACGAACCATTGTNCGGTATCGAAAACAACTCACCAAATGATCNTTNACCATNCCNGTTGCTTGCATGAAGGCATAGCAGATNGTTGATCCGACAAACGTAAANCCACGGCGTTTCAGGTCTCGACTNATAATTTTNGATTCGTCTGTTGAAGCTGGCACTTGACTCATTGNNTTCCATGCATTNTGTCGAGGTGCACCTTCGACGAATTGCCAAATGTAGTCATTAAANNTCTNGAATTCTTCTTGAACNGNNAGAAANGCACGGGCGTTAGTCCTNGNAGATCTAATCTTGAGGCGNTTGCGCACGATACCNGGATCTTGAAGCAGNTGATCAATGCGNGCGTCGGAGTAANNAGCAATTTTGTGCGGGTCGAAACCNTCGAAACNTNGTCGATAGTTTTCNCGCTTATTNAGGATGGTGATCCAATTCAGGCCNGCTTGCGCGCCTTCNAGCAAAAGCATTTCGAACAGCTTTTGGTCGTCATGTTGAGGTATTCCCCATTCGTNGTCGTGGTAGCTTACATAAATCTTTTTGGATCCAGCCCANGGNCAACGTNTTCGACCAGTTNAAGGATTACGGTTGGTCACNAGTTTCGAGCCGCGCAAGTGCTGTTTCAACATCTNGGTGGAAAACNAACAGTGNGTCCGCATTCGGTTGTTCGTCGGTAAAATTGTAGCCTCTGCCACCGNTTGGTTTTATATGAAGNNTGTGNTCTAAATAGTCAACGTTGAACTCTTCAAGNTCAGAAANCNACACAGNAAANGCATCTTTATGGTTCGTNTCNTATTGAATACCTTCCAGAGTGGCGACCAGTTGACCCGCACACGAACCCATCCGATGTTTGTGTATAACACTTACCGTTTCGTCGAGCGTAATCTCAAGAAATTTGACGGNAACNTCAACGGGATCGTTAGAAATTTCAATCGTCNGCGCNAAGCCANCATAGCCTGGNNNTGAGATNTTTAAGCGATGCTGACCTGGATCAAGATNAGACATCTCTAGTGGNGNAGTGCCGAGAAANTCTCTATCAAGGAAAACCGAAGCGCCATCAAGGTCGCTCGTNACACGTAGCACATTTGTCGGCGGNGGNGGCGGCGGTGCTGGTTCAGGNTCNGNTTCNGGTGCACGCACGACTCTTCGNGGTGGTGGTTCAGGCTNAGGTTCTGGCTCGGGTTCAGGTTCAACAACAGGANTCGCTTCTGGCTCGNCTTGCTCCACNACTAGGTTTTCCTCGTCCGATTGCACCATACGCCACANGAAGTATCCGCCGANAATGACTGCNCACAANAACAACACTAGGATGAAACTTCGNCGTGTNGANTTCGCTGGNTCTGNTTGNTCAGCTGGNGTNTCGNTGGAATCNTTATCAAACAAAACCATGATGGTATGGTAGCACGTGTTTNGATGTTCNCGNTGATGACCACAACCGGTTAATATTGGTGTNGCNCGAGTNGAATCGCACNGGNCTTATACNAAAGGCAGAACGTTGTCATGTTCCGAGATGTAAAGATCTTCANNAAGNTNATTTACGTAGCGTNGGCAATCTGNGTGACGTGNCTGACGGNGACANCNTNAGCTGACACNTCCCAGCCCTTTCAAACACCATTTACAAATCTNGAAATGGCAGGTAAACAAGCTGTGGTTAAGACCGATCGNGGTCAATTCACTATTGATTTATTNCCTGAAGTAGCACCAAACCATGTCGGNNACTTCATTCAGTCAGCCGANAATGGCGTCTATGACGGAACAATCTTTCATCGAATAATNAAGCACGGTGTANTTCAGGGTGGCGACCCATTNTCAAAAGATCCAGAAAAGCCTGAACTGTACGGNCGGGGAGGNTTGGGGTTNCTGAGGGCTGAGCTAAGNGCCGAACGCCACACACGAGGTGCAGTGTCGGCAGTGCAGGTGCCAGGNGATCCTGANAGTGCTGGTACACAGTTCTTTATCAGNGTGGTCGATCAACCGGCACTCGATGGAAAATATACTNTNTTTGGTCGTGTTTCTGAGGGTATGAATTTGGTCACGGAGATCTCAGAAGCTGCGACAGACGAGTCCGGTAAGGCAGTCGAACGAATTGCGATTTTAGCTATTACCATTCGCGATCAGCCANCGCCACAACCGNCGCCATTCGCGAATGATAGTGTTGAGCAGCTCTCTGCCTATCGCGCTATTTTCGCAACAACCANNGGTTCAATCACGCTCGAATTTATGGCTGAGANTGCACCNNAGCATGTNCGCAACTTNCTTCGTCTTNCCTCGCTCGGGGTNTTCGACGGGATGTCGTTTCATCGAGTTGTCAAGGGAATGCTNATNCAGACNGGCTGGCTGGGAAGNCGCGAACGGCCACTTGATGAANATCAGCAACGNCACATTATAAATCTTGAGCCAGAATTTTCTGCTACACCGCACCTNCGAGGTATNGTCTCCATGGCCAGAGGAGATGANCCGGCTAGTGCATCAACTTCTTTCTTTATTTGTACCGANACCGTGAGTNCNCTCGACGGGAAGTACACCGTCTTTGGACGNGTCATAGACGGNATGGCCACAGTTGACGCAATTGANGCGNTCCCGCTGGATGGCGAAAATCCACTTCAGCGAATCGAGATTCTCGGTGTTCAAATCGTACGCTAGCCAAAGCATNTTCGNNGCCTGCTTACACNCNATTGNTCGCTNNATCGTCCAAAAGGTTACGGTTCTAATGACGAGTNGTAGCTCATCATAAAGGTAAAGAAACGGGAAACCTCGATCATGTCATCGCCAATAAATCNAATACTNTGNGAGTCGGTGCGATCCACTTGAGGNAAATAGGCTAATAGTTGCGATGGCTGATAGTTCTTGAAGGTCACGTCGAACTTAATNGGTGTTTCTGTTTTATAGGGCAANAACTCCGCAATGCGGCCGACCGCGTCTCGTGCCTTTTCCCGAATCAACGNTCGTCCAGCCGAAGGATGGAGGGTGCGGGCCGAGTGAAANCTGTAAGCCCACTTGACCACAGCTGCCTCAATATTGCCAAGAGTAGACTGCACTTCCTTAACGACCGCATCGTCTCCCGAGATCATGATGACGGGTACGCCGAAATGTCCAGCGATGGCTGCATTTAAACTGCCCTCACTCATTTCTGTTCCGTTGAGACGAACTGCTGAGAGCCTAGCACTCGAATTAGTGTGGGCACGAACCCCGTTCGGGTTTGTCGTGCTGGAGTGGTAGCCGATCATGATGACTCCATCGAACGTGTCATCAATACCTTGCATCATGCCGAGTGGACGAGGCCAAGATCGGATAATTTGGATATTGTCTGGAAGTTGGTCAATTAATAGATTCTGTCCATTCCCATGAGAGTCGCTCACGACAATTTCATCAGCACCAGCTTCTCGAGCGCCTTCAATGGCTGCGATCACTTCATCGGTTAAGAATTGTCGGAACCGTTGGTATTCGAATCCTTCAGGTCCGAGTTGTTCGTTGGTCACTACACCGGTGACCCCTTCCATATCAGCTGAGATATAGATTTTGACTCCGTCTTGTGCCGCGAGGTTTGGCACAACCACGATTCCTGCCAGGAGTATCACACCAACCATAATTCGTAACGGCGATTTCATATATCCAACTCCTTCTCAAGTAAAAACTGAAGCCACAAGTTTGCCGTATGGATCTAAGCGTTTGAAGTGTAGCGTTTCTTGTTCTTAGTCGGTCATAATATTATGCATACCCGATCTGTGCTTACTATGCGAGCCATTGAAATTAGAAATCCCGGAGGGCCAGAAGAACTTGTAATGACGGATCTCCCGACGCCGTTACCGGGAGTGGGAGAAGTATTGATAAAAGTTACGGCTGCTGGCGTTAATCGGCCGGACGTGATGCAGCGCGAGGGTAAGTATCCGCCACCACCTGGCGCCTCTGACATTCTCGGGTTGGAAGTCGCGGGAATTATTGCTGAATTAGGGGAAGGCGTAACAGGATGGCGTCTCGGCGATCGTGTTTGTGCGCTAGTTGCCGGTGGTGGCTACGCTGAGTTCTGTGTCGCGTCAGCGTCGACCTGCTTGCCACTGCCCACTGGCGTCAGCATGATGGAAGCGGCTGCAATGCCAGAGACGTTTTTTACGGTTTGGACGAATGTGTTTGAACGAGGACAACTGGTAAAGGGTGAACGCCTTCTGGTGCATGGGGGTGCCAGCGGTATCGGAACGACAGCAATTCAGATGGCAGCGGCATTCGGTGCGACTGTGTTTGCCACGGCTGGGTCTGCAGAAAAGTGCGCAGCTTGTGAGCGACTTGGTGCGACTCGAGCGATTAATTATAAGGAAGAGGATTTCGTCGACGTCATCAAGGCACTTACCGACAACGCTGGGGTAAACGTTGTGTTAGATATGGTCGGAGGTTCATACACACCGAGAAATCTTAAAGTGTTAGCCACAGAGGGACGCCTGGTTCAAATTGCTATCCTTGGAGGCCCGAAAACGGAGATCAACTGGATTCCGGTGATGCTGCGACGACTGACCTTGACTGGATCGACGCTTCGCTCACGACCCATTGCTGTTAAAGCAGCCATAGCCAAAGCACTACAAGCGAAGGTTTGGCCACTAGTTGATAGTGGAAAGATTAGGCCGGTGATCCATGCGACCTTTCCTCTTGAAGAGGCAGCCGAGGCTCACCGTGTCATGGAAGAGGGACATCACATAGGGAAGTTAGTACTACTTGTAGGAACATAGTGAGTCTCGTCCGATTGAAGCTGCAACCCTTGCCGCAAGGCTATTAACAAGTATTGATTGTGTGTCTGCTACCGCCTGAAAGAGGTGCAATGTGATGCAGCCAGTGAAATGGAATGACATAGAGATCGAACGTATTGGTAATGCAATTGAGCGGCGTGTGCTTTGGGGCAGTAAAGGCACCAGTGCCCGCCTCACCATTGTGGGTGGTACACATGTGAAAAAGCACAGTCATCCAGCGGAACAATTCACGTGTATTCTCGAAGGTGTCCTTCGAATGGAAATAGCTGGTGACGAGGTGACATTACAGGAAGGCGACATGCTCGTGATACCACCAAATGTGGAGCACGAAGCTTGGTCGATTGTGGATACGGTTCTTTGGGATTTTTTTACGGAAGTCCGTGAGGACTGGAAGTTAGGTCAAAACCAATATCTGTCAGGGGATCGATAGGTACCAGCAGTTCAATAAAGAACTTTATAGACCTACCTCATGAAGTTGCCTGACGGTTTCGGCATATGCTCGATGACCTGCTTGTGGGTCGTACACGATAACCGGCATCATCTGGCCTCGAATTTTGTGAGGATGTGCGCGTGCATAGCCCATCAACGTGTTGGCCAGTCTCATCTTTGAGTGCGTTGATGGCTGTCCCGGTGAGATTCCCGTCAAGAGATCGTTTAGTGTTACCGTCCAGGCGTCTCCCCATAAAAGCGCATCCGTAACTGTGCCTTTCACAACGTTTTGTGAAAAGTTAAAGAAAAATCCCATCGGAGAATAGGCATTCATGGACGGGCGATGAGGCTTACATTCTTCAAGTAGGGCATCTTTGTAGCTATGTAAATGTTCGCAGAACTCCGCACGTTCAGTTTCGTGGACCGTGGAAAAGGGTTTTGCGGGAGGACTCACAAGGATTTTAGTGTCTGGTGACAAGCCGTTTAATAGAGCTTCCACGACAGCCTCTCGTTCGCCTTGGTCTCTGCAGCCATTTTCGTGAATCCGCACATACTCGCGCATNACGACTGCCAATGCGAAGTANANCCANGGATAATCTGCAACATTATCGTTTCGCATGTCGAGNGTGTCTCTCGCATACGTTGCCTCNAAGCCAAACCTNAAATGGCAACCGATGCTNCCAGCNTGNTGCAGCGCAATCTTGAGNCGATGAGGTTGATTAAGTNCCCTGACTTTNTCGAGTAATANGNCGTAGCCNNGTTCCTNNAGTTCATAGTGAGANGTAGCGAGCAAGATNAGCGTNTCGGCATTGTCTANAAAACGTTGCCCACTTCCNAGAGGACCTTGCANATNTTGAAGAGCNTCATTTAGNCGATCGAGGTTTTCATCTGCATTGTCGTTNTCCCACACTCTCATTGANAGTAAGCCGAGGATGTACAGGAAGTAGTANTCCAAAAGGACGGCCAGTACGGTTTTCTCGGATTGTACTGCCTGACAATTATCGATNGCNTAATCAAGCACATCCACTGGGATAATATTTTCATTGATCTGATCTGCGATCCCGTTCCAATCATTTAATACGTGAAANCCTTCCAGNCGAGTCTGGCGATCATANGCAGTNACGACTTGATCCAACTGAAGGTTGTGTCCATGCNCTTTCCAGGTATGAGACTGCATGCGGTGCCGNAGCTGGTGCAGTGCGGCATCAAGATTCTTCGAGGAAGCGAGCTCGTCGACGTACTCTTGACGGAAAGATCCAGAGAGAGCCNCATTGATAATTGAAAAGGCNCTGTCGAACGTTACGTCGCTGTTGCNTNTTCGCTTCATGACTGTAACGCCTTTAGNTTAGAAGGAAGGTCTANNNCCGGNCTTCGTAGATCCGNTGCATGTCNGGACGCTCGGTCGCGAAGTAGTGTACCCAGATATAAAGATGATTAAACATAGCTGCAAAGAGTGCGGCAGTTGACGNNAACCATAAACCAGGAATCCATATGAGNAAGAATCCAAAAGTGTACATCCCGTTTGGTGTAATNCGAAAGATTCCNTCNCTGACCNTTGGCAGCAATCGGTACGATTTNTCGAANTGGTCTAGNCCTAATGCTCGCCGGAATCCAAAATAACGCTTNACCGAATAGAAAAGGTAGGTTGNTGGTAAGAGTGCCACAATCGCAAGAGCCCGTAAGGTTTCTGAAGGCATATCTAATGTGCCTTGATTGATTACTGCCAGGANCAATACTNCNGCNACTCTCAAAATTACCAGAATNGTAAATCCTNTCGCGTAGAAACGGAATCCGTAGCGTCCAAATAGCCGTGTTAACAAGGAATNATGCAACTCAAGTCGCCAACAAAGCCATACGAAAACTTGGTGGGTGACCGCAATGCCAGCAGCTAGGTANAACNAATTTATCGATCCGAGGTTCCCGAAGNNNCCTGTTTGGNCAGATTNAAGATTGCTCACGCGACCTAGCAGNCCAAGAAGAACTACCAGAGAGAGAGCATGGANCCACTGTNTCTCAAAAAGCAATGTTTTCACGGAGTCCTAGAAGCAGAGATGGTGTTTCGTAGTATTCCAACGCCNTCAAGTTCAATTTCTACAACGTCGCCAGGCTTCATTGCNCGGGTGGCTCCAGGNGTACCTGTNTAAATCACATCGCCTGGCTCAAGNGTTACAAANTTGCTCACGTAGCTGATGATGGTTGCACTGTCGAAGAACAGGTCACTTGTTCGTTGNGACTGCCGTAGTTCGCCGTTGAGACGGGTTTGGAGTAGTAAGTCGTCAGGGTTCAAACCTTGAACGATAACTGGNCCGAGTGGTCCAAACGTGTCGGAGGCTTTTGCTCGAAACCATTGNAGGTCGTTCTGTTGCCAATCGCGCTCNCTTACATCGTTGCCAGCAGTCACACCGAACACGTGACTCAGAGCACGNCTTTTGGGAACNTTNCGTGCTTGTTTNCCGATCACCAAAACCATTTCCCCTTCATAATGGACGTTAGNNGCTCCCTCGGGGAATTCGATTGCTTCTTCGGTGGCNATAAGNGAGCTGGGATATTTAGCGAANACGCCAGGATACNGTTCCGGTTCTCGATCTCCAAGGTGGCTGCGGTAATTGAAGCCAATGGCNATCACTTTTGATGGTTCGGTTGGCACGAGNAGTTTTACATCAGCCAAGGAAAGGGTTCTACCGGTTGGTTCCGAAGATTCGAAAATGCTTCCTCGTAATTCATTGATGGTGTTTCCATCAAGCACNCCGTAGGAAGCACGACCCTCGTACTCATAACGTACATACTTTATAGGTGTATCTTGCGCACTCNCTATTGGCGTGGATACAACGACACTTNCGNATATGANTGTNTNNAAAAATGTGTTTCATGGTTTGTTTCATTTTCTNCTTGAGTTACAGNTCTGCCTCTGTCTTACAGGATTTGATGAGNTNTTGCGATTCCGGTATCAGTATTGTAGATCACGAAGGTGGCTTTGCCAGTTAAACCACCAAACACTTCGCCTGGGTTNACCAGCGACGTTGACCCTTCATTTGCNATGTCCAATATATGGTTGTGACCGNAACACACCAAGTCATATCGATTAGACAGCGCAATGGCGCCTGCAATGTTTGGAAAGTGAGTCACCCCGATTCGTTNCCCCCCCAACGNTAGATCGGCAAATTCCCCATGCAGGGTAATCTGCGAGAAGCGGGTAGCCTGCTGAGTGATCCNGAAAAGGTCTCCGTCATTGTTGCCGAACACAATGTGTATNGGTTTTAGGAACTGCNGTCCCAGTTCGACGACAATGAACGGCGAGCACAGATCACCGCAACAAATCANNGCATCAGCTTTGCCAAGTTTTGATAATGCAGAAGTAAGATTGGTGATGTGATCGTGAATGTCTGACAGTATGGCAATATGCATTTTAAGGCTCCCACACGGGGTCATTGTTGCCGATCAGTTGGCCGTCTGTCACTGTTCACTCAAAGTGCTAGCCTGCGTTACCAAGAGGTATAATGCGTCGTTACGCTGCCTAACTCATTGTGCCAGCGTTCTTAAAGAGATTCGGATCCGTATGTGTGATCGGTTTGCACCAGCCATGACCGCTCTCAAACTTGTCAGTGTCTAAGCCAAGTTATTACGACGTTTCTATCATCGGTGGTGGTCCGGCTGGCTCTGCAGCAGCCCGGCTCCTAGCTTCGTGGGGACATTCGGTCATCGTGCTGGACCGGACTCATTCCGCGATGTCATTGGGCGAGTCGTTGCCGCCTAGTTGTCGAAAGTTATTTGATGTTCTAGGTGTCACTGCATCAATCGACGACGCTAAGTTTTACCGTTCGTCTGGGAATACTGTGTGGTGGGAGGATAGGGAACCGCGATCTGAAATCTTCGTGGATGGTCTCAAGGGCCATCAAGTTTTACGACGCGATTTTGATCGGTTACTNCTTTCTTGCGCAGAAACGGCCGGTGCCAGCGTGTTNCGTNANACCAANGTCAAGCAGGTCAACNTTGGACGANCCAGCGAGAGACGCTCCACCAGCGATCTGATTTCNTGGCCAATCTCCGATGATCANAAAGCGAATGTGCAGATTGAGTACNACGACGANACCGGCCATCGGCATNTANTGACTTCTAGGTTTACNCTCGACTGTTCGGGTCGGGCTGGNGTAATTGCTAAACAAGGTTTCCGNACTCATCAAGATAGCCCAGACACTTTAGCGTTGGTGGGTGTNTGGCAANNCGANACCAAATGGCCGCTCGAGGAACCATCNCATACNCTGGTNGAGGCTTTTGAGAGCGGCTGGGCTTGGTCGGTGCCAGTGTCNGACTCCATCAGATATTTCACTGTCATGCTGGANCCGAAGCTTACCCGGGTTGCACGGGATACAAGCGCGGAGTCGGTTTACCAACGTGAGCTTAGAAAAACNGAACATTGTTCGAACCTGACGGCTGCCGCGACGTTACAACAGCGTCCTTGGGGATGTGACGCATCACTCTACACTGCTCGGAGGTTTGCTGGTTCGAATTTCCTGCTNGTGGGCGATGCTGCGTCATTCATTGATCCCCTGTCGTCATTCGGTGTCAAAAAAGCTCTTGCTTCCGGGTGGATGGCGGCCATCGTAGCTCACACTGCATTAACCCAGCCAAAGATGCACAAGGCCGCATTTGAATTGTTTGATTCACGAGAACGCGAGGTTTACACGAGTTATGTTNNCCAGTCGGCCAGNTACTTCAAAAATGCTCTTACTCAGGCGCAGCACCCATTTTGGACCGGACGAGCCAATTCATTTGACGATCTGGCAGTTGTGAATTCAGGCTATCCTGACGTCGAACAGTTACGTNGCGATCAGAATGTCTTATCAGCGTTTGAAGCCCTCAANCAGAGCTCTGCAATNGCNTTGCGCCCGACTTCAGCATTTCGTTTAACGCGACGAGCGGTCATAAGTGGTCGTAACGTTGTGTTTGAGGATCAAGTCATATTGGGTGAAGGCTCGAAAGATGTACAAGCCACCTGTTTTCTTCGCGGAGTAAACCTAGTGCGACTTGTCGAAATGGCTTCGTCATATCGTCAGGTGCCTGATCTTTATGAAGCGTATAATCGAGAATGTGTCCCGGTGAATTTGCCTGATTTTCTTGGTGCACTTTCGGTATTACTCGCCTTTGGCATTTTGGAGAATGCTGAATGTCAAATCTGACACNCCCTTCGGGCAAGCTTCGCCTAATTGCATCTTGTCTGGAACGTATGTTACAAGTAAGCACCATTTTCTGAGGGATACACCTCACATGACTAGACCTTTCCGATTGCTGGCACTCGTGCTNCTCNCCTCATTCGGCCAATCNGNAATGGCTCAACAGGGAGANCAGNTGGCTGTTGAGTCTGGTATTCCCATTAATAATGAGACGGTCCTTGTNGCCTGCGGGACGTGTCATGCAACAGATNATCCNAACATCTTGTCGCGCATTTCATTTCGTCGCACNACACCNGAGGGTTGGCAGCAGACCATCAAGCGCATGATTAGCTTGAATGATCTATCTATCGAACCTGAGGAAGCCCGTGAAGTGGTCCAGTATTTGTCTAACCACCTTGGTCTNGCNCCTGAAGAAGCCAAGGCAGGTGCATTCGAAGTCGAGCNNCGTTTTATTGAGNATCNGTATGAAGCCGATCAAGACGTGGAGACNACATGCAGGGCATGTCATTCNNTGGGNCGTATCATNAATCAGCGGCGGNCACGAGAAGAATGGTCGCTTGTGGTCGNTATGCACAGAGGATTTTATCCGTTAGTNGANTNGCAAGGTTTTCGNGAGACCGGCATNGTCGGACGTGAACCTGCCGACGAGAATGAGACGCCTGCAAGACGNCATCCGATGAATAGAGCGATTGANCATTTAGCCNNGACCTATCCGTTACATNCCNCTGCGTGGGACGCNTGGTCGGNAAACGTGCGTCCTTTACAACTCGAAGGCNCTTGGACTTTNNCGGGACACCATCCTGGTCGCGGTCCGGTGTACGGCCNTGTAATTNTCACAGCGGGTAGTAGTGTCGGTGAATTTGTTACNGAGGCNAGGCTCACTTATGCCCGTGATGGATTGTCGATTACGCACACAGGGCGCAGCATTGTGTACGCTGGATTTCAATGGNGGGGTAGTTCNTCGTTGGACGANTCTGAGGAGAGTACTTGGCGTCAAGTGATGTTCCTCGAACGCGACCGTCAGTCGATGTCNGGCCGTTGGTTTCGTGGTGCCTACAACGANATTGGGATCGATGTGAGNCTANANCGTGTGGACACTCGGCCACTTTTGTCAGGTATATATCCGAGCGCAATCATGCGCAATGTGGAAACGNACGAATTGAAGATTTATGGCGCGAACCTACCNAGCCAGCTTGGGCTNGCCGAATTAGATTTAGGAACAGNCGTTGACGTGACTGATATTGTGAGCGTTAGCCAACATATGGCGATCGTTCGTATTGCAGTGGAAGACTCTGNAGCCATAGGTGCTCGTGATGTTTTCATNGGCCAATCNATGCTTCCCAGCGCACTCACNGTTTACGANCGAATTGACAGGATTACGGTTGAACCNATGCGTGGCNTNGCAAGGGTTGGNGGTATTGTTGTTCCGAAGCAACTCCAGCAATTCGAGGCCATTGCTTGGCATGCTGGTTCGGACGGAAAATCCCGCACGGATGATGATCTNGTCNTAGGTGTNGTTGAGCCGANGTGGTCGCTTGAGGAATATTCAGCAACNTATAACGACGAAGATTTAAATTATGTAGGNTCAATTGACCAAAGCGGATTGTTCACACCGGCCGTTGATGGGCCGAATCCNGACCGGNTAGGTAATCGCAATAATATCGGTGACGTCTGGGTGGTCGCCAGCGTGACACAGNATGGCGAAATGCCTATTCGAGGGCGTGCACATTTACTTGTGACCGTGCCGAATCATTTGCGGTGGGATTCCTGGGANACTGGTCGATGAACGAANTTGGATTACGTGAATGCCACGNNTTCGAGGCTGCCGGACAGCAGTTTCTATATTTGGTNCCCAGTGCTGCNGTCTTCGCGCTGGATGAAACGTCGCANGANATTGTNGCTTTATTGCGCGACGGACCTCTAACACGCNCTGCGCTNNTTACCGCGCTTGAGTCTCAGCGATCGCCTNCTGAAGTAGACANTAGCCTNATNGAGTTACAGCAGGTACAGGCTGTAGCAGAAGNGGCGAGACCGGTCGAGCCGATGCCCAAGATTATTCCCGTTTCGCCGTTTCCCTTAACAACTATGGTCTTGAACGTTACCAACCAGTGCAACTTAAGCTGCACCTATTGTTACGAGTACGGTGAGGACAAAATCGTTGAGACTAGCAATGGTTCTCAACCGAAATTCATGAGTGAAGAGACTGCCCGCGAAAGTGTCGACTTCATGTTGAAGGAATCAGGTGAGAACAAGGTAGCGTATCTTTCGTTCTTTGGCGGAGAAACGCTCATGAACATGTCGGTGTTAAAGTTTGCCATCCCGTACGCCAGAAAGCGAGCAGCTGAACTGGGTAANCGGGTGGAGTTTAACTTAACGACGAACGCGACGTTGCTGAAGCCAGAGGTGATTGATTTCCTTGTCGAAAATGAAGTAGCGGTGACTATTTCGATCGATGGGCCGAAAGAGGTGCAGGATAAGTTTCGCGTCTTCCAGAGCGGTGTTGGTAGTTATGATATTGCCCTGCCAAAAATAAAAGAGTTATTAAGCAAGCATCGGACTAGACCGATTGGGGCNCGNGTCACGCTGACGTCGCAAACGCTTGATATCCGGAAGATNTTTGATCATCTTAGCCATGAGGTGGGGTTTTATGAAGTGGGTTTTGCACCGGTTACTACATCGCCCCAGCGNGACTACGCNATTGAAGATCATGNGTTNANTGACATGCTGGGACAGTTTACCGCCCTGGCNAACGAGTTTCTTGANCANGCACTTGATAATCGCCACCANGGGTTTTCCAATGTGAAAGACACACTAGAGGANATCCATAAAGGAGCCAGTAAAGCGTNTCCTTGTGGTGCGGGATTAGGACTGATGGGTGTAGCGACCGATGGNCAGGTTGCATTNTGCCACCGGTTTGCAGGNTCTGACGAACATTCGTTGGGTACAGTTCGTGATGGCATCGATCGGAAACGTCAAACTGAGTTTCTAGATCAACATCATCTTGCTAACAAGACTGACTGTCATAGTTGCTGGGCTCGGCCGCTTTGTTCAGGTGGCTGCTATCATGAAGCGCACACGCGCTATGGTTCGACAGAACAGCCAAATTTGCATTATTGTGATTGGATTCGAGAATGGACTGACGTCTGTTTGCGTATCTATGGAGAAATCGCTGTACATAATCCAGAGTACTTGAATCGATTTGATGAACGGGTGACTAATGAAGCATCTCAAACCAATTAACCAGAAGGCCAACCGTATCCAAAGGCAGATCGTNGGAACAAACGAACGCGACATCGTTGCGCTTCAGCAGGGTGGAGCGCCTTTAAGACCAGATGCTCAGATTCCACTCGGGTGTTCGTTCGTGTTCTTCCCTGGGTGGGAGGCCGATGTCAATGGTGGNACAGCGGGACTATGNTCGCCGGTCGAGCGTGACTTATTTGATTGTCACCTTGGTTGTTTTTGGCCTGCGCAAGTTCCCGATCAACTGAACCATGCTCCCGACTGGACCAGTTCNTGTGCTTCGGCNCAGAAAGANTGGCGAAAGATTGACTTGATCTTTCCTTGATCATGCGCTTTTCACTGTGAGACCTTGTGCTTAGTTTGGATGGCCTATTATGCAAATCGCNNCGAAGTTACTAGGGCTGNTGCTCACCTTAGTCTTCCTTAATGGGACAGCGTGGGCTCAAGATNAGTCACGCNTGGTTGGCGGTAACGGTACCCTCTACGTCGGGGGCTACGCGCATAAGATTTACGTCATTGATGAANCTACTGANGAAGTCGTTCGCGANATNCNGGTTTCCATAGGNATGCCAAGACGTTTAGCGATTTCAACCGATCGTGAGCGNTTTTTCATNTTTGACACGACNTTTGAGAACTTNGAAATTATCAATGTCGCGTCTGGTGAGAGTCTAGACACTGTATCCATGAGTGATNGCAACACAANAGTGCGCATTCGNGGATTTGTAGTTGAACCTCAGGAGCGGTACGTCATTTTNCAGGTTCGACCGGCGANNAAGCTCATCGATCGATTTGANATCGGTGCGATGAAGCTCGTAAAGTACGATTTGACGACGCATGCGNTCGAGCAAGAGATCGACTGGCCNAATGGNAAAGAAGTCGAGCGACTTANCATGCTTTTTTCNCCGGATGGATCGTTGCTGTACTTNTTTNCNGACGAGGTTGTAATTTACGAAACAAACAATTTCACCGAGGTTGATCGATGGGATATGTCGGAGTCTGGAGAAGACGGCGTTGGACCGNTNCGCTTTGGNGCCCGCGATCAAGTTAANGAGGAACCCGGNTTCTTTACAGGNTTATTCACCGTTCCCTCGGCNGTGCAANGCGATCGACTGATGGGNGTGGCCCGTGTGAATTTACTGGAAAAGGCNGTCGAGTATTTTTATACNCTCGGCCCGGCTACGGGAGTGAGTTTCAGTCTTGCACCGGATCGGACTAAGGCCTATGGACTNCTTTCTGAGATTGGGCACNCAGANTTTTGGACGTTCGATCTAGAAAGTCGACGCTTGGGGCCGCGCAANCCGTTTGCNGGNCGCCCGCGGATGGCGCTCAAGACTAGTTCGAATGGAAAGCTTTTGTACNTCTATCAGGCTGGACAGACTATTGATGTCTACGAAGCTGCGACGTATCAGTACCTTCGCACCATNGACTTGGAAGCAGACATGACAACAGCTTTACTCGTGATACCACCGACTGGCCAGTANTAAGGNNGTGGAAGCNCCTAAGATACCAAANANAATTCCTAACTTCTCTGAACGTTACTGATCTTGCTTGATCCTCAATTTCGACGCGCCCTGACGTACGTGATGCCTTACTGGCGTCGACTGATACTAGTGCTCGTNNTNAGTTTGATTAGTACNGCTTTGTCACTGGTGCTGCCGTATCTATCCAAAGGTCTNGTAGATTCTGCNCTNCTNGGGAAAGATCCGGTTGGCTTNCTACGTTTCGTTGGGCTTTTTNTCNCGATCACNATATTAAGTTTCGGGTTTAACGTTGTGAGTGGCTTGCGGTACACACGGGTNTCTGCGGATATTTTGTTCGATATGCGCCTAGCGCTNTATCGGCATTTACAAAAACTATCTCCGGGTTTCTACGGGCGTACTAGGCTTGGCGACATCGTGTCACGGATTAACAATGACATTGGTGAAATCCAGCGAATAACCGCAGAAACGGCATTAGCGTTGATCGGCAACGTGTTATTCCTTGGCGGAGCGATCACTATGTTGATTTGGCTGGACGCCGGACTGGCTCTGCTTAGCGCCGTCCTGTTACCACCAAGCGTGTGGATGCTGGTTCGCTATCGTCATCGACTAGAAGGTCGAGTGACAGCGGTGCGTGAACGAAGTGCTGATGTGGGCAGTTTCTTGATCGAAACATTACAAGGCATGAAGTTGGTTGTTACCTCAAATGCGCAGGTTAGAGAGGTTAAGAATTTCCAACACAAAAATGACGCATTTGTCCGAGCGCTTATGTCAATGCAACGACTAAGCTATCTGTTTGGAGGCTTGCCTGGCTTAATTCTTTCAGGGAGCACGGCGGTGGTGTTTGTAATAGGCGGGCAGCAGGTGATCGATGGGACCATGACCATGGGTACACTGGTCGCATTCATGGCTTACCAGGTTCGTGTCCTGCCTCCGATTCAGGCATTGATGGGACTGTACGCCAATTTAGCAACAGTGCGGGTCTCGCTATCCAGAGTGCATCAACTGCTCGACGCTCAAATAGACGTAGCTGAATTGTCAGATGCCGAGGTCTGTCCAGATGCCCGAGGTGCAATTTCATTGGAAGATGTAACCGTAACCTTTGACCGTGGCGTGGCTGCACTGGATCACGTCACTCTTCATGTCACAGCTGGTGAAGTGCTTGCGGTTGTCGGGCCGAGTGGCGGTGGCAAGTCTACTCTGGCAGACCTGTTACTTCGGTTAATCGATCCAGACACAGGCTGTGTGTGCCTTGATGGTCGTGATGTGCGATCAATCAGTTTTCATGATTTACGTCGACACATCGCTTTGGTCGATCAAGAACCGTTCATTTTTAATGCATCGATAGCCGAAAACATTCGGTATGGTCGGGTCAATGCCAGTGAAGCTGAACTCGCGGCGACGACACGAGCATCTGGCATTGCGGAATTTATTGATCGGTTGCCGGAGCAGTATGACACCGAAATAGGTGAACGAGGTCATATGCTGTCAGCCGGTGAACGTCAGCGTATTGCAATTGCACGAGCTTTTCTCGCGAACCCGGCCGTCCTTGTGATGGATGAGCCGACTGCGGCGCTCGACCCTGTCTCCGCGAGGAAAATCGCAGCAGGCTACGAGGCGGTGATGAAAGGGAGAACGACGATCATTATTTCTCACCACTTTGAATTGGTGCGCAGAGCCGATCGTGTGGTGGTAATCGACGGTGGACGGGTCGTGGAGAGTGGTTCACCTGCAGAGTTGCTTGCGAGAGATAGTGCATTCTCGACTCTCTTTCGGTCGTCAGCGGTCAAAGAGGAGTAACGAATTCCATGCGTGGCGAACGATTCGAGGCGGCCACTGGCCGTTCAGTTCGTGTGGCAGTCGTTGATAGTGGTGTCAATCGGAAGCATCCGCATATTCCATCGGTGTCTGGTGGAGTCGCCATTGATACCGATGGTCGTCAACACCAGGATTATCTAGATCGCTTGGGGCACGGTACTGCTGTGGCCGCCACTATTATTGAAAAGGCTCCGGACATTGAACTATACGCCGTGAAGGTATTTGAGAAAGAACTGGCGACTGGCGGAGATGCCCTAGTTGCAGCTATGGACTGGGCCATCGAGCACCAAATGCAAGTGATTAACCTTAGTCTTGGCACGTCAAATCTGGAGCTTGAAGTGCAATTGCAAGCTGTAGTTGAGCGTGCAATATCTCAGAACGCCATCGTGGTTTCAGCCATTGAAGAAGACGGCACGCGATGGTTTCCCGGTAGTTTATCTGGTGTCGTCCGGGTGGCACTCGACTGGGACTGTCCGAGGAACGAGTACCGATCGGTTATGGCGAGTGATGGACAGACGGTTTTTCGCGCATCAGGTTTCGCACGTCCGATTCCTGGAGTTCCGCTTGAGCGAAATCTCAAAGGCATTAGTTTTGCAGTGGCGAACTTGACTGGATACCTTGCTCGAGTGGTGGAGCACCACACCGAAGCGTCAATTGATGAAGTCGTGAAGATCCTAGCCACTAATTCTGCTACATACTCCAACCAATCGTGAAGTTTATTCTAATCCAACGATGACGCGTAACGATGCTAGCTTTAAACCTCGGTCAGATTGCCCAAGCCTGCCAGCGTTGATTGCGCCGTTCGACATGTAGGGGTAGTTCGAAGCACTGAGATAATGCTTCATCGGTCAGTGTCGTATTAATCGGACCAGCTGCTTGTACTACACCTCCACGAAGCAGCAGCAGGTGAGAAAAGCCAGGAGGAATTTCGTCGACGTGATGAGTGACGAGTATGGTTGGCGGAGTCGTGTCCTTTTTGGCTAAGGATCCTAGCGACGCGATTAACGCTTCACGACCTCCTAGGTCGAGCCCCGCAGTTGGCTCATCTAGTAAAAGCATGCCCGGGTCTGCCATCAGAGCCCGTGCTAGTTCCACACGTTTACGTTCACCTGACGCCAAGGTGCCATAACGCCGGTCGAGTAGATGCTTGCAGCCCACGCGTGTCAGTAAACCAACTGCTTTCTCGTAATCCGCGGTCTTGTAGGTGTGCCACCACGGAGCCAGGGCTCCATGCTTAGCCGTCACTACTACGTCAGTTATCGAAAGACCTGGGCGAATTAGATCGGCAAGCTTGGCACTCGAATAGCCGATTCGAGTTCGCAACGTTCGTACATCGGTAAAGCCGAGAGTTTCTCCAAGCACTTCCACCGTGCCAGTAGAAGGATGCAAGTACAAAGAAGCAACTTCGCAGATCGTGGTCTTGCCTGAGCCATTTGGGCCGAGGAGGATCCAGTGCTCGCTCTTACGAACGGTCCAAGCTACATTACTTAAGATCGGACGACCGTCACGAATTACACTGACACCATTGAGCGCAAGAGCGATATCTGAGGTTGCAGGTATCATCATCGAGATGTAATGAAAATCTGACTTTTATAATCACAAAGCAAAAATTCGCTCAAAATTCTCATAAAATATTCTTTGTGTTGCATAAAGGTCAGCATCGATTTCCTGAAGCACAGCTTGCTGTGATTCAAAGATCGGTTTCTGCCAGCCACGTGGAAAGAAAGACGAGTCACTACCAAATAGGAGACGGTCTGGGCCAAGAATGTCCAGCACTTGTTGAAATACGTCTGTAAGCGTGACGTTCGTGTGGTACTTAATCCAATTGTTAGAGCTCGACGTATCCAAGTAGATGTTGGAGCAGAGGTCTGCTGCTATCAACGCTTCGCGAAAAAATCCAGCACCGAAATGTGGAATGATGATCGGGAGATTGGGGAAACGTAAAGCAAGCGGCACAATGGCAAGCGGATCTCCAAGTCGAACATCAAAGTTGTTCGGCAAGCCAAGCTTTTTTCTAATGCCGACTGATAGGACACCACAATGTACGAAGAGTGTGGCGTGCTTTTTCGCTGATGCTAGCGAGGCAATCCTGGACACACACTCATCGTCAAGGCTGTAGTGATGCATCGCAGGAAAGAGACAAATGCCGCGCAAGCCAAGGTCTGTTAGTGCGCGTTCAGTTCGTTCGACTGCATCGTCCTGTGTTGGGTCAAGCATAAACTGACCAACGAATCGATCGGGATGCGCAGCCACTGCAGTTGCAACGGAGTCTTCATCTCCTGGCACGCTTGCGATGAGCGCCACACGGGAAATCTTATGGACGTCCATTTCGTTAATCCAGCGTTGTGCTAATGCAATTGGCGACCCTGGGTGATCCCATCCAAGCGCATCCACGACCGTGGAGCCTGTGCCGAGATCAGCTCTTGATCGACTAAGTACCGAGAAAAAATGCTCTGAAAAAAAATGGCAGTGTATGTCGTTAAGATGCGTCACAGTCATGTCTTCACGAATCGTATCCTCATTTGGTTCAGAATGCGCCAGAATCGACCGAGTGTGTGAAACTGCACTCGGAATGATATTCTGAAAGGCGAGCGATTCATATTGGATCGCGGGCAGACTCTTATGCAATACGCAAACCTTGGGTCCACAGGATTAAAGGTCTCACGTCTTTGTTTGGGAACAATGACCTACGGCGATCCCGCTTGGCGTAAATGGATTCTCCCAGAAGCCGACGGTCGTCTATTCATTCAGCGTGCGATTGAAAGTGGTATAAATTTTTTTGACACAGCGGATATGTACTCGCTCGGTGTCAGTGAAGAAATTCTTGGACGCGCACTTAAGGACTTTACTGTTCGCGACCAGGTCGTAGTTGGCACTAAAGCATTCTATCCGATGAGTGACGACCCGAACGATCGAGGGTTATCTCGTAAGCATCTTTTTCATTCAATCGATGCATCACTTCGCCGCCTCCAGCTTGATCACGTTGACCTCTACCAAATTCATCGATGGGATCCCCTTACTCCGATTGAAGAAACACTCCAAGCGTTAAACGACATTGTGAAAGCAGGCAAAGCCCGCTATATCGGCGCTTCTAGTATGTATGCTTGGCAGTTTACTAAGGCGCTTTATCTCAGTGATCGACATGGTTGGACACGGTTCGTATCAATGCAGAACCATTACAATCTCGTCTATCGCGAGGAAGAGCGCGAAATGATTCCACTTTGCCGAAACGAAGGCATTGGCATTATTCCATGGAGTCCGCTGGCACGTGGATTTTTGGCTGGGAACCGTACACTTAAAGACTGGGGTGCAACCAAACGTGCTCAGACCGACGAGTTTGCCCATAAGCTCTATTATGCCGAGTCAGACTTTGAAATTGTTAAACGCGTTGTTGAGGTTGCCAAACAACGAGGTGTGTCGCCTGCTCAAATTTCGCTGGCGTGGTTGTTGCGGCAGCCTGGCGTGACGGCGCCAATCCTAGGCGTTTCGAAGATGTCACAATTTGACGAAGCAATCGCCGCTCTTGACATTGAGCTCGACGAAAACGAGTGTAAACACCTGGAAGAGCCATACAGGCCACATACCATCTTGGGACATTAACCGAGGCGATGTTACTGGTAATGAGTAGATTGCCCAGTTGTATGCGTAGGAGAAAGTAATGTCTATTCGAAAGTCAATTTTCGTAACGATAGTTTTTGCGGGAGTTCTTAGTTATGGGCAACTCGCCTCAGCTCAAGAAGCAGGTATTCGAGGCTTCCTAGATGAAGAGGTTAACTTACAGCGTCAACGCGAAGAGTTGTTTCGTAGTATTCCGGAGCCCACGAATTTGCGTGAATACATGCGCATTATTAGTGAGTCTCCTCATCATGCCGGTGCGCCAGGTAGCCGACGGGTAGCCGAGTACATTCTGTCCCAATTCGTCTCGTGGGGCCTTGAAGCCTATATCGAAGAGCATGAAGCACTCATGCCATTTCCTGTCGAACGAGTGGTGGAGTTAATCGAGCCGGAGCGGATTCAACTACGGCTTGAGGAGCCGGCGATTCCAGAGGATCAGGATTCTGGCGATATTGGAGGCCTACCTAACTACAACGCTTATTCTGCTGATGGTGACGTAACGGCCGAACTGGTCTATGTGAACTATGGGATTCCAGAGGACTACGACCGTTTGGAAGAACTCGGCATTAGTGTCGAAGGCAAGATAGTTATCGCGAGATACGGCCGGAGTTGGCGAGGTATTAAACCTAAGTTAGCTTGGGAACACGGAGCAGTGGGCTGCATCATATATTCAGACCCGAAAGACGACGGGTACTTTCAGGGTAACGTGTATCCAGAAGGGCCCTTTCGACCTGAGTATGGTGCCCAGCGTGGCAGTGTGATGGACATGCCCATCTATCCAGGCGATCCCTTGACGCCAGGATGGGGTTCGGAACCTGGCGCTCGGAAACTGGATCGGGCCGATGCCGAAACACTACTGAAGATTCCAGTGCTTCCAATCTCCTATGCTGACGCATTGCCTTTGCTGAAGCATTTGGGAGGACCAGTTGCACCTGAAGATTGGCGTGGCGCACTCCCCATCACGTATCAAATAGGTCCAGGTCCTTCGACTGTGCATTTGAAGCTGTCGTTCGACTGGCAGGTGCGGCCACTCTATAACGTTATTGCACGCATCGATGGGGCAGAATTCCCCGACCAATGGATCGTGCAAGGTAATCATCACGATGCTTGGGTGAATGGTGCAACTGACCCGACGAGTGGAAACGTTGTGTTGATGGAAACAGCGCGCGGACTAGGCCAGTTGCTCGATCAAGGTTGGCGGCCGAAGCGGACTATCTTTTTTGCTTCTTGGGATGGTGAAGAATGGGGATTACTCGGATCGACTGAGTGGGCTGAGAAGCACAAGACTGAACTGAATGCAAACGGTGTAGTTTATATCAATTCTGACAGTACTAGCGCAGGTTGGTTGTCGGCTGGAGGGTCACATTCACTTCAGTATTTTGTGAACGAACTAGCACGGGATGTTTCAGGGCCACGCTCGGATGGGTCAGTGTTTGACGAATTGAAGGCGAGACAACTCGAACAAGCTGACAGTTTGGATGAGCAACTTCAGATTGAGAATCGAGAGCACTTTCCGATTACCGCTTTGGGCTCGGGTTCCGACTACACCGTCTTTTTGGACCACTTGACGATGGCGTCACTTAATCTCGGTTTTGGAGGGGAGAGCCGAGGGGGCGTTTATCATTCGAAATACGATTCGTTCACGTGGTACACAAACTTTGGTGACAAGAATTTCAAGCACGGACGTGCACTTTCGCAGATTATGGGTACCGCTTTATTGCGATTAGCTGATGCGACGGTCTTACCGTTTAACTTTATCGATTACGCGAACACGATGGATGTCTATGTCGACGAGATCGAGCATTATTACAACGAACTTGATACTAATGAAACTCTAGACCTGACCTCACTACGTTTGGCGCTGTCTGAGCTTGAGAGCGCTGGTGAAGCATACGAGCGCAGATTAACAACGGCGACCTACACCAGCCCCAGCGTGATTNATACNCANAANNANCTCCTCTCTGAGCTAAATCGTCTAATCTACACNTCCGAACGCACGTTGGCTTATGCAGGNGGCCTACCGAAGCGGGCATGGTTTANGCATCTAGTGTACGCGCCTGGCCTCTATACCGGTTACGGTGTNAAGACTTTGCCGGGCATTCGAGAAGGAGTCGAAGAAGGAGCGTGGGATGAGGCGCGCAGCTATGTTACTCGTGNTGCTGCTGCCGTTACAGCCTTGGCTNCCCAAGTCGATCAAGCAGCCGATTTATTAGTTCAGATCACCCAGTAGCTTCAGAGCAAAGCACCGGCAATGAAGTACAACATGAGAGTGACCGTACCTGCTACCAATGCATAAGGAAGCTGTGTNCGCACGTGGTCGATGTGGTCGCTCGCCGAGGCCATTGATGAGACAACGCTTGTGTCACTAATAGGTGAGCAGTGGTCACCGAAGACCCCTCCGCCTAGCACTGCGCTCACAACTAGCGGAAGTGACACAACGACTGATTCACTGTTGAATAANGACACGAGAGGCACGGCCAGCGTAATCATGATTGCGAAGGTGCCCCAGCTCGTTCCNGTCGAAAAGGCAATNAACGCGCTCACTAAGAATACGAGTGGTGCTACCAGTACTGGTGTCAGAAATGGTCTAACACTTGCTGCCACCCAGGGACCTGTCCCGAGCGCCTGACATACGTCACCAAGCGCAAAAGCTAAGACCATCAGCACAGCCAGCGGCAGTATGCCACCAGCTCCCTTAAAAGCTAGATCCACGAATTCCTGCATCGAAAAGGCTTTTTGAAGAACTGATAGTAGGACCATTAAAGCCAGTCCTAGGAGGACCCCCCACATAACCGATGTTGAACCTGAGCCNTGATTCATTATGTCGAACAGCCCGGGATCAAGAATATTTGCTTCACGAGCCCCAATTGAGCCGGTGATTCCAATTCCAGCAAACACCATTACCACCATTCCAAACAGGGGAATCAACATGTTTCCAAGACGNGGNGCTACCGTTTCTTTTCTTGGAATCATAATAACTTCGTCAGCCACGACTGGCCGCGCATCGTCGGCCAGCACTTTACCTTCTTCANNCGCACGGCGTTCCGCAACNTTCATCGGGCCGATGTNCCAATTTGTTATTGAGACGACAAAAACAAGAATGACTGCCAAGACAGCATAGAAATTCAGTGGTACTGCTGCCATGAAGATGCTAAGTGGACTCTGGTCACCAAGATTACCGAGTGCAGCTTGTGCACTTAGAAGGCCAAGCACTGTGGCGCCCCAGGCATTAAAGGGCAATAGTATACAGACTGGTGCAGAAGTGGAGTCACATATGTAGGCGAGTTTTTCACGTGAAATTTTAAGTTTATCGAACAGTGGCCGTGAGACGGTACCCACTACCAAGCACGTGATGTTCGATTCGATAAACACACCGAGACCGATGACAGAGGCCATTAGTTGAGCCCCACGTCTNGTNCGTGACCACTTCCACTGGCTGACCCAGTTTAAAAATCCATCAATGCCACCACCACGCTGCATCAGAATAAGCAGTGATCCCATTAGTAACGTAAAAACGATCACCCGAGTTTGTCCTGGATCTGCGAACACCTCAATCATTGCGGATATGGCCTGAGCTGTACCTTGAAAGGGATTGCCACCAGCGTGGATCACCCAGCCAATCCATATGCCGCCAAGTAACGATACGGTAACCTGCCGTGTTGCGATCGCCATGCTAATNGCCAGCACGGGAGGGACGATCGCTATCACGCCAAATGTTGCCTGCTCCACAGGACCTCCTTAGTTGGCAGCATCTTAACAAAAGATTGTCTGTCGATCAGATATTTCATATTAATAGTCTTGAGGTGCTTTTGAGTCTGTCGATTGCCGCCAGAATGCAGCNAGGAGACTGCCAATGANTGAATGAAAGACAGCCGAAATGGCGCATGGGATTGCTACGAGGGGACTGATAAAATTCTGTCGAGCCAGGACGACACCTAATCCCGAGTTCTGCATCCCTACTTCAATTGCGATCGTNCNGGCNGTGATCTCCTGATGAAACATTAACCGACCTGCGACGTAGCCTGCAGAGAATCCTCCAATATGTAATGTGAATACTGCTAACAGAAGTCGGAAGCCAGCGGTCATGATTTGTTGCTTTCCTGCACCAATTATTGAGGCGACGATTAGGACGATTGTAAGTACCGCTACGAAGGGCGCAACCGCAAGCATTTTGTGTGTAATCGTCGTCAGGTACTTATTCAAGGCAATGCCAATGACGACGGGTAAGATAACGACCTGTACCGTGNTGAGGAGTAAGCCAGTTGCGTTAACGTCAATTCGACTGCCAGCTAGTAGGGCTGTGAGNGCTGGCGTCATGGCCACTGCAAGAATTGTTGAGACCGCTGTTATCGTGACGGACAGTGCTACATCTGCTTTNGCAAGAAACGAGATGACGTTTGATGCTGTGCCGCCAGGACATGAGGCGACGAGTACTAAGCCAACTGCATATTCAGTCGGCAATTCGTACAGATAGCCGATTAGCCATCCCAGCGTTGGCATGACGGTATACTGCANCGTCACACCTGGTAGCACTAAACGCCAGTGNTGGACAATACGTTTAAAGTCGTTAAGGGATAGAGTCATGCCCATACACAGCATGATGATACCCAAGCCTACCGTTATGAATGAACCACTGAACCAAGTAAAAAACGGTGGGTGATAGAGCGCGAGGGCACTTGCGACTAAGACCCAAAATGGAAATGCAGCGGTTAAAAGTCNAAGGATGNGCACGATANATTACCCGCTTCGGCTNATATCAANAGAACTAACAGNNCTGTCAAGCCAGTCTACACNAGCTGCNCTNCTGNTGGTTCGTCGGCATACACACGAATAGTTTTTGTTTGGTTGTGTTTCTGTGCCCGCTAGTGGAGAATCTTGGAATTGCTTCGCTCGATCTTGGGCAGAATAATAATGGGATTATTTTTTTCACGCCTCACGCCTCTCCAATGGGTGATCTGCGGTGTTGCCGCGCTCGGCTTTGCCTTTGATGTTTACGAACTTTTAATGCTCCCGCTCATTGTGCGCCCTGCATTGCTTGAGCTCTTGAGCGCACAGCCCGGGTCAGCGGAGTTTAATCTCTGGGTCGGTCTACTGTATTTCGTGCCGGCGGTGGCTGGCGGTGCATTCGGCTTACTTGGAGGCTACTTGACCGATTTGTTCGGGCGCCGCCGCGTCCTTGTATGGAGTATCTTGATCTATGCAATGTCGGCGTTGGCAGCCAGTTTTGCCACATCTATTGGCTGGCTTCTGTTCTTTCGCTGCACAACGTTTATTGGCGTTGTCGTCGAATTTGTAGCAGCCGTAGCATGGTTGGCGGAGCTGTTCCCTAATCCGAAGCAACGTGAAGCAGTGCTCGGATATACACAGGCATTTTCTTCGATTGGAGGTTTACTGGTCAGTGGAGCATATTTTCTCATCGTTACATACGCTGATGCGCTGCCAGCCATCCAAGGTGGGCATGAACCTTGGCGTTACACCTTGATGTCGGGGGTTATTCCTGCAATACCACTCATTATTATTCGCCCATTTTTGCCAGAGTCGCCAACATGGCAGCAGCAGAAAGTCGCAGGCACATTAAAGCGACCAAGTATCGTCGAACTGTTCAAGCCTGAATTTCGCCGGACGACAATCGTAACGACAGTAATGTTTGCGTGTGCTTATGGTGCAGCGTTCGGTGCACTGCAGCAGGCGCCACGGATTGTTCCAGGCCTTGAGGACATCACAAGCTTAACGCGAACAGAACAAGAACAAACGGTCGGTACGGTTCAATTGGTTCAAGAGATGGGAGGGCTTACGGGTCGGTTGCTGTTGGCGTTTCTTGCTGTGCGGATAGTTGCGAGGCGTCGCCTATTACGAGTATTCCAGGTGCCGGGTTTATTGGTCGTGCCGCCAGTGTTTCTATTTGCGACTACGGCCAGTCTTCCGGTGCTGCAGGTTGGACTGTTCGTCGCGGGCGTGTGTACTGTTGCGCAGTTTAGTTATTGGGGCAACTACCTACCACGAGTGTATCCTACCTACCTCCGTGGAACAGGTGAGAGCTTTGCGGCAAATATCGGCGGACGGATGATTGGCACGTCATTCGCGATGGTGACGACACAACTGACGAATGTTATGCCCGGGGGAAATCCAACGGTGCAACTAGCGTATGCTTCTGCGTTGGTTGGCCTCTTTGTTTACGTTGCGGGCTTTACCGCTAGCTTTTGGTTGCCTGAACCGAAAAGCGAGGCGTTACCCGAGTGATTCACGAATGCCATACGGCAGTTTTTATTCCACTGTAAGAATCACGACTTCGTCGATCAGGTCCTCGGGTCGAGTTGGTAGGGTGACTAGCAGGGCCTGGTCGATTATCTGAAAGGGAACTTCAGCCTGATTGCGCAGCAATCGGGCCTCCTTGACTTCTAGGTTAAGCGCCGGGAGAGCGAGAATTGAATCGCTCCAATTGAGTACGTGTAGATAAACCGTGTCTTGTTTGGCAGTGCTGACACCCCATGGACCAGGTTCGATTGGGCCATTACGTGTGCCATAGATCGAGTCGCCATATTCGTCAAGCCAGTGACCAATTCCATGCAGGCGTTCCTCGAACTCTCCTTGGATCTTCCCGTTTGGCATTGGTCCAACATTCAGGAGAAAGTTCGCGTTTCGCCCTGCTGCGTTGACAAGGTAGCGAATGAGATCGTCAGTGCTCTTATAGTCGTGGTCAGTAAGATTAAACCCCCATGACTGATTGATAGTTTCAGCGGTTTCAAACGGCAGTGTGCCTATTTCTGTTGTGTTATACCCCGTGGTGTTCTCGCCAGGTAAATCGTGTTCAAAATTTTGGAAGTCCTCGCCTGGCAAGGGCGCTAGGTGGTGGTTGGATCCGATTAGAGTTTGAGGCTGTAGTTGATGGATTAGTCTATAGGTTTCATCAAGTCGCCACGGTGCATCCCATTTATCCCACATGCCGTCAAACCAGATTCCACCGATTTCCCCATAATTAGTCAGGAGTTCTCGCAATTGACCGTTCATGAAGTCGATGTAATTGTCCCAGTTGCCGTTCTCTGGTCGCCCTGCTTGACGTCCTGTGCGGCCACGTGGAAAGTAATCTTCGTGTCGCCAATCTAGCTGGGAGTAATAGAAAAACAACTTGAGCCCTTCCTCCCGGCATGCCTCGGCAAGTTCAGCGAGCACGTCACGTCCGTATGG
The DNA here is from genome assembly GCA_002696705.1 of Woeseiaceae bacterium. Taxonomy (GTDB): domain Bacteria; phylum Acidobacteriota; class Vicinamibacteria; order Vicinamibacterales; family UBA823; genus UBA8106. The sequence continues at coordinate 13,199 of NZSH01000013.1, read as the reverse complement.
CGTGCGATCGACAATGTTCCAGTCGGTCAGACTGGAATCGTACATCGCGAAGCCATCATGGTGCTTAGAGGTGATTGTGATGTACTTCATGCCCGCAGCCTTAGCCAGTGCGACCCATTCCCGAGCATCGAACTGAGTAGGATTGAACTGTGCAGCCAGTCGGTCATACTGCGAGGCGGGTATGCCTGGTCGACCGGTATAAGACGCAGGGCCACGTTCCTCCATTACCCATTCACCGGCACCGAGAACGCTGTAGATACCCCAATGAATAAATAAACCAAACTTAGAATCTTGGAACCAAGTACGTGCGGCTAGGTTGTCAGCACTTGGTTCATAGGGAGTTTGCGCAATAGCGCTGTTTGGAAATTGGCAGTACATGGTGACGACTAAGATAATTCCCAAGAAATTCTTCATTTCGGTCCCTTCTTTCGATGAACGTCGGCCCTTCTCTGCACCTAGTTCTTCAGATCACTTGCTTAACCGATGCTACAGCTTATCGAGTCCTTCAGTTAACTCAATGTAGGTGCCGAATGGATCGGTGAGAAATGCAACACCAATACCGAGGCCTGGGATTTCCCGATAGGGTCTATCAAATTTGACACCCTGTGATTCCAATCGCTGGCAGAAATTCTTAAGGTCGTCGACCTCGAATCCAATGTGATCAAGACTCCGACCTTTGGTGCCTTCCGAGGGTGTACTCGATGAGGAGAAAGTGAGATTCACACCTGGCAGGTCAGCGGCTTCAAACGAACCACGCATTCCCGGTATGGCATTAAATGTTTGTACGTACCAGGCTTTCATCGCATCGAGTTGGTGCGAGTAAAAGTGGATGTGATGAAGTGTCAATGGAATCGTCTGAGTCCGGTTTTCAACAAATTCAACTTTAATGTTGTCTGGCGCCATAGCGTAGGCGATGTACGTGTCCTGGTCAGCGATGTACGCGAGATCGTCAACAACTTCCTGAGAAGCTGGCAACTCAGCCCTGGTAATTATCGGATAACCTGCTGCTTTAATCGTATCTATAATGGCCCGCACGCTTGGCACCCAAAAGCCGATATGATTCACGGTTGAGCCAATAGTTCCATCAGTCGGCGTTTGTTCTCTCATAAACACTAAGACGTTCGGAAATTTAACGATTTCTGAGTTACCCAAGACTGCCGGCTCGCCTCCAAGTGTGTTCACCCAGAATTGGTTCTGTGTTTCGATGCTTGTGACATTCAAATGATGATGTCCATAGACGACTGGGCCGTCTTTAGCGGACGTAAGCTGCGCGGAGGATATCGACGCAAACGCGAGACAAAATAACCCTAACAAGATAACCGTCATGGCCGAGTGCACGTTTTAGCTCCCGCGAAAAGGATGCCAAAATGCTCGCGGGGTTTTCCTGCTCGCACCAAGACATCAGAAAATCGTCAAGGATCCGCAATTATACCGGAGTTACTACCAAAGGATTGCTAACTTGTTTAGGAATAATAGCCTGTACGTGCATGAGATTGGTTGTCTGGGACGTGGAGTTCGCTCGGCGTGATAGACTTCCCTGAATTTGCGATTGTTCTGAGGACATAAAATGGGGAAATCCTACACTCGACTAACACAGCCGCTAGTTCGCGAGAATGGTTCGCTACGACCAGCAAGTTGGAAAGAAGCGTTGGACCGAGCGGCGACGGGTCTGAAACAAGTTGTCGACGAACATGGTGGGTCAGCAGTTGGGATGTTTAGCTGCTCCAAGACCACGAATGAGATGAACTTCATGGCACAGAAGTTCGCCCGTTCGGTGATCGGCAGTAATAATATCGATAGCTGCAACCGCACTTGACACGCTCCCAGCGTCGTCGGTCTGGCGACAGTCTTTGGGGCCGGTGGAGGGACAAGTTCGTACGCGGAACTTCAAGAGGCTGATCTAATCATCTTATGGGGATCGAACGCTAGAGAAACCCACCCCATCTTCTTTCATCATCTGTTGAAAGCCGTGCATAACGGTGCACGATTGTACACGGTGGATCCTCGCCGGACTAGTTCGGCCGAGTGGGCGAATGTTTGGCTTGGACTGGACGTTGGCACGGATGTCGTGCTTGCTCATGCTATTGCCAGAGAAATCATTACGCAGGGATTGGTTCACAAAGAGTTTGTTGATAATGCCACGACTGGATTCGACGAATATTCTCAAGCGGTTGCATCCTATACCCTGGAGCATGCTGAGCGGATCACCGGCGTGCCAGGTGAGGCGATTCGAGAGTTAGCCCATGCCTATGCAGGTGCAAAGAAAGCGCAAATGTGTTGGACGCTGGGAATTACAGAGCATCACAACGCAGTCGACAACGTATTGTCGTTGATTAACCTATCTTTACTAACCGGACATGTTGGCCGTTCTGGCTCAGGGCTCAATCCATTGCGTGGGCAGAACAATGTGCAAGGCGGAGGCGACATGGGTGCGATTCCCAATAAGTTGCCAGGTTTTCAGGACGTAGAAAATGATGCACTGCGTCGAAAGTTTGAGCAGGCTTGGAACTGTGCCATTCCGCCAAAGAATGGTTTGCATTTGACATTGATGTTCGAAGCGATGGAACGAGGTGATCTCCGAAGTCTCTACGTTATCGGCGAAAACCCTGCACAATCAGAAGCGAATGCCCCCCACGCCATTCATTTAATGCAAGGACTAGATCATCTTGTTGTCCAAGATATTTTCTTGACGAAAACCGCCGAACTTGCAGACGTTGTGCTGCCAGCAGCGGCAGGGTGGGCGGAGACTGAAGGCACGGTGACTAGTAGTGAGCGTCGTGTGCAACGTGTCCGTAAGGCACTTGATCCTCCTGGTGAGGCGCGTGACGACATCGAAATCTTATGTGAGTTGGCGAGAAGATTTGGACACGACTGGGGTCATCCAACCGCTGAAGATATTTGGAATGAAGTGAGACGCTTGTCTCCAATGCATGGAGGTATGAGTTACCAGAGACTTGAAGAACTCGGCGGTATCCAGTGGCCGTGTCCAGACGAACAAAGCTTAGGGAGTTCATACTTGCATGGCCGTCTGTGGAAGCGTCCCGTGGAGGGTCCATTGGCACCATTTAGTGTCGTCGAACACACACCGCCGGCGGATGAATTAACCAACGAATATCCGATCCGCCTCACGAGTGGTCGCCGGTTAGATTCATACAACACCGGCGTGCAGAGTGGCGGTTTCCAGTCGCCGATCAGGCATGCTGAGACGCTTGATATTTGTGAATCTGATGGTCGGCGATGGGACGTAGCCAGCGGTGAGAAGGTGCGAGTCCTTTCACGTCGTGGCGAGATTGAGATGACNGTTCGCTACACAGGTGATTTACGGCCTGGCTTNGCGTTCACAACATTTCATTTTCCCGACGAAGCTGAGACTAATAAGTTGACAAATCCCACATGGGACAAGAAATCTGGAACAGCTGACTTCAAGGCTACCGCAATACGGATCGAAAAGCTCGAAACNGCGGTTGGCGCATGAGCGAGTAGGGATGGATTTAAAACTACTGCCAGCCGAGACGAGCGNGGCGGAGCGTGCTGCGGTTGACAGCGTGCTCGAGCGTCAGGCAGATGTTTCNGAGTCGGTTCAGGTAGCACACGGAGGTCTCTCGGAAGCTNGCTCTCGGAGACATCTATTGCTNCCNACCTTGCATGCTGTNCAGAAACGAGTTGGCTGGATTTCAGCCGGTGCGGTCAATGAGATTTGCCGCAGGTTATTAATTCCACCCNCTGAGGTTTACGGTGTGGCGAGTTTCTACACGTTGCTTTCCACAACAACCAGACCTCCCCGTGTGGCCCACGTCTGTGACGATATTGCCTGTAAGCTACAAGGTGCCGATAAGTTGTGTGCGGCACTCGAGCACAAGNTTGGTCCATCAGGTACGCCAGTCTCTAACGGACAGGCAACTTGGCATCGTAGTCCCTGTCTCGGTCTTTGCGAACGTGGGCCAGCCGTCCTGTTCCAACTGGCAGGAGATTGTCAGGACGGTACAATCGCGCCGGCTGGTCTCGAAGATATTGAAAGCGTTTTGGGTGGAACAGACGTTCCGATTACNCCTACCATTTCAACACCCCAAACTATTGGAACTCCTGATCNAGCCTTAAGGTTGNTGCACCGNGTTAAGGATTGTGATCCGGCGAACCTCGCCTCATATCGTGGTGCTGGTGGATATTCAGGACTTCAAAGAGCACTCNAGCTTGGACCTACGCGCGTTATTGAGGAAATATCTAAGTCGAAGCTGCAAGGCCGTGGCGGTGCTGCATTTCCAACGGGCCGTAAGTGGGATGCGGTNGCNAAATCGCAAGTCAGCCCACGCTATGTTGTNTGCAATGCTGATGAATCGGAACCTGGAACATTTAAGGATCGTGTGTTAATGGAGGAGGATCCATTTGCCATCATTGAATCGATGACGATCGCCGGATTTGCTGTCGGNGCTGAGGAGGGATATCTCTATGTNCGGGGTGAATATCCACTTGCCACAACTCGACTGGAACACGCGATTCAAGTCTGNCAATCGGAAGCGTTATTNGGACCTAATGTAATGGGCGGTGGATTNAATTTCGATATTGAACTACGCCGAGGCGCTGGCGCCTATATCTGNGGTGAAGAAACGGCNCTGTTTAATTCGATCGAAGGTTTTCGTGGCGAACCCCGCAATAAACCGCCATACCCGGTTGAGNNTGGTCTTTTTGGTAAGCCCACCGTTATCAATAATGTGGAAACGTTAGTCAATGTNTTGGATATTTTACGTGACGGTGGANCAAGCTTTGCTGGCGTGGGTACTGACGGGTCCACTGGNTCGAAGCTCTTTTGTGTATCAGGCGCTGTCGAACAGCCCGGTCTTTATGAGGTTCCCTTTGGACTGACGTTGCGTGCGCTCATTGATCTAGCTGGTGGAGTGCGCGGAAACAAACAACTTAAGGTAGTGTTGCTTGGTGGTGCTGCTGGATCATTTGTATCTCCGAAACATCTCGACACACCGCTCACGTTTGAAGGGACNCGTGCCATCGGTGCGTCNCTGGGTTCTGGTGTNGTCATGGTGTTCGATGAAGACACGGATATGAGTAGTATTGTTCTTCGGATCGCGGCATTCTTTAGGGACGAATCTTGCGGTCAGTGCGTGCCCTGTCGAGTCGGAACAGTGCGTCAAGAGGAATTATTACAACGGCTTGCCCGAGATGGNGTGCAGACGTCACTTGANNCTGAAGCTCATTTACTGGATGAACTAGGTCAAGTCATGCGCGACGCNTCCATCTGTGGACTTGGGCACACCGCGGCGAATGCAGTGCAGTCGGCAGTTACGTTGGGACTATTTGGAGGANCNAAGGGTGAGTGATGCAGTGGAGAAACAGACGATACCTCTGGTCGAAGTGACCATCGATGATGAAGTGGTGCGCGTGCCTGAGGGGTCTACCTTGCTAGATGCCTGCCGGGTCCAGGGTGTNGACACGCCAACACTATGCTATCTGGANACCTTAACGCCTGTGAATGTTTGTCGGGTTTGTGTTGTGGAGCTTGAAGGTTCACGAACCCTNGTTCCTTCGTGCTCNCGCAAGGTNCATCCGGGCGCTGTCGTGCATACCAACACNCCGCGTGTTCGCCATAGTCGGAAGCTCGTNCTTGAACTTCTCGCGTCNTCNGTTGATTTATCCNTAGCGAGTGGTGACGTCNAACGCTGGATGACNGACTANGAGGTAGACGCTNCNAAATTTGGATTATCAGACNNATCGCATGCNGATCGTGATAGCCGGAGTCCTGGTCATCACCATGTTCCAGATGGCANGACAGCGGAGACGGTNGAGCAACCANTCAAGATTCATGATGAGATGTATGTTCGTGATTATTCNAAGTGCATCCTTTGTTACAAATGTGTNGAAGCCTGCGGNGAAGATGCTCAGAANACGTTTGCAATCGCTGTAGCTGGGCGTGGTTTCGANGCNAGGATTTCGACNGAATTTGATCNACGATTGGACGATTCGGCCTGTGTGTATTGTGGTAACTGTATCGGTGTTTGTCCGACTGGAGCTCTGATGTTTAAGAGNGAGCATGACCGTCGTGCAACTGGTGAGTGGGACGAATCGAAGCAGGATGTGACGCGCACAGTATGTCCTTATTGTGGTGTGGGGTGCAATCTTGAGCTGCATGTACAAGANAACGAGATCGTCAAAGTTANGTCCCCAATGGATCATTCAGTTACTCAAGGGCATCTATGCATCAAAGGCCGTTTTGGCTGGCAGTTTGTTCAGAATCGAGAAGANCCTTGACCGATAAAGAGNATCTTATATGTCTAACCACATAACTAACCAACCAGTAGGTGTNGCGACGCAANTTGAGGCTGACCTAGATAAGCTCCCCTTGCCGAATANGAGTTGGAAGGGCATGTTGAAGCATTTTGGTCCGGGNCTTATTTTAATGATGACGGGCGTNGGGACCAGTCATTTGATNACAGCCCCGACGGCNGGTGGGCGTTTCGAATACGCTCTGCTNTGGTGCATCCCAATCGCTTATATCTTCAAGTACTACGGATTNGAGATGGCGTTTCGGTTTACAAACGCGACCGGTAAGAGTCTGATCGAGGCATACGGNACAGCTTGGAAGAAATGGCCATTATGGTATGTGATGATTACGACGATTATTCAGTCGGCAATTGGTCAGGCTGGCCGTCTCGTTGCTGCAGCCGCTGTGGCGTACNNCTTATTCACNACCACCNTTGGATTTTCGTTCTCTCAACCAGTATATGGATTTGTTCTCGGTNTGACNGCTGTCGTAATTCTACTCCGTGGAAATTACGCNGCNGTCGAGACTGCNACCAAGATTTTGGCTGGCATGNTAATNGCGTCAACCTTCCTTGTGTTNTTTGTTAGTCCNGTTGGTGGCGACGCNCTTAGTCATTTTTTCATTCTTGANACACCGGCTGGCTCGTGGCTCATNATTGCCGCNTTTCTGGGATTACTGCCNACCGGAATTGACGTGTCATTACAAGCNTCGGAATGGGGGAAGGCGAAGAAGGTCGGCATGGGTCGTNTCAGGCCAAGTCTGGAAAAAGCTGGATTGGCACCNACTTTCGACCCGTTCAACGGNTCGAAGNCTGACCTAGCGNTCGATACTTCAAGAATTCCAGGATTCGGGGTCGAGTACTGCCGACGTTGGTTTAGGATAGGTNTGTGGGATTTTAGGTTTGGTCATANCATTTCGTTTTTNCTNGCCTGNATTTTTCTTCTCTTAGCAGCTGTCTGGATGTATCCGAGCGAAGTTGAGGGCCGGGCTGTTATGNGTGAGATTGCTAGAATTTTTACCGATAGTCTTGGCCAANAGATGATGCTNGTTTTTCTCCTCGGAGCATTTGCTGCGACTTACTCAACNGCGTTCAACTACTTTGATGGGTGGCCGCGNATTGTTGGGGCTTGTTGNCGCAACATGTTTCGCTCGACGGCNTCTCTACAAGGTATCGCGCGTGAAGATNTGACCGANGCCCATCGTCNGCATTGGTANTCCGAGTACAACATCTACCGATTGACGATGTTATTNTCGCTCGTTTCATCGGTAGCTATTATTNNNGGNNTGCCGCGACCGGTTTNCTTAGTGTTGGTAGCNTCAGCGCTGGCTTTATTTGTCGCGCCGGTCATTTATTTCNTGAATCTGTACTATTGCCTAACCGTTATTCCNAAGACGGACAAACACTTCTATCCGTCAAAGNTCGAGACGGCATTCAGTTGGCTGAGNCTCATTGTTTTNNNTGTTCTTACCGCCTTTGTCATTTTGGCACGNGTGTTNAANGTTGAGCTGTTTGGNGTGTAGNAGCTAATCATGAGGGATTAAGGAGAACTGTTATGCACAGTCGTTCTTGGNCAGTGGTGGCNATGCTNGTTTTACTAGTAAACTCAGCTNCTGCNTNGGCACAGNCTGAGGATCAACTTNAGNCNCTCAAGCAAGANGCTGTGANTGAGGTCGAGAGTCTACGGAAGTTTACGCAACAAGCGGTCGACCAGATTTTTAGTTTCGGTGANTTNGGCTTTCAAGANTTTGAAACATCGANCTATGTGACTGGTATCCTGCGTGACAATGGATTTGAGGTCGAGCAGGGTGTGGCAGAAATGCCTACGGCNTGGATTGCAACTTGGGGATCAGGNAAACCAATCATTGGATTCGGGAGTGACATTGATGGCATTCCCAANGCATCGCAGAAGCCAGGCGTGGCGTATCACGATCCNATCATCGAGGGTGCACCAGGTCACGGCGAGGGGCATAATTCTGGTCANGCCGTTAATGTCACGGCNGCGCTTGTGCTCAAGAAGCTCATGGAGCGCGAAGGTATCCCAGGCACGATTATGCTGTGGCCGGGTGTAGCGGAAGAGCAGCTAGGGTCGAAGGCTTACTTCGTCCGGGGTGGACTGTTCCAGGATGTTGACATCATGATTTTCACTCACGTTGGTAGCAATATGGGCGTGAGTTGGGGTGAGGGAAGCGGGAATGGCCTTGTGTCAGTAGAGTACACGTTCNACGGCGAGTCGGCGCACTCAGCAGGAGGACCNTGGTCNGGCCGNAGTGCATTGGATGCAGTTGAGCTTATGAATGCAGCCATGAATTANCGCCGAGAACACCTCNGATTATCGCANCGTACACACTATGTGATTACTGATGGCGGNGACCAGCCGAATGTTGTGCCATCGCGTGCCTCCGTTTGGTACTACTTCCGTGAACTCGACTACGACCACATTAAAGAATTATTCGAGATTGGGAATACAGCGGCGGAGNCGGCAGCCAAGATGACCAATACTGAGGTGGAATGGCGCATTCTTGGGTCGGCTTGGCCACGNCACTTCAACAAGGTAATTGCTGAAACGATGTACGAGAACATTAAGACGATTGGCCTTCCCGAGTGGAGCGACGCGGATCAGGAGCTCGCCAAGGCGCTCCAGAAGGAGTTGGGCGCTGATTCTATCGGCCTGGCAACTGAGTTGAGTGCGTTGGGTGAGCCGCCAACTGGTGTGCGTACCGGTGGGGGGTCGGATGATATCGGTGATATCTCGTGGAACGTCCCGACGGTCACGCTACGATTCCCATCGAATTTTCGAACAGGTGGCGGTGGTCATCATTGGTCGAGCGCCGTTGCGATGGCGACGCCGATCGCACACAAGGGTGCAACGGCTGGTGCGAAGGTTATGGCAATGACGGCCTTGGATTTCTTGTTACAGCCTCAGAAGNTNGAGGCATCATGGGCCTACTTTAACGACGTTCAAACAAANGGCCAAGAGTACGTTTCATTTATTAGCGCTGACGANCGNCCAGCCATTCACCTAAATGAAGGGATTATGGAGGAATTTCGTGAAGAGATGCGAAATTACTACTTTGANCCTACGCGGTACGATACGTACCTTGAGCAACTCGGCATTGAGTATCCGACTGTGAGAGATCCTTCTTAAACGNGGTAGNGCGGATCTCGTTCNGCACGATTGAAGTCNCAANCATCAGGAGAGNCACATGAAGATNGGNATCGATCCTCGGCGATGTTGGTTTGGAGGACCCAAGTGCGTCACAGCATTCATTTTACTGGTGTCTATATTGCTTCAGCCTCACGCGGTGTGGGCCCAGGTCGATCCATCAGAAGCCTACTTACTACCTCCTGCGTCTGTTCAAGAACTATTCGAGCGAGACAAGAATCTCACCAAGCTTGATCAGTTAAGTCCAGACGGCCTGCACTTTCTGATTCCGCTATCTAATGAATTGTCGAGTCTCAGGTTGCTGTCGAGACGGACNCTTCGGCTGGGGATGTTAGAGATCATGCCTGAAGTGGATCGTGAATGGCGACTGGCCACCTATGGTNTCAAGGGGTACAACATCTACTCGCTAACGGACCGACGGCAGTGGTCAATAGATTTGCCTGAAGGAATCTTTGTTAGTGATGCCATCTGGTCACCAGACGGGAGCCGACTTGCGTTTCTTGCACACCTAGCGGGTGGCACGCAGGTCTGGACGGCGGACGTAACCAGTGGTACGACCGAACCGCTGAGTGATGCGCGGGTGATGGCAACGTTAGCGGCGCGGGCAAGGTTCGGTAGTGCTGGCGTGTCGTCACGAATGCTGCAGTGGATGCCGGATGGTTCGGTTTTAGCCTTGCTTGTGCCAGATACTCGTGGTTTAGAACCAAAGGTTGATTCAGTACCGACGGGTCCTGTCATTCGTCGAACGCGTGAGAAAGCAACGCCGACTCCAACTCTTCCGTTCTTGCTACGAACTGAACACGACGCGGACTTATTCCGCTACTACACAACAGCACAATTGGCTCGCCTATCTTCCGACCAGGCTCCACAGCTAATCGGTGAGCCAGGTATGTATCTCTCCATCTCCGTATCGCCAGACGGCAGGCACATTCTTTGTGAGCAACTTGTCGAGCCATTCTCGTACATCGTGGGCTATACCAGTTTCGGCCGAGATCTGAAAGTGCTGGATGTGGATGGCAAGATGGTGTCAATGATTAGACAGGTGCCTCTGCATGAACCAGCAGGTCGGGACAATCGGCCGGATGCTGACCTACCTAGAGAGGTCTCTTGGAGGCCTAGTGGCGGAGGTTTGTCTTGGCTCGACCGCGCACCAAATCATACCGGCGAGGAGGATGAAATAACTGACCCTGAGTCGCAAGATCGTGTAATGACAGTAGAGGCTCCGTTCGTCGTGGCGGACGCGCAGGTGCTCGCCGAGACCGAAGGGCGTTTCAACGATCTTCGGTTTAGTACTGATGGCAGTAAGTTCTTTTTAGAGGATCTGAAGGAGGGTGAACGTAGGATTCTTGCGTATAATCTTTCGACTGGATCCCCAGTTGAAACGGAATTGACACGTTATGATCCAGATAATGTCATTGCACTGCCTGGTGAGTTACTGACGCGCCAGGACGTAAATGGAATCACGAGTACCGTGACATCCAGTGACGGCACATCTGTGTATTTGCGAGGTTCAGGCTTTCGTGAGCAGTTTACGCCACAGCCTTTCATTGATCGCGTGGACATTGCGACTGGTGCCACCACACGTATTTTTGAGGGTACAGACAACGCCTTCGATCAACCTCTAGTTGTTCTCGACGACGATCTAAATCGGATGATCGTTAGTCGAGAAATGAGTTCAGTCGTGCCAGACAGCTATCTGTGGACTGTAGACGGCACTTGGGAAAATTTGACTCGGAATGTTGATCCTTATCCTGAACTGGCTTCGGTGCAGCGGGTCGATTTTGACTTCACTCGTCGGGATGGACTAACAGTCCAAGGCCGACTCTCGCTACCCACTGAGTACCGTGCGGGTGAGCGAGTTCCGGCGATCTTTTGGACTTATCCGAGGGAATACGAATCAGCCGAGGAATATGGTCGTGCAGCAATTCGCGCTCGTAATCGGAATGCTTTTACAACGCTCAGTTTTCTCCGTTGGTCGGACATCTGGTTGACCCAAGGCTACGCAGTGGTGTATCCCGACATTCCGATTGTTATGCCTGACGGCCGCTACAACGACCATTTCGTCTCGGACATGACCGAAACAATGTACGCTGCTATTAGGAAAGTCGACGAAATGGGTTACGTCGATATCGATCGTCTCGGTCATGGTGGGCACAGTTACGGGGCGTTCACAACAGCCAACATGCTCGCACACACCCCGTTCTTTAAAGCCGGGATCGCTGGTGATGGTGCCTATAACCGCACCTTGACTCCGATGAGTTTCCAGGGGGAGCGACGATTTATCTGGGATGCTCCGACGACCTACTTGGAGATTTCCCCGTTTTTTTATGCAGACCAGATCCACTCACCGTTACTCATGTATCACGGGGAACAAGACAACAACTCGGGGACATTTCTTATCCAATCGGAACGGATGATGCAAGCCTTGACCGGCCTTGGGAAAACAGCAGCCTTGTACGTTTATCCATTTGAGTCCCATGGCCCACGTGCGAAAGAAAACTACCTAGACCTTTGGGCAAGATGGATCGATTGGTTTGACACTTACGTCAAGTAACAATCCGTCAGCGCTGTCAGAAACATTAATGATTGATTACCTGAGTAAGTAAGGTCCTGTTACTTAACCCTAGTGGTTACCCGACGGCGACGATCGGTGAATTCAGGTGCGTCTCTTAAACATTTACCAAGAATACCGAAAGAAGTAAGTAAGGCGCGGAGGCCAGAGCGTCGGATTTTCACTTGTGGACCGTCTTCCACTTGGTATCCATCGTCCTCGACGACTGTTTGATCCCATTTATCAAACAAGCGACTCCAATTACTGGTTAAGACGTTTTGCATTGCCGAACGTCCTTTCAGTGGATACCAAAAGCTATCGTGGTAGAGCACGCTGGCAAGATAGGCCCATGGCGCGAGTATGGTTTTCAGTGACCATTCAAGGGGTCTGCGAAGCGGTCCCCAGTAGATCTTGTGCTGCATTCGTGACGCGAATGTCATGCGCTGAAAGGGTCCAACAAAATTCCAATTTTCTTTTGCTGCAGCATGGTCTCCCAGGATCGTGATCTCGCGAGGGTCGCCGCATCCTAGGCCCGCATCATGCGCGAGGCGGATGTATTTAATTGATAAAGGATCAAATCCCATCAATTTTGCCGAAACCGCATCGATGGCTACTTGATCACTGCTAGCGAGAAGAACATTTTTAACATGTGGCGTCATGCAGCGCGGCCCTGGTCCATCTCCAGCAAACGTTCCGTCCATTACGGCAAATACACCGCGATGAATCCGTTTTTGGATCATGAGGAGATCGACAAGCGTTTCATGAATGACGGGATGGGTCCAATGGCGACGGTCATTTAGGAGGCCACCGAACGCATTCTTCATTGCGCCTGTTGTAGTGGTGAAGACATGTGTTTTAACTGTTGGCAGATGAATAATGTTTTCCCCGAGGAACCGTTTCGGTATAAGAAAGCCTTTCGGATAAACATCGTTCAGGCAAATAAATCGAGTTGCCAGGTCTCCCACTGCATCTCTGATGTTGATCCACTCTTCTCCTTCGTATAGATGCACATTTCTTAGGCCGTGTGATTCCACGACATTGAGCTGCTTGTTTTCTCGCTCACCAAGATGCGCATCGATAACAACTGTGCGATTGTGACAGGCATGGATGAGTGACGGATCATACCCATCACGTTTCATTGCTCGTACGACTCCGTCTAATTGCCAGGGGGTTGTTGAACTTCCCGGAAAGAAAAAATGCCACGAAATGTTGA
>NZSH01000012.1 GCA_002696705.1 Woeseiaceae bacterium | reverse complement strand
TTATTGAATATTCGATTGGCAACTGGGAGTGTAAGTGCGGGAAGATCAGTGGACTTCATCATCTTCGCATGCCATGTGTAGGCTGCGGTACAGTTTTAACCGCCGATTCTTTTGGTGGTCATGAAATCGTCTGTTCGGATTGTGGCCATACGAACATTGCCCAGGGTGACGTGTGTGATGTCTGTGCCAACACAGTCACACTAAAAGTTAAGTACGATGTTGACGAATGCCAAGAGCGGGGCATGACCTATGCAGTTCCGCTGAAGGTGACTATCCGTCTTATCGTTTGGGACAAAGATGTTGAGACCGGAGTTAAAACAATCCACGACATCAAAGAACAGGAGGTCTATTTCGGGGATGTCCCGTTGATGACCGAGAACGGCACCTTCATTATTAATGGCACGGAGCGAGTGATTGTCTCGCAGCTGCATCGTTCTCCCGGTGCATTTTTTCACTCCGAAGATAAATCAACGTTCATCGGCCAGATTATTCCTTATCGTGGTTCGTGGGTAGAGTTCGAATATGACGCGAAGAATCTGCTGTACGTTCGTATTGACCGCAAGCGAAAATTCCTCGCAACTGTTTTTCTCCGAGCACTGGGTCTCCGGAGCATGGATGAAATTATTCGGTTGTTCTACTCGGTAAGTTCTCTACGTATACAACAAGGCACTCTTCGCTGGCAGGTTAATGAAAATCTTTTAGGGCGAAGTGCTGGAGCCACGATCACGGTGCCTGGCACTGAAGTATCGGTGAAGGCAGGCAAGAAGATTACGAAGACACTTTTGCAGGCTTTGGTTGAGGCTGGAATCGAGGAAGTTGAGGTTTCAGATGCTGAACTTGAGGGCGCTTATTCTGCTACTGATGTTGTCGATCCATCAACTGGAGAGGTGATTCTTGAAGCTAACGAAGAGATGACACCTCGTGTAGTTGCGATGGCTCAGGAAAGAGGTGTAACCAACCTTGAGATCTTTTTCCCAGAGTCTGATGAGATCGGATCGGTTCTGTCTCAGAGTTTGAGAAAAGATGCGATTCGCACCCATGAAGAAGCACTCATTGAGATCTACCGTCGGATGCGACCCGGGGACCCTCCTACNCTTGAGAGTTCTCGCACGCTGTTTGAAAACATGTTCTTTAATGCCCAAAAGTACGATTTCTCTCGTGTGGGGCGATTGAAGNTGAACACAAAATTAGGANTCGATACATCANTANATGAAAAGGTTTTNCGTCCANNAGATTTTTTCNAAGTCATTANNTANCTCCTNNAACTTAAACGTAACCCNGCGAANGTAGATGANATTGATCATNTAGGTAATAGGCGGGTTCGTTCGGTGGGTGAGTTACTCGAAAATCAATTCCGNATTGGGCTTGTNCGNATGGAACGTGCCATTAAAGAAAAGATGTCGGTTTATCAGGAAATGNNAACNGCAATGCCACACGATTTAATTAATGCGAAACCAGTGATGGCTGCAATTCGNGAGTTNTTCGGATCCTCGCANCTCTCNCAATTCATGGATCAAACAAATCCGTTATCTGAAATTACGCATAAGCGTCGTTTGTCGGCACTTGGCCCAGGNGGTTTNTCTCGAGAGCGAGCCGGCTTTGAGGTTCGCGANGTGCATCCAACNCATTATGGTCGTATTTGTCCGATTGAAACGCCAGAGGGGCCNAACATTGGCTTAATTTCCTCNCTTTCGNGCTACGCCAGAATNAACGAGTTNGGTTTTATCGAGTCGCCATACCGTCGTGTTCGGGATGGTCGCGTANATGAATCCGTGGTGATCGTAAATGCGGGNAGTACCAAGTTTAAGATCGGCGATGTTGTCGAAGTGGAAGATGTGCTCGAAGAAAACANTNCTGCTAAGTCTCGGAAGAAGCGTGGTGCGGATTNTGAGCCTCATTCCTTTTATCTNTCGGCTTGGGAAGAAGATCGTTATGTGATCGCGCAAGCAAATTCTGGCGTTGACGAATCCGGTAGNCTAATCGATGAACGTGTAAATGCNCGTCAAGCAGGGGATTTCGTTCTCGCACCGCGTGAAAAGATTGAATACATTGACGTCTCGCCTAAACAACTAGTCTCAGTTGCGGCATCACTAATACCGTTTCTCGAAAACGATGATGCGAATCGGGCTTTAATGGGTTCAAANATGCAGCGGCAAGCNGTTCCGTTGTTACGTGCTCGCGCACCTTTTGTGGGGACTGGTATGGAGTNCATTACCGCCCGAGATTCAGGGTCAGTCGTGAGCGCTAAGCGTTCCGGGACAGTTGACTATGTTGATTCNAAGCGTNTGGTTGTCCGAGTCGATGGGCANGGTGATACATCTNAGGATATGGGAGCGGATATNTATAATCTGACCAAGTTTAAACGTTCAAATCAGAATACCTGCATTAATCAAAAGCCTATTGCTCNAGTAGGTCAGCATNTTGATAAAGGCCAAGTGNTGGCCGATGGTCCNTGCACTGAACTCGGTGAATTAGCATTAGGTCGTAATGTNCTGGTCGCGTTCATGCCTTGGCGTGGCTATAACTTTGAGGATGCAGTCCTCGTGTCAGAACGNATGGTGAAAGAGGACTACTACACGTCTATNCACGTAGAAGAGTTTGATGTTGAAGCGAGAGACACCAAATTAGGTCCCGAGGAGATTACACGAGATATCCCTAACGTATCAGANGGNTTCTTAAATGATCTNGATGAAAGTGGAATTATTCGNATTGGTGCCCCTGTCAAACCGGGTGACATTTTAGCCGGNAAGGTAACACCGAAGGGTGAGACNCAACTGACACCTGAGGAAAAACTACTCCGNGCCATCTTTGGTGAAAAGGCTGGCGACGTTCGAGANGCTTCTTTGACCTGTCCTCCAGGTATCGAGGGTATCGTTGTAGGCGTAAAGATTTTTTCAAGGAAAGGCATAGAAAAAGACGANCGTGCGAAAGCGATTGANGCTGAAGATCTCGAAGNCTTGGAAAAGAATTTNCAGGATGAAATTCGTATCNTNCATGACGAGGTAAAAAAGCGGATTATCCATATGCTNCCTGGNCAGGTCCTNGATGCGGATTTGTTCGACGAATTNGGCCGCGAAAGNCTTTTNTCTCAAGGNGTANCTTTAACNCCGGAACTTCTTCNNGATTTACCATACGAANCGATTGCTCGTATGAAAATTAATTTTGATGATGTAANGCTNGAAGAAGNNCTACGAGNTCTTANGGAGCGAACCGGNAGNCAAGTTGAGGTTACTCNGCANCTGTTTGAGGAAAAGCGTGAGAAAATTCGTCGTGGAGATGAATTACCACCTGGTGTAATCAANCTCGTCAAGGTNTACGTTGCNATGAAGCGCAAGCTTTCCGTTGGTGACAAGATGGCTGGGCGGCATGGTAACAAAGG
The DNA here is from genome assembly GCA_002696705.1 of Woeseiaceae bacterium. GTDB lineage: Bacteria > Acidobacteriota > Vicinamibacteria > Vicinamibacterales > UBA823 > UBA8106. The sequence continues at coordinate 42,763 of NZSH01000012.1, read as the reverse complement.
TGTTATAGCGAGAATCCTACCCGANGAGGACATGCCCTATTTGCCNGACGGCACGCCTGTTGAAATTGTATTAAATCCATTGGGNGTACCTTCAAGGATGAACGTTGGNCAGGTTTTGGAGACCCACCTTGGNTGGGCTGCGCATGCNCTNGGCTTATATTTTTCNACACCAGTGTTTGACGGTGCGACGGAAAGCGAAATTAAGGGNTGGCTTGANCAAGCTGGCTTACCAANAANTGGAAAGACTGAGTTGTTCGACGGTATGACTGGCCAAGCGTTTGAACAAGACGTTACGGTTGGCTATATCTACATGCTTAAATTGTCCCATTTAGTNGATGACAAGATCCANGCACGNTCNATTGGACCTTACTCANTAGTTACTCAACAACCGCTTGGTGGTAAGGCACAGTTCGGNGGGCAAAGATTTGGAGAGATGGAAGTTTGGGCATTGGAGGCGTACGGTGCTGCCCACATTCTACANGAGTTGTTAACTGCAAAGTCTGACGATGTNNTNGGGCGAGCAAAGATTTACGAAGCGATTGTNAAGGATGATGCTTCGTTTACTCCTGGGTTGCCTGAGTCATTTAACGTGTTGGTTCGGGAATTACAAGCGCTTTGTCTCGACNTNGAACTTGTTAAGAAGAAACCCAAGGTGATTGAAGTANACCCAGAACCNGTGTTNGAAGAAGTTTAGTCTNTATCTATAAAGGATAAAGATTCCATGAGACCAAGTTTCAACGAGCGTAGTTCGTTGACCACTGATTTCGACGCGATTCGAATCAGCCTAGCGTCGCCCGANCGGATTCTCNCCTGGTCGCACGGTGAAGTTACCAAGCCAGAGACCATTAATTATCGGACATTTAAGCCGGAGCGTGACGGCTTGTTCTGTGCCAAGGTGTTCGGTCCAGTTACTGACTGGGAATGCTTGTGTGGGAAGTATAAGCGNATGAAACACCGTGGTGTGATCTGTGACAAGTGTGGGGTTGAGGTCACGCAAGCNAANGTTCGCCGNGAGCGNTTAGGACATGTNACCTTGGCAACACCAGTAAGTCATGTATGGTTTTTCAAGGGNCTTCCCAGTCGAATCGGACATNTACTCGACATCACACTTCGTGACTTGGAGCGCATTCTGTATTTCGAAGCCTACGTGGTGGTAGATCCCGGTAGCGCCGATCTGAAGCAGAACCAACTCCTCACTGAAGAGCAATTCCGAAAAGTGAAGGAAGAATTNGGTACAAAGTTTAAGGCTCAGATGGGCGCTGAGGCNATTAAGGAATTACTAAANCGAGTTGATATTGAGGAGTTGGCTGTCGAGTTGCGTCAGAAAATGCGAACAGAAACTTCTGTGCAAAAGAAATTGAAGTTCGCGAAGCGCTTGCGAGTNGTGGATTCCTTTCGCAAGTCGACAAACAAGCCTGAATGGATGATCTTGGATGTGATTCCGGTAATTCCACCTGAATTNCGCCCGCTGGTNCCACTCGACGGTGGNCGCTTTGCGACATCCGATTTGAANGATTTATATCGAAGAGTGATTAATCGGAACAATCGTCTCAAGAAACTGATGGATCTTAAGGCTCCAGATGTCATTGTGCGGAATGAGAAGAGGATGTTGCAGGAGGCGGTGGACGCATTATTTGACAATGGTCGCCGTGGTCGAGTGCTGCGNGGTGCTAATAATCGACCTTTGAAATCGCTCTCCGACACCTTAAANGGGAAACAAGGTCGTTTCCGNCAGAACCTGCTCGGCAAACGNGTGGATTATTCNGGTCGCTCAGTCATTGTAGTAGGACCTGAATTGAAGTTGCACCAGTGTGGTTTGCCTAAAAAGATGGCGCTGGAACTCTTTAAGCCGTTTATATACAACAAACTTGAAGAGCGTGGAGTTATTACGACGATCAAGCAAGCTAAGGAATTGGTGGAGCAACAAGGTNCTGAGGTGTGGGATGTTCTTGACGAAGTTATTCGCGAGCATCCAGTGCTNCTGAATCGTGCNCCAACTCTCCATCGGCTCGGTATTCAGGCGTTCGAACCGGTCTTGGTNGAAGGGAAGGCAATTCGGATNCATCCACTNGTTTGTACTGCTTTTAACGCTGACTTTGATGGNGACCAGATGGCNGTGCATATTCCACTGGCTCCAGAAGCACAGATNGAGGCGTCAGTATTGATGATGGCTTCAANNAACATATTGAACCCATCGAATGGATCTCCTATTGCGGTGCCTTCACAGGACATTGTNTTGGGATGTTATTACCTGACGAAGTCNAAGGNTGGTGCTAAGGGCGAAGGTAGGGTGTTTGGGAATTTCGACGACGTGCNGTTGGCNCTAGAAGCGGGTGAATTAGAAACCTTGACGCCTATCCGACTCCGTATTTCTGGAGAATTNCTTGATCTGACGGTGTCGAGAGATGACCAGGACGTAATTCACTCCGAAGTGCAACAGGTTGACAAGAAAATCATTAGTACGACGGTCGGCCGTGTGTTGTTTAATAATGCGCTACCTGCGGAGTTCCCGTTCGTNAATGGACTNTTAAAGAAGAAGGGATTGNNGTTACTAGTTCAGTATGGATATCGTCGNTTTGGGTTAGAAAANACCGTGANGATGTTAGACGGTTTGAAGAATCTCGGATTCCTAAGTGCTACCCAGTCTGGCTTGTCGATAGGTATCGATGACTTGATTATACCGTCTGTAAAAGTTGACTTGGTTAATGNAGCGAAAGAGGATGTCATTAAAGTNGAACAGCANTATCAGGACGGCGCGATTACTAACGGCGAGCGCTACAANAAGGTCATCGCNATCTGGTCAGANGTGACTGAACGCATNGCNGATGCGATGTTCTCTGAAATGGAGGATCTTGATCACGCTGGTCGCAATTTTAACCCAGTTTATNTTATGGCTGANTCCGGCGCCCGNGGNAGNAAGCAACAAATTCGACAANTNGCCGGAATGCGTGGGTTGATGGCNAAGCCTTCAGGTGAAATTATTGAAACNCCCATTACGTCAAATTTCCGAGAAGGNCTAACTGTNCTCCAGTACTTCATTTCGACACATGGTGCTCGGAAAGGATTGGCTGATACTGCATTGAAGACAGCTGATTCGGGATATCTGACTCGCCGACTAGTCGACGTGGCTCAGGATGTCATCATCTCTNAAGACGATTGTGGAACGTTGGATGGGATTGATGCNAAAGCGATTGTTGAGAGTGGNGAGATTATCGAACCACTTCGCGATCGTATCGTTGGACGAACTACCCTAGAGCNGATTNCAGATCCATTTACNAATGNNNNAATTATTGCAGCAANCGAGGAAATTACTGACGAGTTGTCGTCAGNAATTCAGGANTCTGGNATCGAACGGGTCAGAATCCGGTCAGTTTTGACTTGTGCANCTCGACGNGGAGTTTGNGCTAAGTGCTACGGTCGTGATTTGTCCACTGGAANTTTGGTAGAACGTGGGCTTGCTGTCGGTGTTATTGCAGCACAGTCGATAGGAGAACCTGGTACGCAGCTNACAATGAGAACGTTCCACATCGGTGGTACGGCGTCTCGTGTNTCTGCGCAGTCAACGCTTGAAGCAAAGCATGTGGGNACGGTGCGTTTTGAAGGCTTACAGGTCGTTGAAGGCGTTNNNAANGTNTTGGTNGTTATGAATCGGAGTGGGTCGNTTGTTATNCAGGATATTAAGGGNCGTGANCGCGAACGATATTCNGTTGTGTATGGTGCTCATCTTCGAGTTACTGATGGTCAACAGGTNGAGCAGGNNCAAGTGCTTGTTGAGTGGGATCCCTACACGTTTTCAATCGTTACGGANNAGGCAGGNNCTGTTCGATTCAAGGATATTGTACAAGGTATAACNGTNCACGAGGAGGTCGACGAGGTNACAGGTCTNTCACGACTGATTATTGTNGATTCTCCAGACGAAAANAAGCAGCCTACTGTGGAGATACGTGGGNAAGATGGAAAAGTTTTGCGGAAGTACCACATGCCATCCCATGCACATCTTATGGTTAGNGAGAGTGAGCAAGTGTCTGCGGGAGACGTGCTGGCNAAAATACCTAGAGAAACAACTAAGACCAAGGACATCACAGGTGGTCTACCACGGGTCGTTGAGTTGTTCGAAGCACGGAAACCACGAGAGACCGCTGTGATCAGTGAGATTGANGGGACNGTTAANCATGGCGGTATCGTCAAGGGTCTNCGTAAGATTATTATTGTCCCAGATGAATCGGGCGCAGAAAANCGCGAGTACTTGNTNCCTCGTGGTGTTCACATCAACGTTCAAGAGANTGATCGTGTTCGTGCGGGCGAGGCTTTAATGGATGGNCCCAGTAATCCTCATGACATCTTAAGTGTACTTGGAGAAAAAGCCCTGCAAGGATACTTAGTTAACGAAATCCAGGAAGTATACAGGCTGCAGGGTGTCAATATTAATGATAAACACATTGAGGTTGTNGTGCGACAGATGATGCGCTGGGTTCGTATTGAGGAAGTAGGNGACACNGAATTCCTCATTGATGAACAGGTGGATCGAATCCGTTTCATGGAAGAGAACGAGCGTGTGATGNAGGACAGTGGAAGACCTGCTACGGGTCGNCCATTACTGNTAGGTATTACGAAGGCCTCACTTTCGACCGANTCTTTTATTTCAGCTGCATCATTTCAGGAAACGACGCGTGTTTTAACTGAAGCNTCGATTTCTGGNCGCGTTGATAATTTGCGTGGNTTGAAAGAGAACGTAACTATGGGACGTTTAATTCCGGCTGGAACTGGCTTCGACTATTATCGGAAGGTTCGGATTCAACCGGATGAGCCACCACCACCGCCACCGATTCTAGATGATATGTCATTCGAAGGTGAGGTGGACTATCAAGTGAACCCAGATGAAGCGATAGAAGTCGATAGTCCCAAGAATCAAAGTTAGCCCTTTTGGTTACTAGGGTTCTAAGAGTGGCGAGACTTGTTACGACTTGGCTTAGAGGGACTCTTATCCATAGCTATTTATAAGAGTTTTGTTGGTTCCGACTCAGGTTGAAGCCCACAACCTCTACCTCAGCATTGCATGTGCCAAGAAAATTGTGATATTCTCGTAAGGTTTTGGTGGAGCCAGGATACCCTATCTGGCTAAATTCTGTCCTGAGAAGGGCTGCCTAAGCTGTTCCAGCCTTTCTTTCGAAAAACGGCCCCTCGGTGTATTTCCACAAAGGGAGCCCCGTACGACGCGAAAACACGATATAGGGTAATCGCGTTTCCAGGTGCCAAATCGGTCGTTCCGCCGTTTATCGGAGCGCTTAATTTTTAGGCCTGGAGCATAATTTTCGCCGGGTGATCTTGCTGGTCTAGATCCGGTACCTGGTGGTACCGAAACTATGCGTAAGATCCGGCTATGGAGTGTTTGTGCCAACGATTAGCCAACTCGTCCGTCGTGGTCGAAAACGGATCATAACGAAAAGCAAAAGCCCTGCTCTTCAAGAAAGTCCTCAGAAGCGTGGCGTTTGCGTCCGTGTGTTCACGCAGACCCCGAAAAAGCCAAATTCAGCACTTCGCAAAGTAGCACGCGTACGATTAACGAATGGGCTTGAGGTTACGTCGTACATTCCTGGTGTTGGACACAACCTTCAAGAGCACTCTCTTGTTTTAATCCGCGGAGGTCGCATTAAGGATTTGCCTGGCGTTCGATATCACGTGGTTCGAGGAACGTTAGACGCTGTGGGTGTGCAAGGGCGGAAACAATCACGATCGAAGTACGGTGCGAAACGACCTAAGGCGTGAAGGTGCCAACTAGTTAACGTAACACGGTTCTAGATTTGAGATAAGGATTGACCTATGCCACGTAGGCGAGAGGTTCCCAAACGTGAGGCTCCACCGGATCCTGTATTTAACAGTACGTTAATTACCAAATTTCTTCGAACGATCATGTTGAGCGGGAAACGAAGTACCGCAGAAGGAATTCTCTACGGGAGTTTGGACATTATTAAAGAGCGAACGGGCGACGACCCTTTAAAGGTGTTTAAGAAAGCCATCGATAACGTGAGACCAACACTTGAAGTCAAATCTCGTCGAGTTGGTGGATCGAATTATCAGGTGCCAATTGAGGTCAGTCCGAATCGCAGATTGTCGCTTAGTATTCGCTGGTTAGTNAATTATGCCAGNCAGCGNGNTGATGGCAGAACTATGAAAGAAAAGCTTGCCAANGAATTACTTGACGCTTCGAATTTGCGGGGTTCATCGGTCAAGAAGCGAGAGGATACACATCGGATGGCTGAGGCTAANAANGCCTTCGCACACTTCCGATGGTAGNAGCTTCCTTTATTTAGATATCGGTCAAAGAAGANGTAATGCCTAGGCTTATTCCAATCGATAGNACACGAAATATTGGCNTNATGGCGCACATCGATGCGGGTAAGACNACTACGACTGAACGCATTTTGTTCTACACAGGNATCACCTACAAAATCGGTGANGTGCATGACGGAACGGCTGTTATGGACTGGATGGAACAGGAACAAGAGCGCGGCATTACGATTACCTCGGCTGCAACGACAAGTATGTGGCGGGACCACCGCATTAACATCATCGATACACCTGGACATGTCGATTTTACTGCTGAAGTNGAACGNTCNCTGCGTGTCCTTGATGGCGCTGTTGCTGTTTTNGATGCGGTTGCTGGNGTTGAACCNCAGTCTGAAACGGTCTGGAGACAGGCNGACAAGTATCGGGTTCCGCGTATCTGTTTTGTCAATAAGATGGACCGGACCGGAGCCGATTTCGAGCGCACTCTTGAACAANTCGCTTCAAAATTACAGGGAAATCCGGTGGCNGTACAATTNCCGATGANTTCTGGAGATNACTTCATCGGNGTCATCGATCTTATTCGTNTGAAAGCTATTCGATATCTTGATGAGACGTTAGGCGCGGATTACANCGTCGAAGAGATACCNAGTGCTTACAACAGTAAGGTCGAAACATTTCGCGAGCGTCTCNTTGAANCGGTTAGTGAGNCCGACGACGCATTATTGACGAAATACCTTCATGGTGACGAAATCTCGCCTGACGAAATNATNAANGCNTTGAGAAAACGTGTGGTGGATTCGGTGCGTNATGAGCANGCACCATGCGTACCAGTGTTATGTGGTTCAGCGTTTAAGAATAAGGGAGTTCAGCCGCTTCTTGACGNCATCGTGGATTACTTGCCGTCTCCGGNCGATATTCCTGCTGTCATCGGGCTNGAGCCGCACAGTGCTGAGGAAATAGCGTTAGAGCGTCCAGCCTCGGACNAAGCTCCATTTTCGGCCTTAGCATTCAAGGTTGCTACGGATCCGTATGTTGGGCAGTTGACTTACGTTCGGGTCTATTCTGGTGTGATGGCATCTGGTTCTTCAGTTTACAACCCAACGAAAGATCGAAGTGAGCGCATTGGNCGTCTCCTGAAGATGCACGCGAACAAACGAGAGGAAATTAAGGCAGTTTATGCCGGTGACATTGCAGCAGCNGTAGGGCTCAAGAGCGTGGGAACGGGTGACACGATTTGCGATAAGCAGGATNCGATTGTGCTTGAATCAATGGACTTTCCAGACCCTGTGATATCCCTCGCCATCGAACCGCAAACACGTGAAGATCAAGAGAAGCTTGGCCAAGGNATAGGNAAATTNACTGCCGAGGATCCGACGTTTCGGGTTCGCNCGGACGACGANACCGGNCAAGTTGTCATTTCCGGAATGGGGGAATTGCATCTTGAGATCATCGTAGATCGGTTAAAGCGTGAATTTGGTGTGACTGCNAGTGTTGGTCGACCTCAAGTGGCTTACAAGGAGACACTTACGAAACCTGCGGAAGGTGAGGGNCGGTACNTNAAGCAANCAGGCGGTCGAGGTCAGTATGGCCACGCCAAGATTCGTATCGCACCTTGCGACAATGGTGGAGGATTTGAGTTTGTAAATGAAATTCATGGGGGNTCGATTCCTAGNGAGTATATCAAGCCGGTCGAGCAAGGCATTCGTGAGGCCATGACGACAGGAGTCTTGGCTGGCTATCCTATCGACAATGTGAAGGTGTCTCTCTATGACGGCTCTTTTCATAATGTTGACTCCTCAGAGGTTGCTTTTAAGGTCGCTGGATCCATGGCTTTTCGTGATGCGGCCAAAGCTGCCGGGCCTGTCTTNCTGGAACCGGTTATGCGGGTTGAAGTCGTGGTGCCAGAGGAAAANATGGGCGACGTGGTGGGTAATTTGAAAGGGCGTCGTGGACANGTCCAATCTTTAGAGGCGCGAGGAGGCACACAGTTAGTGAATGCCCACGTACCGCTGTCGGAGATGTTTGGATATGCGACTGACCTTCGATCTCGCACACAAGGGCGCGCCACCTTCAGTATGCATTTTCATCAATATGAACAAGCGCCTCGGANTGTTAGCGAAGAGATTATTGCAAGAGTAGGTGGAAAGTAAGCGATTGATGTTAAGAGGCACAAAAAATGGTTGCATTTAATGACAAGATTCGGATTCGGTTAAAAGCATACGATCATCGTTTACTCGATAAATCTACGACCGAGATTGTGGATACAGCGAAACGCACGGGTACAGAGTTGGCAGGCCCAATCCCACTTCCGACAGAAAAAAATAAGTGGACGGTGCTGCGGTCTCCACACGTTGATAAGAAATCGCGTGAGCAGTTTGAGATTAGGACCCATAAGCGGTTGATNGACATTTTTGAGCCTACCTCGCAGACAGTTGACGCGTTGATGAAGCTCGATTTGCCNGCAGGCGTNGATGTAGAAATTAAGGCGTTTGGTAAGGAGCACAAGTAATTTCAAGTGAGAGTCACTATGGTGACGGGAATTATTGGNAAGAAAATCGGNATGACTCAGTTGTTTNGTGATGNTGGNGTGGTNCANCCTGCNACTGTCATTAAGGCTGGCCCNTGTGTTGTCGTGCAAGCNAAGACCACCGCACGCGATGGCTATGAAGCAGTGCAACTTGGTTTAGTTGAGGATNGGNAGAAGCCAAGAGTCACGAAAGCTGTCGNGGGGACTTACAAGAAGGCNAAAGTCTCGCCGACTCGTATTAGGCGTGAAGTCGCGATTGATTCCAGCGATGAATCTCCAAAGCCTGGAGATCAAGTACTTGTTTCGATTTTTGAGAGCGGTGACCGCGTGGATGTGATTGGAACCAGTCGCGGTAAAGGTTTTCAGGGCGTCATGAAACGCCATGGCTTTGGTGGTGGTCGCGCTACACACGGGTCTATGTTTCACCGTGCGCCTGGTTCGATCGGTCAGTCGTCTTATCCCTCACGTGTCATTAAAGGGATGAAAGGACCTGGTCGCATGGGTGGTCAGCGCGTGACCGTGCAAGGTTTGCAAGTTCTTCAGGTTGATACAGAGAACAATCTTTTGATTGTTGGTGGTTCGATACCAGGCGCGCCTGGTACATACATCATTGTGCGAAAGGCTGCAGTTCTGAAACCTGTGCGGGTTTCACAGGTAGAGGAACCGAAGAAGAAATAGTAGGCGAGGCTCGAGATGATGACTCTTGATGTTGTGAACGATCAGAATGAGAAGGTGGATTCACTCGATCTCGATTCGACCGTGTTTGGCGGTGTCGTGAATACCGGTTTGATTTGGGAATCAGTCGTGCATCAAAATGCCTCAGAACGCAGTGGCACGGCTGCAACTAAAACTCGTGGCAAGGTGCGTGGCAGTGGCAAAAAACCTTGGCGTCAGAAAGGCACAGGGCGTGCACGTGTTGGCTCTGTCCGCAACCCAATATGGAGATCAGGTGGGACGGTTTTCGGGCCAACTCCTCGTGATTACGGTTATGCCTTGCCCCATAAGATGAAACTGGGTGCGCTTCAGGCCGCTTTGAAACAACAGATTGCTACTAATAGTTTGATTGTCGTGGATCGGTTAGCAATTGAAGAAGCTAAGACGAAGGTGGCTGTCGAGTTTTTGACGCGTCTAAATGCACTAGAGGGCACACTGTTGGTGGATGTCAAGTTTGAAGCAAGTTTAGTNTTGGCGGTTAGAAANCTTCCAGGTGTTGACGTGCGAAGAGTAGTTGAACTNACGGCGCGAGATGTNCTNGGCGCCAGACAAGTTNTTGCCACNCGGTCAGCCNTCGAGCGTTTGCAAGNGGTGCTTNGGCGATGAAGTTAACTGANGTTATTCGTCGTCCACTGATTACTGAGAAGACTAATATCTTGCGTGAAGATGGTCGAACACTTGTTTTTCAAGTGGCAGTTGAGGCGACGAAAATTGAAATTAAGNACGCTGTAGAAAAATTGTTTGAAACGAAAGTTGCGACTGTTCGGACNGCNATTGTTCACGGTAAAACAAAGCGGCAGGGGCGCTTCGTTGGGCAACGTCCGGATTGGAAGAAAGCCTANGTGCGGCTCCGCGAAGGCACNAAGATGCCTGAATTTCTTGAAGGCGCCTAGGNGATCGAAGTCTGTGCAGTGGTGACACGANAATTTTGATGCTGAACNAATAAATGGTTAAGGAACATGCCCATTCGTAAATACAAGCCCACATCGNCCGGCCGACGTTTTCAGACAGTGCAGGTCTTTGATGACATCACGGCGACGAAGCCCCATAAACCATTGACGGAGCCACTCCGTCGATCTGGAGGTCGTAATAATNCTGGTCANTTGACCGTGTGGTGGCGTGGGGGTGGGCATAAACGTCTCTACCGTGTGATTGACTTTAAAAGATCTAAGCGTGATATACCGGCGAAGGTGTTGACTATTGAATACGATCCAAATCGGTCTGCNCGGATNGCCNTGGTCGCTTATGCAGANGGTGANAAGTGTTACATATTGCAGCCGGTNGGAANTAANGTCGGCGATACGATTATTGCTGGTGACNATGTTGATATCTTGCCAGGCAATGCNTTNCCGTTGAAAAATATTCCTCTTGGCACAATGGTCCATAATGTCGAGCTCAGACCAGGTAAGGGTGGACAGATTGCTCGGAGTGCAGGTTCAGCTGTNCAAGTTNTAGCGAAGGAGGGTGACTACGTATCCGTCAAGATGCCTTCTGGTGAGGTNAGGAGAATACATCGACAGTGCGTAGCTACGATTGGTCAGGTAGGNAATCTNGAATNTGAAAANGTTTCTGATGGCAAGGCCGGTCGGAGCCGTTGGCGTGGTAAACGTCCCCATGTTCGTGGCGTGGCCATGAATCCGGTTGACCATCCACTAGGTGGTGGAGAGGGNAAGGCCGCTGGTGGCCGGCATCCGGTATCGCCTTGGGGNATGCCGACTAAGGGTTACAAAACGCGGAATAATAAGTCTACTGATCGGTTTATCGTNCAACGTAGGTCNAAGCGGAGATCTCGTTAGTCTTGGAAGGTTAAGCATGGGNAGATCGNTAAAAAAAGGGCCGTTCGTTGANTTGTCNCTGTTAGAAAAGATCGAGATCATGAATCGTGGTGGTGAAAAGAAGGTGATTAAAACGTGGTCACGTCGATCGACTGTTCTNCCAGAAATGGTGAGNCATACGATGGCAGTGCATAACGGACGNAAGTTTATTCCTGTATATGTNACGGAGAATATGGTCGGACACAAACTTGGAGAGTTTGCNCCGACTAGGCACGTTTCGAGGACACACGACNAAAAGCGAGAAAGCTGCNTCCGTNNCNTCCAGCACNGNNNANNGNAGGANNNNGACNCNGGANGTNNTGACTNNGACTCCGACTCCAACAGCGAGTAGCTAAATTATGGTCGAAGCACATGCAACTGCTCGGTATGTCCGTACGTCAGCACAGAAGGCNAAATTAGTGCTCGANATTATTAGAGGGCGAGATGTGAATTCTGCGCTAACAACTTTGANGTTTGCCANAAAAAGTGTCGCGCGAGATATTGAGAAGGTTTTGAGNTCGGCAATTGCTAATGCTCAACAGCAAGACGGCTTTACGGGTGATNTTGATCGATTGTACGTGTCATCCTGTCACGCTAATCAGGGNCCAGGCATGAAACGTGTTCGTCCAGCNCCAATGGGACGAGCATTTCGAGTGGTGAANCGNACAGCTCATCTAACAGTCCGAGTAGCTGAACGTGAAGTGTTACCGACGAAGNAAANGGCTTTAAAGAAAAATGACAGTACGGACGACGCTTGAGGCGATGCGCCATGACTGGATGTGAGGACAAATAATGGGTCAAAAAGTACACCCGTACGGTTTTCGGCTTGGCTTTAATAAGACNTGGCGCTCTCGNTGGTACGCAGATCGCGATTATGCGAAGCTCTTGCATGAAGATCTAAGCCTNAAGAAAGATCTGAAAGAGAGATTTTCGCATGCAGGCGTGTCCAAGATTGAAATCGAGCGCGCCGCTAACAAGTTGAAGATCGACATTCATACATCCAGGCCTGGAATCATTATTGGGCGTAAGGGAACGGAAGTCGATAAACTCAAGACTGAGATCCAGNAGCGGACNAATAGGGAAGTNTTTATTAATATTCAGGAAATTCAAAAACCTGAGTTAGACGCCCAACTGATTGGTGAATCAATCGCTCTCCAGTTGGAGAAGCGAGTTGCCTTCCGTAGGGCGATGAGAAANGCTGTTGAAGCCGCACTACGATTTGGNGCACGCGGCATTAAAGTCCGTGTNGCTGGACGACTAAACGGTGCCGAAATAGCTCGGTCAGAATGGTATCTGCATGGACANCTACCACTACAGACNTTGCGTGCAGACATCGACTATGGNTTTGCTGAAGCTCGTACGACTTATGGNCGNATTGGAGTGAANGTGTGGATGTACAAAGGAGAGCGACTGCAGCCTTTGATTGGTCGTGAGGAAGATTACCGGATGCCGGGCNGGCCNGCTCGGAGATAGCGTGATGTGTGGTAAGGGGTANGCAATCATGTTAATGCCGAAAAANGTTCGGTATAGGAAACAGCAGCGCGGCCGTATGCGTGGGAAGGCATGGCGAGGTTCGTCTGTTTCNTTTGGTGACTTTGGTTTAAAAGCTNTGGAACCTTGNTGGTTGACNGATCGACAGATTGAAGCNGCGNGAGTAGCCATGACTCGTTTTATTAAGCGTGGTGGCAAAGTGTGGATTCGAGTGTTTCCGGACAAACCGATTACAAAAAAACCCCANGAAGTTCGTATGGGNAAAGGNAAGGGNGCACCTGAGCAATGGGTGGCTGTNGTGCGCCCNGGACGAATCTTGTTTGAGATGGAAGGTGTTAAGGAGGACGAGGCACGAGAAGCGATGCGGCGTGCTGCTCAAAAACTACCAATTCAGACAAAATTTGCCACTCGTTTTGGAGAGACATCTTCATGACNAAAGTTTCCGAATTNCGTGATCTTGGNTTAGANGCTCTTCGACAGCGTGAACGTGANCTTGAAGATGAAATATTTCAAATGCGCATAAAGAAATCGATGGAACAGTTAGATTCACCTNTGAAGCTGCGCGAAGTTCGGCGTGGTTTAGCACGNGTCAAAACACTGCTAAGAGANCAAGAAGAACAGGNATAAACAGTCCAATGTNTAAGACCGAGTGTTTCGTATGAGATATAAGAGCGAGTAATGGCCACAAAANCTGAGNTANCTGGGNTTGTCGTTAGCAGCAAAATGGAGAAGAGCGTCGTGGTCGCCGTTCAGCGGCAAGTCCGACATCCTCTTTATGGAAANATTCAACGTCGAACGTCAAAATTTGTCGCGCATAACACTGTTGATGACATCAAAGTTGGNGANCGNGTGAGTCTTGCTGAGACGCGTCCGNTGAGTCGTCGCAAGCGATGGGTGGTAACTCGAGTAATCGAACGTGCGAAGTGAATTAAGAGNTCAAGTGGAGTNTTACTGATGATTCAGATGCAANCAATTTTAGACGTNGCNGACAATTCTGGAGCTCGTNAGATTGCCGTTATAAACCCCNTTGGTGGTTCAACGGGTCGATGCGCGAGCCTTGGNGATCGTGTCACGGCTTCAGTNAAGGAAGCGACACCAGCTTCAANTGTAAAGAAGGGTCAAGTGGTTAAGGCTGTCATNGTCCGGACAAGTAAAGAATATCGNAGGCGGGANGGCAGTTANATCAGGTTTGATCGTAACGCNGCGGTGCTTATTGATGATCANGGNGAACCCATNGGCACNCGCGTGTTNGGACCCGTCGCGCGTGAGTTGCGCGAGCGNAAGTTTATGAAAATCGTATCGTTGGCGCNAGAAGTGATATAGCGNTCATAAATATTGTGAATAAGGTGAGAGANCGATGNCNCGTGTAGACACGCCAATCAGAAAAAATGACAGCGTTNTAGTNGTGACTGGACGCGATCGAGGTAAGCGTGGTCGTGTNTTGCGCATGATCTCATCAAAAAATCGTTTGGTTGTTGAAGGAGCGAATATNGTTAAGAAGCACACCAAGCCAAATCCACAGTCAAAACNTTAAGGGTGGNATNGTAGANCGNGAAGCTTCTATCCATGTTTCTAATGTGCAGCTTATTTGTCCAGAGTGTGGTGCTGCTACGCGTATCGGCCGACAGATTCTCGGAGATGGTCGTAAGGTGCGAATCTGNCGNAAGTGCGAAGGAGTGGTCGATAAATGAGTCGGTTAAAAGAACGGTACTTGAACGACATCGTTCCGGAGTTAATNAAAGCATTCGGTTATTCNAATNCGATGGCNGTGCCAAAACTTGAAAAGATTGTAGTGAATATGGGATTGGGTGAAGCAACTGGNAACNTAAAGATTCTTGATGTTGGAAGTGAAGAANTCGGACGCATTACTTGCCAGAAGGCNGTTTCACGGAAGGCTAAAAAATCTATCGCNGTTTTTAANGTGCGTGAAGGAATGCCGATTGGTTCAATGGTCACATTGCGGAGCGANCAAATGTACCAATTNTTGGATCGGCTAATCTCCATTGCCTTGCCGCGCGTGCGTGACTTCCGAGGAATTTCACCGAAAGGGTTTGATGGGNGNGGTAACTACACGTTAGGACTNCGCGATCAATTGATATTTCCTGAAATTGATTACATGCGGGTTGATAAGAATCGTGGAATGAATNTTTCCATGGTAACAACGGCGAAAACAGACGAAGAAGGTCGCCAGTTGTTGAAATTGCTGGGGATGCCNTTTCGGCAAAACTGAGNACANAAGTGTTGATATTGATGTGCACTGCACAAGAACCGAANAATGTGATTTATGGCCACAACAGCAAAGATTGCTAAGTCGAANAAAGTTCCGAAATTTAAAGTTCGCCAGCGGAACCGTTGCTTGCGCTGCGGNAGNCCGCGTGCCTTNATGAGAAAATTTGCGCTTTGTCGGCTGTGCTTCAGGGCGCTNGCGTTACANGGTGATGTGGCCGGTGTNATTAAGAGTAGTTGGTAGGACAATGACGCGAAGGGAANAACCTNCGCGAGGAAATAGTAAGAGTGAAGAATTATGACTGATCCGATTGCTGACATGTTAACGCGTATTCGAAACGCTACGAATGCTCGGCATCAGCGTGTCGATGTGCCAGGTTCAAAACTCAAAATTGAGATAGCTCGAACCCTGCAAAAAGAAGGTTACGTTCAGGGATTCAAGGTTTTTGAATCGGCAGAGAATAATCAAAATGCCTCAACGACTATTCGAATATTTTTGAAGTATGGTCCACGAGGAGAGCGAGTGATTTCTGGTATTAGTCGGGTAAGTCGGCCAGGTCAACGTATTTATTTCAGGCGAGATAATGTGCCAACCGTGCTGGCCGGGCTGGGCTCGAACATATTAACGACATCACGTGGAGTAATGACTGGTCGAGAGGCTAAAGAGGCTGGGGTTGGTGGAGAAGTTCTTTGCAACGTATGGTAGACGACTACCAGTATTGGTTTAGGAATAACTACTTATGTCTCGTGTAGGTAAACGACCGATTCCAATTCCTAAAGACGTTAAGGTATCTATCTCTGTGGGTGCCGTGGACGTCCAGGGACCAAAGGGACGTTTAAAACAGTACGTTCCGCCTGGTATTGGTTTTGAACTTGCTGATTCAGTGCTCAAGGCTCGTATCGTGGGTGAACAGTCTAACTTGGGCAAATTTCATGGTTTAGCCCGTACTCTTGTTGCTAATGCTGTGAAAGGTGTAGTTGAAGGATTCAGTCGTGAGCTTGACATCGTAGGTATCGGTTATCGAGGTGATGTTAAAGGTAAGCAAGTGATTTTTATGCTTGGTTACTCTCATCCAGTTGTTTTTGATATTCCAAAAACAATTGAGATCAAAATTGATAAGCAGACGCATATTGTAGTGACTGGAGTTGACCGTCAACTTGTTGGTCAAGTAGCAGCCGACATTCGTGGGCTCCGCAAACCCGATCCTTATAAACAGAAAGGGATTCGGTATACGGGTGAAGTCTTGAAGAAAAAGGTTGGTAAGACTGGTGCCTAGGTTGTGAAGGTATTTGATGAAAGTTAAGACTAAGAAAGATCGCCGTACTCGTGTTCACCTACGTTCTCGTAAGCGGCTGTACGGAACAGCTCATAGACCACGGCTAGTTGTATTCCGTAGTCTGGCTCATGTTTATGTACAGGTCATTGACGATACGGCGGGAAGGACGATTGTGTCAGCATCAAGTATTGAGTCAGCTTTAAAATCGACGTTTGAGAAAAAGGTGCATGGTGGAAATNTNGCTGGCGCTCGAGCAGTCGGTAAGGTGGTAGCAGAACGTTTGATAGCTAGTGGTGTNTCTGAGGCAGTATTTGATAGAGGCGGTTTTCTGTATCACGGACGTGTGCAAGCGGTAGCAGAGGCTGCCAGGGAGGCGGGGCTGCGGTTTTAACNAATNAGTTCAGTGGTGATGTGTCCNATTNCGAGACNTATNNTTAAANNGCNCTGAACAAGAAATACGCACCTGCAACAGATTTATGTTCGAGACGAGAGAAAAAATTGATCCTNCGAATTTAGATCTTCGAGATGTGGTCGTCTCGATTAATCGAGTNACTAAAGTTGTTAAGGGCGGAAAGAATTTNAGTTTTAGTGCGCTCGTTGTCGTAGGTGATGGTCTAGGTTNCGTAGGTTTCGGTNTTGGCAAGGCNAAGGAAGTGCCGTCTGCGATTAAGAAGGGTATNGAGGTGGCNCGTAAATCGNTGATTCGGGTNCCAATACAAGGGACAACAATTCCNCATGTAGTGGTAGGTCGTTTTGGAGCCGGGAGGGTCTTGTTGAAACCGGCGCCAGAAGGCACTGGAATTATTGCAGGAGGAGCCGTTCGGGCGGTTGTTGAGTCNGCTGGTATTCAAAATATTTTGACCAAGTCTNTAGGATCGCCNAATCCACACAACGTAGTACGCGCGACGTTCGCGGGACTTATGGAATTGATCGATCCAGTNGAGAATGCACGCCTTCGAGGACANCCGNNGCCGCAGAATGAGCNAGTCGCTGTACCACCTGCAANNACTGAAGGCGNTGAAACTGTTTAAGTTNTTAATAANAATGGAGTTACTGCTCGAATGGTAGCTGGTAAGACGCAATCGAAACGTGGAAAGAAAGTGANTAGCAAGCTTAAGGTTACCCAAATTAAGAGCACGATCGGGTATGCGAAGAGACAGGCGCATGTGGTTAAAGGATTAGGCCTGAGGCGCATGGGTCATTCTGTCGAANTNGTTGATAATCCAGCAACCCGCGGGATGATTCACAAGGTGCGCCACTTAGTTGAAGTTGTAGAGGAATAGTTAGCAGANTTTTNAGGAAATCAGGACTGCTGTTATGAATTTGAGCGATCTTCANCCTCCCAAAGGAAGNACTCAATCTAAGAAACGGATTGGCCGNGGGCCAGGTTCTGGCACCGGTAAGACTGCCGGTCGTGGTCACAAAGGNCAGAAGTCCAGATCTGGTTATAGTCGGAAGCGTGGCTTCGAGGGCGGACAGATGCCGCTCCATCGAAGGTTACCTAAGCGNGGTTTTCATAATGTGTTTCGCGTGGAGTANNCAATCGTAAATCTTGATGATTTGAGTAAGAGGTTTGAAGCTAGTACTGANGTCACTCCTGACCTTTTACGNACTCATGGTCTGATTGGCCGGTCTGATCGTCNTATTAAGGTGCTTGCACGTGGGGAAATNTCTGTNGCCNTAACGATTCATGCTCATCGATTTAGNCGTAANGCCAGTGAGAAGATCGTTGCGGCTGGGGGCAAGGCCNTNGAGTTGAATCGANNCCAACCCAAGGTTGTTGAAGACTCTGGCGAAGAAAAATGATTGATAAGCTGAAAAGTATCTTCGCAGTTTCTGAATTGCGNAACCGTATCTTNTTCACGCTGNCCATACTNGCGGTCTATCGTNTAGGNAGTGTGATTCCGACACCNGGGATTAACACTGAGGCTCTCGCGATNCTTGCTGANCAGACAGCTGGTACGATGTTTGGTTTATACAACATGTTTTCTGGGGGTAATTTATCAAGNGTGACGATCTTNGCGCTAGGTATCATGCCGTATATAAGCGCCTCCATTATTATTCAACTTTTGACAGTGGTATGGCCGTATTTGGAACGATTGAAAAATGAAGGCGAGCTCGGTCGTCGTAAGATCACACAGTATACACGGTACGGAACNCTGCTTCTTTGCATNGTTCAGGCGTTAGCTATTGCTCTCTTCCTNGANCGACAGACCAATATCGCAGGNGGACTCCCNTTAGTCTACGAGGGAGGATGGAGCTTCAGATTGTTNACTGTTCTCACGCTGACNACCGGTACGATTTTTATNATGTGGCTNGGTGAACAGATTACTGANCGTGGAATCGGAAACGGAATGTCGCTNATTATTTTTGCTGGCATTGTTGTNGGACTTCCTCAAGCTGTTATAACAACGGTTGATCAACTTCGAACAGGTCAGATTGGGTTNTTTAGGCTTATTGCGTTGCTCGCGCTCATGNTNCTTGTNATTGCGGCGGTGGTATTTATTGAGCGTGGACATCGAAGAGTCGTTGTGCAATACGCCAAGCGTGTAGTTGGTCGTCGNATGACCGGTGGTTCAAGTACCCACATACCATTGAAGGTGAACACGGGNGGCGTGATTCCAGTTATTTTTGCATCCTCGATTCTTGCACTTCCGGCGACTGTAGCCGGTGTNTTGCCTTCGGGAGGTTGGGGGCANGCNGTTACAGACCAGATGGCNTACGGGATGCCACTTTATTACCTGCTCTATATTTNTGGCATCATCTTTTTTGCNTACTTTTACACAGCAATCATCTTCAATCCTGATGATGTTGCAGAGAATATGCGGAAATATGGTGGTTTTATTCCAGGTATAAGGCCTGGTAAGCGAACAGCTGAACATATAGACACTATTTTGACGCGTATNACNTTGGCAGGGGCGATTTATTTGGCAATGGTCGCGGTTTTGCCTGACCTCTTGATTGTCGGATTAAATGTTGCTCCGATTCCCTTCATCGGCGATCAATTAGANGCTCTNCTGCCTCAATTTATTACTCANGGTATGAATGTGACGTTCTATTTTGGCGGCACATCGNTGCTNATCATTGTTGGCGTGTCGATGGATACGGTTAATCAAGTTGAGTCGCAACTCATTATGCGGCACTACGATGGTTTTATGAAGAAGACTCGTATTCGAGGCCGACGCGGGTAAAAGGTGAGATGACGCTCAATATGGTTATGTTGGGNCCGCCAGGGGCTGGNAAGGGCACACAAGCTGAGCGTTTTGCTGAAGACCATGGACTTCTGAAGATNTCTACTGGCGATATTCTTCGTGAGGCAGTGGAGTCTGGTACTGAGTTGGGACTGTTGGCCAAAGCAATTATGGATAAAGGTGGATTGGTCAGCGATGAAATTATGATCGGCATTGTTCGAGATCGATTAGCGCGTACAGATGCAAAGCCTGGTGTTGTTTTGGATGGCTTTCCACGCACTGTAGCTCAAGCGGTAGCCCTGGATGAAATTCTNGAGGACCGTGACGATTTATTTGTGATCGATTTAGTGGTGGCTGAAGAAGAACTNGTTANACGATTAAGTGCGAGGCGTGTTTGTGGTCAGTGTGGAGCCACCTATCCCAGCGCTGGTCTTGATGGAANNTGTGAACGGTGTGNTGGCAANTTGGTCCAGCGTAGCGATGATTGCGAAAGCGTTGTCCGTGAGCGGTTAAAAGTTTATGCGCNAGATACANAGCCGCTGTTACANCATTATTCTGGTCGGCTTAATTTTGCTTCTATCGATGGGGCACAGTCGCCNGAGGTTGTCGGATGTGAGGTAANANCCATAATTGAATCGAAGGCGACTGAGGTTTCACTTGAGGNGACGGCGAAGNAGTCTCCGCAATGATTGTCTGTAAATCAGCGAGTGANTTAGTCCGTATGCGNACAGCGAATGCACTGGTGGCTGACGTGCTTGGCGCGCTCNAAGNGATGGTATTGCCAGGTGTGACNACNCTAGATTTAGATGCTGTTGCTGAGTCACTTGTTCGGGANGGTGGNGCGGAACCGGCCTTTAAAGGATATCGAGGTTATCCAGCAACACTTTGTGCTTCAGTGAATGAAGAAGTTGTGCACGGTATTCCTTCGAAGCGTCCACTGAAGGCTGGAGATATTGTGTCNNTAGATGTTGGTGTTCTCCTNGANGGTTTCTACGGTGATTCGGCGCTGACNGTTCCNGTTGGTGAAATTTCAGTTGCTGCAGCGAAGTTGTTAAGCGTGACCGAACAATCATTAGAGCGTGCAATTTCAGCTGTTCGAGCAGGCGCACGCGTATCGGATTTGGGGNATGCCGTTCAGNATTATGTTGAGNCGAACGGTTATTCGGTTGTGCGAGAATTTGTGGGGCATGGGATTGGCACCAAGCTTCATGAGGAGCCGCAGATTCCGAATTATGGCCAACCNGGTCAGGGTCCGAGGTTGGCTGAGGGTATGGTGTTAGCAATTGAGCCGATGGTTAATATCGGGTCAGCAACTGTAAAGATTTTGAAGGATGGCTGGACCGCTGTTACCAGTGATGGAAANCTATCAGCCCATTTTGANCACACTGTTGCGGTGACTGCTGAAGGCGCNGAAGTTCTAACCCGNCGTTCTAGTGAAAGNAACCNCGATGGTGACNATTTGAGTGTGACAACAACGCAACATGCTTCNATGTCCACTGTATTGCCAGAATCGTAATTATGTGGATGTAATTANAGTGATTAAGCATTGTGTAACNAAGGTGCTGAAATGAAAGTTCGAGCCTCGGTTAAGCGAATGTGTCCTAAATGTAAGATTGTTCGGAGACGTGGANTTGTTCGTGTTATTTGTTCGAATCCAAAGCATAAGCAAAGGCAGGGTTAGANTAAGCTTGTATTGTCTNACAAGGAAATCTTAGGACGGAGTGAAAACTAGTTATGGCACGTATTGCTGGAGTTGATTTACCTCAGGCGAAGCGAGTGGAAATTGCACTGACCTATATCTATGGTATTGGTCAANAGCGATCGGAAAATATTCTCGAATCAGCTGGAGTCGGTCCGGATGTGCGGGTTAAAGANCTTACGGAGGACGACGTTCGNAAGATCAGTCGTGTCATCGAAGAACAGGGTCGTGTCGAAGGTGACTTAAGGAAAGAANTCTCTATGAACATCAAGCGTTTAATGGAGATTGGTTGCTACCGTGGAATGCGTCACCGAAGGAATCTTCCGGTTCGAGGGCAACGTACACACACCAATTCGAGAACCCGAAAAGGTCCAANGAAGGGTGCGGTCGCGAAGAAAAAAACGATGTGACACTGTCAACATTAAGGTAGAGGTTTTTGATAATGGCTAAGAAGGATGTCGTCGANGCAACGCTTACGGANGGTGTGAAACGACCTGCGAAGCGTAAAAANANNGGAAAAAAGAGGGGTGAAAAGCGTGTTGTGCACCATGGAATAGCACATATTCNAGCCTCATTTAATAACACAATTATTACTATCACTGATGCTGAGGGTAACGTCGTAGCNTGGTCAAGCGCCGGTGGTATCGGTTTTAANGGTTCACGNAAAGGTACACCGTTTGCAGCGACTCAAGCTGCGATTAATGCTGGCAATGCTGCCAAGGGTTTTGGTATGCGGTCGGTGGAAGTTAAGGTTAAAGGGCCAGGTTCAGGTAGGGAGTCAGCTATTCGAGCTCTTCAGACTATCGGGCTGGATGTTCGCATGATAAGTGACGTCACGCCAGTACCTCATAATGGTTGTAGGCCTCCTAAACGGCGTCGTGTTTAAGATTTTGTAGTTGAGATATTTCTTGGTGAAGCTAGAAAAAAGGATAAGGACATAGCATGGCACGATACAACGGTCCGGTATGCCGACTTTGCAGGCGAGAAGGCTTGAAGCTTTTTCTTAAGGGTGAGCGTTGCTATATGGATAAATGCGCCATTGAGAAACGGAATGTTCCACCAGGGCAGCAGGGCAAGGCCCGTAAAGCAAAGTTGATGGGCTATGGTTTACAACTGAGAGAAAAACAGAAGGTTAAGAGAACCTACGGGGTTCTTGAAAATCAATTTCGTCGCTACTTCGAATCAGCTGATCGTCAGCGTGGCATTACAGGGGAAACGCTTTTACAATTGCTGGAGTGTCGTTTTGATAATGTTATCTATAGGCTTGGACTAGCGACTTCAAGGCCTCAAGCGCGTCAGCTTGTTCGGCACGGACATTTTTTTGTTAATGAACGAAGAGTCACGATACCGTCGTACTCTCTGCGTGTTGGCGACACTGTAACCGTACAAAATAAGAGTACTAAGAACGTTTCGATTCAGCATGCGATCGAAGAGGTTAAAGGACGCGGTATTCCTGACTGGTTAACATTCGACGGTGAGAAATTGTCTGGAAAAGTGTCGTCACTGCCGACACGTGAACAGATAAATTTACCTGTTCAAGAGCAGTTAATTGTTGAGTTGTATTCGAAATAGAGGTTCGAGGCTGTAGTGTAAGGCTTGGGACGACGATCCCTGGCAAGAAAGGATTGATGTCGATGTTGTGGAAGGGTTTCCAAAGACCAAAGCGGCTCGAGTTTGAGCGTGATACGTTAACCGATCGGTTCGGACGATTTTCGGCTCAGCCGTTCGAACGTGGTTTCGGGACAACGATTGGAATTGCCTTGCGACGGGTCTTACTTTCTTCGATTGAAGGAGCCGCTGCGGTGGCAGTAAAGATTGACGGTGTACTACATGAGTTTTCACCCATACCCGGCGTGGTAGAGGATGCGACGGATATTATTCTCAATTTAAAGCAGGTGCCGCTCAGGATGCACGTTGAGACGACCAAGATACTTACGATCAACGTAACGAAGCCTGGGGAAGTCAAGGCTCGAGACCTTCAAACTGATGCAGATGTTGAAATTCTTGAGCCGGATGCGCACATCGCGACAGTTGCAGAGGGTGGTGCTCTCAATATGGAGGTAAGGGTTCGGCGAGGACGTGGATATGTCTCAGCCGATAAGAATTTTGACGAGGATTTAGGAGTCGGTTGGATACCTATTGACGCTGTTCATTCGCCAGTTAAAAAGGTTAAACATGAAGTTGAATCTGCTCGTTTAGGGCAGACAACTGACTACGAGAAGATAACGATGGAGCTCTGGACTAATGGTTCGATTGCTCCTCGTGAAGCAGTCTCTTTGGCCGCTAAGTTACTTCGTGATCACTTAAACATCTTTATTAATCTTGACGATCCGATTGAGCAAATCAGTGAAGCGCCGGTAGAAGTCCATGAGGTAATATCCAACGAGAATCTTGAAAAAAGTGTAGAAGAGTTGGAACTTTCGGTCAGGTCATACAATTGTTTAAAGAATGCGAATATTGAAACAATTCGTGAATTAGTGCAGAAGACTGAAGGTGAAATGCTGAAGACCAAGAATTTTGGTCGTAAATCACTGAACGAGATTAAGGATCTGTTGACCAGTATGGGACTCAGCTTGGGTATGCGGTTGGATCAACCAACAGAGCAGCTAGAGAGTCCTAGCAATTCTCTTGAGGTATGACAATACATGCGTCATCGTGTAGCGCATCGAAAATTAGGTCGAACTAGTGAACATCGTCTTGCGCTGTTGCGCAATCAAGCAGTGGCCTTATTACGGCATGAGCGGATTGAGACGACTGTACCACGCGCTAAAGAATTGCGACCGTTTGTCGAGCGTCTGATTACGCTTGCTAAGCGTGGTTTAGCGAGTGAAGAGCAGTCAAAGATTGTGCATGCACGTCGTTTGGTGCGTCGAGAGATTGCTGATCCGATAGTATTGAGTAAATTATTTGATGGCATTGCACCTCGTTTTTCAGCTAGAGCCGGTGGTTATACGAGATTACTGAGACTTGGTGTTCGTCGAGGTGACAGTGCTGAAGTTGCCCAAGTGGAATTGGTGGGTAGCGAGTACGTCCAGGCTCCGGTGAAGTCAGACGGTGAAGAAACAACTGTTGAGGTTAAGTCGAAAGGCGTGGGAGGTCGCTTGCGAGCAGCTGCGCAGCGTATGCGCGGCAAAGCGTCGAAGCCCACAGATGAGGCCTCCATTCCAAATAATGCTGATAAAAAGAGTCGTCGTGCGTCTAAAAAAACTAAAACTGCAGAAAAAAAATCAACCGATAAGTGATTCTTGTATCTAAATAGTGTTGTTGTAAGCTAGCTCACAGTCCCCATGCTAGTCTTCGTCTTCTGATTCGGCACTGCCTTCNCCTTTTGAAGCCGCAATNATCTTACCTTGAAGGTGANNTGGNACTTCTTCATATTGCAAAAATTCCATGTGATACGANCCTCGGCCACCAGTAGCTGANGTCAACTGCTGCTCGTAAGTAAGCATTTCGGCCATTGGAACCTGTGCCTTGATGGAGGTCATGACACCTCGAGGTTCCATGCCACCGATGCGACCTCGGCGACTGTTNAGATCTCCCATCAAGTCACCAGCGAACTCGTTCGGAGCGTAGATTTCTACGTTCATAATAGGTTCTAATATAGTCGGNTTAGCTCGAGTCATGGCGTCTTTAAAGGCGAGTNTACCTGCCATTTTGAAGGAGAGTTCATTTGAGTCCACTGCATGGAACGAACCATCAAAGACCGTGACTTTGAAATCGACAACTGGATAACCAGCTAGAAATCCTCGCATNCGAGCTTCGTTAACTCCCTTTTCAACTGCAGGAATGAACTGGCGTGGAATCGAACCGCCAAAAATCTCATTGGCGAACTCAAACTCTGCACCACGTTCCAACGGTTCCACGCGNATCTTNCAGTCTCCGAATTGCCCNTGTCCGCCACTCTGCTTCTTGTGTCGACCATGGGCNTCNGTATGCGTCGAAATCGTTTCTCGATATGGAATTCTNGGTAGGTTCAGGTTAACTTCGACACCAAACCTTCGTTTAAGTTTAGCTACGGTTACTTCAATATGGAGCTGGCCTTGGCCAGAAAGCAGTAATTCATTTGTNTNTNCGTCTCGGNCNTACTGAATTGTTGGGTCTTCCTCGGTTAATCGTTNCAACGCGGTACTGATNTTCTCTTCGTCACCGCGACTCTTGGGCTCAACTGCATAAGANAAGACTGTCTCTGCGTACTTGAATGGCGCAAAAGCAACCGTGTTGGTGTTGTCGCCGAATGTGTCTCCTGTATGCGTNTTTTTCAATTTTGCTACTGCACCAAGATCTCCGGCTTTAATCTCTGTTACGGTAGATTGAGTTTTGCCTTGCAGNACCATGAGNTGNCCTAGTCGCTCACTATCNTCCTTTGTTAAATTATGTATGGTGGTGTCAGATTTCAACGACCCNGACACTGCACGAAACATCGTAATCTTCCCAGCAAACGGATCTGCGATCGTCTTCCAAACGAAGGCGGCATATGGATCAGANTCCTTGGCNTCACACATCACTGGTTCGTTGCTTGANCGATCTACGCCAGAAAATGGTCTATCGGCTGGTGATGGCAGATAGGTNAGAATGCTTTCTAAGACTGGCTGAATACCAATGTTCAATGTTGCAGAGGTGCAAAATAATGGAAACACTAGCCCGGCACGTGTCGCTGTTTTCAAACCTTCATTTAATTCTTCTTGGGTTAGCGTTCCCGCTTCAAAAAACTTTTCCATCAAGGTGTCGTCGGTCTCAGCGATCACTTCAATCAGTTTGTCGCGTGCTGCAGTGGCTTTTTCTGTGGATTCAGATTGGATTTCTTGCGCGGAGAACTTGCCACTGCCATCGCTTTCGAAGACAAGTTCCTGCATTGAAACGAGATCGATTACACCGTGAAAAGACTTCTCTTCGCCCAAAGGGAGTTGCACAGGTACTACCATACGTCCAAAGACATCTTGAAGTGAGCCGAGAGCTCGTTCAAGACTTGCACGCTCGCGGTCGAGCCGGTTCAGTATTAGCAAACGCGGTAGGCTGAATTCGTGAGCTGTGTTCCATACTTTCTCTGTCTGTACTTCAACTCCAGCGACGGCGTCTACGACAATGACCGCAGCATCACTTATTTGGAGTGCGGCTTGTGCTTCGCTTAAAAAATTTGCCATGCCAGGCGTATCTATTATGTTGATCTTGTGTTTGTTCCATTCAGCATGGGCGAGGCTAGCCGATAGCGTATGTTTTCTTGCGATTGCTTCTTCGTCGAAGTCTGTTACTGTTGTGCCATCATCAACTTGACCTAGGCGATTAACCATTTCAGCGTCGAATAATATTGTCGAAGCCAACTGAGTTTTTCCAGACCCGCTGTGCCCAACGAAAGAAACATTTCGAATGCTAGGCGCGTCGTAAACCTTCATATGGCGTTACACTCCTATCCGTTTCGATTGTCCTGCAGAATGTTCCTGAGCAGACCCCTTAGACTCACGGTTCTGTACGGTCCAAACCATGCTTAGAACGCGTGCCTATATCACCAACGATAGATCATATACCAGCCTTCGGCCACTGTAGAATACATTTGAACAGACAATAAAGCAGAAGTTGCTTGAGAAATGCCCAAAATTAGGAAGAAGCTAGACGGCGCTTCCCGCGCATGAGAAATGACAATTGAGTTAGATGAGAATAGGCTTATTTTCTGTCTTGACAGGATCCAGTGGGTTCCTTACGATGCAGTGTTTCGCTTACGATGACTGTTAATAATGGTTAGACGCAGAGAGCTAGGGAGAGCATAGTGCTTGGTTTTGTTCCTAAGGAATTATTTTTTACCAAAGGTGTCGGTAAGCACCGAGAGAAATTAACGTCGTTCGAATTGGCCCTTCGTGCAGCTGGTATAGCCGCCTGTAATCTTGTTCGTGTGTCGAGTATTTTTCCACCCGGCGGTAAGATTATCTCTCGTTCTGCCGGGACAAAGCGATTGAAGCCAGGCCAAGTGACTTTTGTGGTGATGTCCGAAGCCGCGTCGAGAGAGCCTCATCGACTGATCGCGGCAACGATTGGAGTCGCGATTCCTCGTGATGCCGAATTGTACGGCTACTTGTCAGAGCATCACAGCTATGGGGAAAATGAAAAAACAGCCGGTGACTATGCTGAGGATCTTGCCGCTGAAATGTTAGCTACCACGTTAGGTCTCGACTTTGATCCAGATACAAGCTGGGATGAAAAGAAAGAGGTTTACCGACTATCAAATAAGATTGTGCGTACGCAGAATGTTACGCAAACTGCAGTAGGTGACAAGAATGGTTTATGGACGACGGTAATTGCAGCAGCTGTCCTTGTCGGTTGAAGAGAGTCGTTTACATGCAGGACAGTTGTTCGATCAATACGAAGTGTTTGTTCTTTAACCTTTATTGACATCCAGCGTGCTTATCAAACATCGTAGGGGAATATGACAGATAAGAATCGATGGCTACTTCTCGTTTGCACGCTTGCTGGACTCACTGCATCGACAGTGTCGGCATATGTCGGGCTGCAGTCTCGTCTCGACTCGAGTTATGCCAGCTTCTGTGACATCAATGCGACGATGAGTTGTACCGATGTATATCTCAGCCAATTTGGGAGTCTCTGGGGCGTACCAGTAGCCTTCTTTGGCATAGTCTGGTTTGCCTTGAATGCGTTGCTGATACTGGCAGGACCGCTCGGAACGAAACATTTTCAGGAAAGCGTACCAGGGTATCTGTTCGCTTGTTCGACGATTGGTCTCGCAGTCGTATTTTACTTAGGCTATGCATCATTGTTTCTGCTTGGCACAGTTTGTGTAATGTGTGTGATTGTTTATTTAGCTGTCATAGGGATCTTCTTGATTTCTGGTGCCACAACGCAGTTTAAATTGATGACGTTACCATTACGCATAAGTCGTGATCTACGACAAGGGATGACCTCTCCGATTGCGTTGAGTCTAGCTGGAGGATTTGTAGTGGCGACAGTAGTTGGTGCGGCTTGGCTGGGCGAGCATCAGGTTGCTGAAGGCACGTCTTCCGTTCGCGGTGCCGAATTATTATCGGAATCGGAGAGGGATGAATTTATTCGATGGTGGGAAGCTCAACCGCGTGTGGATTTGCCAATTTCTGCAGACGATTCGAGTGTATTGATCGTGAAGTTCAATGACTATATGTGTCCTCCATGTCGGCAGACGTACCTAAGTTATCATGGCCTCCTACAGGCGTATGAAGTAAGCAGACCTGGCGCTGTGAGGCTCGTTACTAAACATTTTCCATTGGATCCAGAGTGCAATGTGAATACGCCCAATGGTATGCATCTTGCTTCTTGCGATGCCGCTGTCGCTGTAACATTGGCAAAGCGAAATGGTCAAGATGCACGCCTCGAAGCTTGGCTATTTGATAATCAGGCAACATTGTCTCCGGCTAGTGTGAGAGTGGCCGCGCAAGATGTAGCGGATATTCAGGATTATGATAGTGAATATGCTCGTACACTGGAGGTCATTAAGTCGGACATCGCGTTGGGGACTAGTCTCGGCGTTGATGTGACTCCGACATTCGTAATCAATGGTGTGCGAGTGGCTGGGGGATTAACCGTGCCGTATCTTGATGCTGCGATTGCGTATGAACTTGCTCGTAAAGAATAGAACGAACTTTGATGTAAGACTGTATGAAGTTACTTAAATTATTTATGTGCGGGTTTCTTGCAAGCTTTTCTCTTATATGCTCGCACCTGTTGGCTTAATTACGCATACCTAGTTTCTTTAGCGCACGTTCAATCTGTTTGCTAGTCACATCTTCAACAATCGTTGTAAGTCCGATGCCCGTTGGCAACACGAAATGTAATTTTCCTTGGATGATTTTCTTATCTTGTTTAATCGTATTGATAATCTGTTTGATTGATAAATCATTACTTGAGGGCAGAGGGCCCATACGTCTAATCAACGTAACTAATGCATCCCGGTCTGTTTTGCTGAGCTCACCCCTAGTCTCTGAGATACTCGCCGCAGCTAGCATTCCAAAAGCCACTGCCTCGCCATGACGAAAGCGGCGGTATTTTGTTGCAGATTCAATTGCATGCCCGACTGTATGACCAAAATTCAGAATGCGACGTAACCCTGTCTCCCGTTCATCTGACTGGACGATTGATGNTTTAATGCGACAACATTTAGTGATGATTGACATGAGTGNTCGTGGTTCGTGATTNAAAACNGCCGTNAGTTCNCGNNCTAGTTTNTTAAACAGNGNAGGACTTGCGATCATGCCGTATTTGATTACTTCGTAGAGACCTGCACGAAATTCACGACGTGGCAGTGTGTCTAACAATTGTGGGTCNATAGCTACTAGTCTTGGTGGATGAAAGGCNCCAATGAGGTTCTTGCCGAGTTTGTGGTTAATNCCGACTTTACCGCCGATAGAGCTATCGACTTGAGCCAAGAGTGTTGTTGGCACGTGAACGAGTGAAAGACCNCGTAAGAATGTAGCTGCNGCATATCCAGCNATATCACCAACGACTCCNCCTCCTACAGCAATGAGCACGGTATGACGATCNGCTCCAGCTCGGATAAGCGCATCATAAATGTAATCAACCGTCTGCTGGCGNTTGTAGCGCTCNCCNTCAGGNATCAAGATGGTNTCTGCGCNAGGGATAGCTCGGCCGATTGTTTGGCCATGGAGTTTCCAGACNAGTTGATTNGAGATAATGAATGGTCTATGTGACAAGATAGTTTCANGNAGCAGTGTCTCGAGATTGGCAATAAGGCCAGAGCCAATATGGACCGGATAGGTGTGACTGCCTGATTTGATTTTGACTTGAATAGGTTTCATGGTGAATCCGAGTAAGAATAANTTAGGTGTTCGATGGTAGGATACAGCAATTCGCTCCCTTCGNAGCCCTCCTACGCTCGAATACACTGAAGGGTGCAGTAATTGTGAGCGGATCAACGAAAATTAAGGTGGCGTATCGATGGCGGAGAAAAATACTACATTTGTAAAGGAAATCACTCCTCAGTCAGAAGATTTTTCGAGGTGGTACCTGGATGTAGTAAGAAAAGCCGAACTCGCTGATTATTCACCNGTCAAGGGCTCTATGGTTATTCGGCCGTACGGCTATGCGATTTGGGAGTTGATGCAGAANGCGTTGGATGATCGATTTAAAGCGACAGGACATGTTAATGCTTATTTCCCATTATTTATTCCGGAATCACTTCTAAAAAAAGAGGCTGCNCATGTTGAGGGCTTCGCACCTCAAGTTGCTTGGGTTACCCACGGCGGTGAAGAAGAGTTGGANGAGCGNCTCGTTGTAAGACCAACGTCTGAAGCAATTGTAGGNACGATGTACTCAAAATGGATTCAATCGTGGCGTGACTTACCANTACTNATCAATCAATGGGGAAATGTTGTCCGATGGGAGAANGTTACCAGNCCATTTTTACGTACAACCGAATTTCTTTGGCAGGAAGGGCACACTGCCCATGAAACCGAGCAAGAGGCTGAGNAAGANGCNTTGCAAATGCTGGGTGTTTATAAAGACTTCGCTGAACGTGAACTNGCGATGCCTGTTATTGAGGGTAGAAAGAGCGAAAGCGAGAAATTTGCAGGTGCNGTGCATACATATTCGATAGAGGCTTTGATGGGTGATGCTCGGGCACTCCAGGCGGGGACTTCCCATCACTTAGGGCAAAACTTTGCAAAGGTCTTCGANATTACGTTTCAGGCTCGTGACAAGTCCGTACANCACGTNTGGCAGACTTCATGGGGTTTGTCCACTCGNTTGGTTGGTGGTGTTATCATGACGCACGGTGACGACAGTGGNCTGGTCTTACCACCTCGGGTCGCTCCNCACCAAGTCGTGATCGTTCCAATTCAGCNTGGAAACTGGAAAGAGACCGTTCTACCACACGTCACAGCTGTTGAGCAGCAGTTACGAGATGCCGGTATTCGAGTCAAACTTGACGACCGGGAAGCCTATACTCCAGGATGGAAATTTTCTGAATGGGAAATGCGAGGTGTTCCCTTGCGTCTGGAGATCGGCCCCAAGGATGTCGAAAAATCTCAAGTCGTGTTGGCNCGCCGTGATACNAGGGACAAAATTTCGACGTCGCGAGACAACTTGGTGATTTCCGTNCAGACGCTTCTTAGAGAAATCCAAGATNNTTTATATGANCGAGCCTGTCACTTCANNNANCAGCGGACGATTCGNACNGAATCGTATAAAGACTTTACGGAAATGATGCAAGGAAGGCCAGGGTTTGTAATTGCACCGTGGTGTGGNGATCGGTCTTGNGAAGAGCGAATTAAGGCTGCNACACAGGCAACGATTAGAAATCTACCGCTTGATAAATCTGAGGTGAATGGTACGTGTATAGCGTGTGATTNACCAGCGCANGAAGAGGCNTATTTTGCGAAAGCCTATTGANCCNCTCGGTNGNNTCACTTCGTTGATTCATCGTCNAGNGAACGTTTCCTAAATACGTGNGCNATCAGAATNCTTAACCCGTAAAGCATGATCATTGGCACTGCCATGGCCGTTTGTGTTACTGGATCAGCAGACGGTGTGAGTATTGCNGCGATGATGAAAATAATNANAATTGCGTACTTCGTGTTTTTGATAAGNAATTTTGGNGTCACTAGGCCGAGGCGTGCCAAGAAGAATATAAGGGTTGGNAGTTGGAAGACAATTCCCATGGCAAGGAGCATCTTGACGTAGAGTGAAAAGACCGGACCAATTTTTGGCAAGAACTCCATGTAATCCGTTGAGAAACCCGCAAAAAACTTCCANGCTAGCGGAAAGACNGCATAGTGTGAAAATAGAGCTCCNACGATAAAAAACATTGTGGAAAANACAACAAAAGGGATCGCGAATCGCTTTTCGTGCNNAAACAAGCCAGGGGAAATGAAGAGCCAGACTTGGGTCAAGGTGAATGGTGTCGCCAGNACGAGACCTGCTAGTGCAGCAATNTTCATGTAGAGGAAGAAAGCTTCAGCCGGTTCAGTGTAGACNAGTNTTCCACCCTCTGGGAGCACCTGTTGCAACGGNANCATGATAAATTCGAAGATATATTTAATAAATNCAAATGCTATTAGGAACCCGGCAAGAATCCCCAGCACCGTGCGGACCAAACGCTTTCTGAGTTCATCNAGGTGATCGAGAAATGACATCCGACCAGCTGACGAATTATCGTCAGGNTCGGCATCTCCTGGTGGTAACNCAGCGAGTTCGCCAGGGGGTTTTTCGGATTTTGATTCCAGCGCCATCGAGAATTAATCAACCACCTTTACGACGGACCCTTGCTTGGCGTAGCAGGCGTTGATGCAGAAGGTGTCTGACTTTCGTCGTTTGTCTGACCTGTTTGAGCTATTGGATCGTCCTTCGGAGTTTCGTCGCTTGTCTGACCTGTTTCAGCTGTTGGATCGCTCTTCGCAGTGTTGAGCGGTGGTGGCTTATGCTCTTCGACTCGGATCTCCTCCTCCAAGGTATTCCTCAAATCGTTTGAAGCCCGCTTGAATTCACCGATACTCTTGCCAAGAGATTTACCAAGTTCAGGCAGCTTACGTGGTCCGAAAATAATTAAAGCAATTACAAATATGATGATAAGTTCGGGCATTCCGATTGAACCAAACATCGCCTGCCACTCCTTCGTTAGCACGTCTGACTGTTGTCGGCGCGACGACCGCAAATGATTACACCGACGTCTATCGTAATTCTCAGCTCGACAGCAGAACCCTCGGCATGAGGGTTTCCAGCACGTGCAAGTAACTGATCGCATTATAGAAACGTCCGCTACTCTGGTCAAGCAATCTGGTATCTGTCAGCGCTTGGAACTAATTGTTGGATAGGGGCTTATCTGCTAGTATCGAGTTTATGAGAATGCCCAGATCTTCCTCCCTTGCGGTCTGGGCTGTGTTCCTTTCAGCAGTCACAGGCGGTTTGTTTGGTGGGCAACTATTAGCAACCCAAGATCGTAGTTTCGAAAAGTACAAAGTTTTTGCAACGGCTCTAGCAATTATTGAGGAAACCTACGTTGGGGACGTGGGCTCTGATCGCCTCGTGTACGGTGCTATTAACGGAATGCTTCAAAAACTCGATCCACATTCGAGTTTCATGGATCCTCGTTCGTACTCGCAAATGCGTGAACGACAGGAGGGACGTTATTATGGCCTTGGCATTACGATCCAGGTTCGTAATGGTGACATCTCTGTAGTCGCACTCTTCGAAGGGTCGCCGGCCTACCGGCAAGGGATTCGACGCGGTGATGTCATCGCGAGGATTGAAGGAGAGGACATCAAGGGTTGGACTAGTGATCAAGCAGTACGACAGTTGCGAGGGCCTAAAGGATCGACGGTTAATATCTCGATTCGCCGCGAGGGCTACAATGAGCTCATTCCACTTGCGGTCGAACGAGATGAAATCAACATCCCCACCATTCTCGGTGCTTTCATGGTTGATGGTTCGACGGGATACGTGCGTTTACGTGATTTTTCAGAGACGACTGATCGCGATTTAAGTAATGCATTGCACGACTTGTCTGGCCAGGGGATGAAGCAGTTACTGCTCGATCTAAGGAATAACCCTGGCGGACCACTTGACCAGGCCATTAAGGTGGCAAACCGATTCCTCACTCGTGGGGACATGATCGTCTATACACGTGGGCGAATTCAGAATTCCGACCAGGATTATCATGCTAGTAAAGACAGTGATTTTACTGAGTTGCCATTAGTAATACTGGTGAATAGAAACAGTGCTAGTGCTTCAGAAATTGTTGCCGGTGCAGTGCAAGACCATGACCGTGGCTTAATCGTTGGAGAAACGACGTTTGGAAAAGCTCTGGTGCAATCAATCTACCGTATAAGTCAAGGGGCTGGACTGGCTCTAACGACGGCACGCTATTACACACCAAGCGGGCGACTCATTCAACGTCCGTGGGACGGTGAGTTTTCTGAGTATTTGACTTACTCCCTTCGTGAGCAAGACGTGGAGCGTGATCATGAGATCTCTGATTTAAAGTACACGTCTGGGGGTCGTCAGGTCTATGGCGGTGGCGGCATTGAACCGGACTTTTTTAAGCCTGGCCCTATAGAAGGTTTTGTTCCAACTGAGTTCGGGCGGTTGCTTTACGCTCGGCAGACATTTCCCCGTTACGCGCAAAAGTACTCCGCACTTGGCGACACGCGTATTACTGCGACGGCGACAGGCCGTGAGACGGTTTCGCGAGGTTTTGCAGTGTCTGAGGCGATGATGCGTGATTTTAGATCGTTTTTAGAAGATGAGCGGATCTCGATTAATGAAGAGTCATTTCTGAGCGACAGATTGTTTATCCGCAGTATGATTCGCTATGAAATTGACCTTGCTCTATTTGGGATCGTTGAAGCTCGTCAAAGGTTGTTGAACGACGACCCACAGGCTTGGTATGGTCTCAGCCTGTTCAAGGAAGCCCAGGAACTTTCACTTTTACCGAAAAAATCGACTTTAGTGAACCCCTGAGACCTTCTGTAAAGCCATCCGATTCTTCGTTTCACAAGCATTCGCGACAGCCCTGGATAACAATATTTTGTGGGGTAAATTACCCTTGCCCCAAGGGGTAGCACCTTGGTACACTTAGCCCGATAAAAGCGTGGCAATGGGGCCTCCCGGTAGATACCAGAATGAGGGGAGGGAGTCGCCGTAGTCGTCTCTAGGTACTGTATTTAGCTGTTTCAGGTCGGTGGTGATGGATATGTGCCGACCTCGGTAGAGGGGGGGCAGTTAGTGGTCATTTTACAATATGGCACCCCTCTAGGTTCCGATGAAGAATTCCCAGCCGTTCGTCGGCGTTCGATTGCGTCCGACCGTACGGCTAGTTTTGTGTACGCGGATGTTTAACTGGCTTGACATATTTATTTGGTGAGGAGTCAAGGGAATGCAGCAAGGTATACAACTGCACAACCTGGAGATCTCGGGCTTCAAAAGCTTTCCAGACCGTTCTGAATTGGCATTCGATCAAGGTGTAACGGCTATCGTCGGACCAAACGGGTGCGGAAAGAGCAACCTGGTCGACGCTATTACTTGGGTGCTTGGTGAACAGAGTGCCAAAAGTTTACGGGGCGCCAGGATGGAGGATGTGATTTTCAGCGGTAGTGATGGCCGTAAGCCGACATCTGCAGCTGAGGTCAAACTGTTGTTGAAAGGCGTGATTTCTGCCAGCAATGGTAACGGGAATGGTCACAATGTTCCTGTTGCAGTTGAGCCCAGCGATGTGTCGGTCGTGACTCAGGATACGGAATTAGCGGGAGTTGGAGCGCGTGATGTCGTGGTTTCAAGGCGCCTCTATCGTTCTGGTGAAAGTGAATACCTCATTGACGGTAAAGTGTGTCGCCTTCGTGACGTTCAGGATCTCCTGATGGATGCGGGCGTTGGCGTCAAGGGCTATGCGGTCATCGAACAAGGCAAGATTGGACAGATTTTAAGCGCACGCGCACACGATCGCCGGCTCTTGATAGAAGAAGCGGCAGGTGTAACGAAATATAAGAGTCGACGTCATGCTGCCGAGTTAAAACTCGACGCAGCGCAGCAAAACTTGGTTCGTGTTGAGGATATTGTCTACGAGGTTCAGAA
This sequence comes from Woeseiaceae bacterium, assembly GCA_002696705.1. GTDB lineage: Bacteria > Acidobacteriota > Vicinamibacteria > Vicinamibacterales > UBA823 > UBA8106. The sequence goes on along the minus strand of NZSH01000012.1, from coordinate 6,977 downwards.
GCAGCGGAATGCTTTAAAGAGACAGGCTGCAAAGGCTCGTCGATATCGGCGGTTGCGTGACGAATTGCGTAAATGGGAGAAAGTTGTATTTGCGCATCGATATCAGTTGTTAGGCGAGACGGTAGAGGCTGCGCGTCTCGAACTCACGGAAGCACGTTCCCGAGAACAGGTCGCTGCAGACAGTCTCTCTCAAGTTGAAACGCGCCAAGAGCAATTGCGTATTAAGTTAGTTGAAAGTGAAACTAAGGTCACGTCAGATCGTGACACAGTTCATGCGTGTGACCTTGATATTAAAAAACGGCAGCAGCAGATCGAATTTGATAAAGAACAGATCTCAAATTTAAATGTAACGTTGCAGGAATTACGTAGTGAAGTTAGCAATCTCNAATTACGTCAAGAGCCGGCGNGNATCGATCTTACGGAACGTCGAAAGAACGCTGATTTAGTGAGACGNGAGCGAGATCAGGTTGCTCAGCAATTGTNGGAAGTTGAAGTTGAGNACCTAGGNANTCGGCAANCTGTAGAAGNTAAGGAGAAAGATGTTGAGGCGTNCCGAAGTGANGTGTTCTCAGTTATTAATACTGCGACCACGCTGCAGCATNCTTTAGAGCACGCAACAAATNCCCAAACGAGACTTTTNGATGAATTNGCTAAGATTGATATTGAAAACCAGGATGTGAAGTCTGANACTCAGCAACTCTCANCGACNCATCAGACGACGGTTGANGCNCGTGCTCTTGTGCAGAAGGATCTAGNCACAGTTNTAGAAGCTTATGGCAAGTGTCAACGTGAATTATCTACGCTTNGTGAGCAACATAGTGNCTTNCTTGANAANNCTAATACATCTGATCGCGATATCGCGACTTTTGCAGCGCGTCTGCAGTCTCTTGAAGAATTAAGTNCAGCACGANCCGGTTACATTGATGGTGCACGGTTTATCCTTTCGCAAAAGAGTGAAACCATTCCTCATTTTGGATCAGTTGCTGATTACGTCAATGTNGCTCCNGAGTACGAATGTGCTGTTGAAGCTTGTCTGGGAAACTTGTTGCAGTACGTTNTAGTGTCNCGGCATGTTCATGCGACGGNGTGGTTGGAGNACATACGCAAGGAAAAAGCAGGTCNTTGCGGATTTCTGGTGGTGGATGATTNACCTNNNNAAACTGAACAATCTGAGAATATNACGCCTGCAGAACTCTTGTCGGTGGAATCTGTNGTTANAGTTGAGGGCCCTTACGCATCGGCTATCCGTGAAGCCATTCGNGTGGTNGCNGGGCNGGTTGCGATTGCTAANACTCCNGAGCAGGCGATAACGGTTGCTGGTCAGACAAGTCAACAGATTGTGACATTGTCAGGGGATATTTTCAGTGGTTCAAGATTGGTATGTGGTGGAGGNCAGACTGAGGCGCTTGGGATNCTGGCCACTAAACGAGAAGTGANAGAGCTNCAGAGNAAACTGCTAACNATGCGAAGTNNGGCAGAGGTCATCACGACTGAACTTCAANCACTCAACCATGTGCAGNTCGATCTTGAGTCAAAGATTGCAGGATTTGAAGGGGANCAGAGAAAGCATGAGAAATCATTNCTTGAGTATGATCTNCAGCTNGGCACCTTNGGTAACGAGTCATCCCGCCTTCAACGTAAACAAGACCTTCTNAATGTNGAACTGCAGAAAGCTGAAGAAGAACAACAGAGTNTTAAGANTCGNCAGGGTGAAGTNCAAGAATCGCTTGAACAGATAGNTCTNAAAAAACGGAAGGCAGATGAGTGTTTGACGCTGGCCCAGCAAGACTTGTTTCAAGCNAAAACTGAGATTGAAGTGTTGAGACAACGGCTTGCAGAGTCGAAGGCTTCCTATGCAGCTTTGACAGAGCGATCTGCGGCCACNGAGACTGANGTACAACGGCTTGAGGAATTAGTAANAGACCTTGAGGTAAGGTTAGCAGCACAAACGGAAGCAGTGGAGCGGGCCGAAGCTCGATGTGAATCGTTACACTCTGGTATCGAAAGTGCTGAGAANGAATTGGCCNGAGAGGTTGAAAAATTTGATTTGCTTNGTTCTGCTGTGAAGTCAGGGTCNGACGAAGTGTTGGAGTTGCGTCACGATTTTAGCGGCTTGGATGAAACTATTAGAACATCACGNTCCGAACTNGATGAGATTCGCGATAAGGTTGGTCAANTCAAGGTTTCTTGTGCNACAGCTGAGGCAGATTTNTCACATTTGAGTAACTCCTGNTTGGAAGCTACCCAACTGNATCTAGANACNGTTGTTGCTGAGGTGGCCCAATTGNAGTCGGACGGTGCGATTCAGCCCGATATTGATACGGCTGAAACTCATGATGATTTCGAAGAAGAAGCCGATTTTTCAGACACAGAAGTCATTGATGATAGCGTAGACGCCAACTTGCATCTCGATAGNGAAAGTTCAGAGTCTGCGTCTAAGCCTCGTCCACTAACTGCAGATGAAATGCTCGTACGAATGCGTTCAAAAATCGANCGACTAGGTGCTGTGAATATGATGGCTATTGACCAATTNGATGAATTGGAAACNCGGCATGCCTTCNTGACGTCGCAACAGCAAGATCTCCTAGACTCGATTNCAGCAACTACCACTGCTATCAAAAAGATTAATAAAACCACTAAAGAACGNTTCCAAGAGGCGTTCGAAGCGATTAACACACACTTTCAGTCTACATTTTCAACTTTGTTCGGAGGAGGGCGCGCTGGTTTAGTATTGCTTGACGAAGCTGATGTTCTCGAAAGTGGAGTAGATATCATTGCACAACCACCCGGCAAGCGTTTACAGAGTGTTCAGNTGCTTTCAGGTGGGGAAAAAGCGATGTGTGCNATGGCGCTTATGTTTGCTATTTTTAAATANAAACCGAGTCCATTTTGTCTGCTTGATGAAATTGANGCNCCACTAGACGACGNAAACATTGGCCGCTTCATTGATATGCTGCGTGGGATGCAAGANCATACCCAGTTNATTTTGATCACNCACAACCGCAAAACGATGGAAATTGCTAATCGTCTTTACGGGGTGACCATGGAGGAACCGGGCGTGTCCAAACTCATCTCAATGCAGGTTAACTGAGAGGCTCACCANNGGCCTGNTAGCTGTCNTTGAATAATTCTTACNTGTCTTGTTGAAGAGTGAACGAAGATAAAGCTACNAGGTATCATCGTCTACGGCGCCGCGCATCAATATTCTCACTTATNACTAGTNTCTCTATGCTTCTTTTCCTAATCGGATCNGGNAGCAATGAGATCATACGTGATATTGCCCAAGATTTTNCTNCTGCTNTGGNCGNACCGTCTTTTATCAGGTCTATTGCTGTCGCTTGTNTGTCTGCAATCGCTTTGATTGTGCTCCATGAAGCNCTAATNCTNGGACCACACCTCTACACTGTGAATCTTGANCGTCGATATGGNTTGACCACAGTTTCTCTTGGAGNATCAGTNNTTGATCATCTCAAGGCCATGNTTTTCACTCTTCTANTTGCTTCTCCTGTTGTGGCAAGTGTCTACATCNCCATGCGATTCTGGCCTAGTTTATGGTGGCTCTTTGCTGGGATCCTTTGTTCACTTGTAATGGGTGGCGTGATGAGAATAGCGCCAGCNGTGTTGTTACCAAGACACACACGCTTCGTACCAGTTGANCGTCANGTTCTGTGTCAACGTTTAAAAGATCTCTCNAAGCGTGCTGGNACCACCACNCTTGGAGTGTATGAACTTCGTGTAGGAGNANGAAATCGAAGAGCTAATGCGACAGTCGCAGGTTTTGGTGATACTTGTAGTATTTTNCTTTCCGATACACTCATACAGAATTACTCGGATGACGAGATNGAGGTTGTGCTAGCACACGAACTGGCGCATCATTTGCATGGCCACATTTGGTTTAGTCTAGTTTGNGACTCGTTAGTTCTGCTTGCAGGATGTTTTAACGCATCNGTGGTNTTACCTATATTTGTCAACNACTTTGGATTNCAGAGCATTGATGATGTGAGCGGATTACCNCTGCTCGTNCTCGTGGTTGGTCTAACTGTGCTGTCTGGTCAACCGATCATCAACCTAATATCGAGATATCAAGAACGACTTGCCGATCGTAAGGCACTGGAAATGACTAGGAAGCCCACTGCATTTATATCCGCACTTCGGCGTCTCTGCGCCCAAAACCTTGCTGAGTATCGGCCATCCCGTTTAAATGAAGTTCTTTTTCATGCCCATCCGTCCGTTGCTCATCGGATTGCAGAAGCTCAGCGCTGGGNTAAACTGGAGGGGCAAAATGTGNGGAATNAAGCGGCCGCTGGTTGATTAGCACNAAGAAGTGNGNGTCNAAGGACCATTTCTCCAGATNNGNNTGGAGNANCTCTNTTGGCTTAATCCTTTTTGCCTGACTGTCCGTCACTTTCTTGCTCTTGTAAAAGAGCCTTGCGACTGAGTCGGACTTTTCCTGAAGGGTCAACGTTTATCACCTTGACAAGGATGCGTTCNCCGTCNTGAAGCTCATCACGAACGTCTTTGACACGATGATTTGCAATTTCCGAGACGTGCAGTAGGCCGTCGATNCCAGGCATTATTTCTACAAAAGCGCCAAAGTCGGTGATGCGTTGTACTCGACCCATGTATGATTTATTGAGCTCTGGGCTCGCTGTGAGNTCTTGGATGATATCGANTGCCTTCTGGGCAGAAGATTCATCAGACGATGCAACATTTACCTGTCCNTCATCTTCGACATTGATTTTGACACCTGTGCGCTCAATGATGCTTCTNATCATTTTTCCGCCTGGNCCAATGACNTCGCGAATNTTATCTACCGGAATCTTGACCGTCACGATTCGAGGCGCATACGTGGAAATGTCNTCCCGAAAAGCTGGTAAGGTGCCNCTCATTTTATCNAGAATGTGCAGCCTACCAACTCGTGCCTGCTCAAGTGCTTCACGCATGATCTCTGTAGTGATGCCAGCNACCTTAATGTCCATCTGTAGAGCAGTTATACCTTTTTCGGTACCAGCAACTTTAAAGTCCATGTCGCCATAATGATCTTCAGCTCCAGCGATGTCACTGAGAATTGCGTGTTGCCCATTCTTCTCATCTANAATAAGTCCCATCGCAACACCTGCAACAGGTGANGCCAATGGTACGCCGGCATCCATTAAGCTGAGAGTAGAGCCGCACACTGTGGCCATTGATGACGAACCGTTTGATTCCAGAATTTCCGATACGGNGCGCATAGTGTAGGGAAATTTATCTTCATCTGGGATCACGGGTGCTAATGCACGTTCCGCAAGAGCACCGTGTCCNATTTCCCTACGTCCAGGGCCTCTTAGAAATTTTACTTCGCCNACTGAAAAAGGAGGGAAATTGTAATGCAACATGAATCGCCGATAAGTTTCACCGGCCAGCGTTTCAATTTTTTGTTTATCGTCACCAGTGCCTANAGTGGTTGTAACTAAAGCCTGCGTTTCACCCCTTGTGAACACCGCTGAACCGTGGGTACGAGGTAACANGCNAACCTCAGACGAAATTGGTCGAATTTCGTCGAACTTTCTTCCATCTAAACGTATCTGACGCTCAAGAATTTCAGAACGCAATACCTGTTCATTGAGTTCCTTGAATATCTNCTTGGCATCCGCANGCAGATTTGTATCGNCTTCTGGTAAGGTCNCCAGTAGGTCATCAAGNACTTGGTCAACTTGGGCNTAGTTCTCAATTTTTCCNCGGATGCGCATTGCGTCAGTTAATGGATTGAGNACTTTCGCCTCAATNTCACTTCGTCTNTCAGGAGCTATTGNATGTGGCTCGACTGTTAATTTCTGTTTGCCGACCTCGCCTGCCATCGTGTCAATCAACTCGATAATTTGTTTGATAACNGCATGACCCTTNTCGAGCGCTTCCAGNATTTGACCTTCAGAAATNTGNTCAGCTCCGGCNTCAACCATTACGATGGCATNCTTANTNCCAGCTANAACTAGNTCNAGGATGCTGTTTTGTCGTTCTTCGTATGATGGGTTGATTACGTATTCACNTTCTATNAGNCCGACACGCACTGATGCGATAGTTTGAGTAAACGGAATGTTTGANAATGNAAGCGCTGCAGAGGCGCCCGTGAGAGCGAGGACATCNGAATCGTAGTTGGTNTCNGCNGAGAGGACNAAGGCAATGACTTGTGTTTCGCGTTGCCATCCTTGTGGGAATAGNGGGCGAAGTGGTCGNTCAATCACTCGACTTGTGAGCGTTTCCTTTTCTGTCGGCCTACCTTCGCGCTTGAAAAACCCTCCTGGAATTCTGCCTGAGGCGTATGCGTATTCCTTGTAATCCACTGTTAAGGGAAGAAAATCAATGCCTTCGCGTGNGGTAGACGCACAGCAAGCTGTGACTAACACCATGGTATCGCCGTAACGGACCACTACNGCACCATCCGCCTGCTTAGCNAGTTTTCCAGTTTCGATCGAGAAAATCTCTCGTCCGATTTTCAGATCACGTNTGTGCATAGGTAAATCGCCTTTACTGATNTTTCGGGGAAGTGACGAACTTCACGGTTGTAGAGCTTATCCGGATGCTTCCACTAGGTACCCTAGCAGAGACTACTTACGAATACCCAGCCTTTGGATCAGACTCGCATAACGGTCCGAATCTTTCCGCTTAAGGTAATCTAGNAGGCGNCGCCGTTGTCCGACAAGTTTAAGCAAGCCCCGTCGTGANNTATGNTCCTTCGCGTTTNACTTGGCATGCTCCGTTAGATAACTAATGCGTTCGCTGAGCAGTGCGACTTGCACTTCTGGTGAACCTGTGTCGCTATCGTGGGTGCGATAGTCACCGATCAAATTAGTTTTTTGCTCAGATTGGAAAGCCAAGTCAGCTACCTCCATGCACGGTCTAGCTTCAAGCGCGAAATGTAGTTTGACGAGATTGAAACTAACCGAGCCTTAAAGATTTTCTTTCTCATTTTATGTATTCATTTTAGACCAGAACAACCG
>NZSH01000005.1 GCA_002696705.1 Woeseiaceae bacterium | reverse complement strand
TCCCAAACCACCCTTGTTCGCTTCTCTAAATTTCGTCGAACCAACTCCCTGTGCGATCTTTTTGTTTAGTTCTTTAGTCTCCGACGCCAACTTCGTGAGCTTATCGGCACTCCGCGCGACAAAGCCGATTAAGTTTTTCGAACCCATAATCGTGCCCATGCCGCCACGACCGGCGAATCGACATTTGTCATCTCTAGATTTGAGTTCGTTTTCTGTACTCATTGCGACTGCAGCAAAATAGCAGTTTGTATAGTTTTCACCTGCAGGCCCAATGACAGCAAAGTGTGCATCTGAATATTCCGCGTGGAGTGCAAGGATTTTCTCGTGGGTGTCCTTGCCGAGCAGCGATTCTGCAGGGCTCAAAGCGACCTCAGGCCCAGTGGCCCCGTCCTCGATCACGATAAGAACTGGTGAACTCGACTTGCCTTCGATGACGATTTCATCGATCCCGGCCCATTTCATCTTGGAACCAAACTTGCCGCTCCCTGCGGACCAAATTGCTGCTGGCAAACCCTTGTTTGAATGTTTCAAGGGACTATACGAAGAAAAATAGGTCCGTAGACCCGTCATGACATTTGAGCCCGTCAATAAACCTGTGTTCACGATTAACGGATTATTCGATGAAAACGCATCACTAACATCACGCGTCATCAGCATTTGGAACGACCGCCCAAAACCACCCAATACGTCCTCGAGATTACGGCACGGTACTTCCTCTACATGAATCGACCTCGTATTAAGGTCAATCGTGCACCGCGTGTACCAGACTTTCTGAGGGTCAAATCCCCCGCCATTATTCGAATTCCGCATGCAGGCTCCGTGTCATAAGTTATTTGCACCTCAGACGATTACAATTCCAAGCCAAGGTGCGTCGAAAGACGTCTCAAGTATAACTTCTCTAGGGTATTCCGAGATCAACTGGAATTTGCACATATACATATGTTGCACAGCTAAGGCATCCTGGACTCAAGGACCCCTCCTAGAGCCCCTCTAGCGGGACTCTGTACGAAGTACCTCCACCAATGCAGCGACGTCGGCAGCATTATTGTAAAGATGTGGTGAAATACGAAGTGCACGACCCCGTAACGAAACGAAGACATTTCGCTCACGCAACCTAGCAAACACGGTCGCCAAGTCAACTGACTCTGGAGCATACAGACCAAACAAATGCGCACCCCGCCATCTCTCTTGCTCGAAACCAAAACCAAGCGCTTCCGCCTCTGCAAATAATTCGACAGTAAGTGTTCGACAATACTGTTGGATCTCGTCGGGATTCCAGCGCAAGACCTGTTCGAGCGCAGCGATGAGCATGGGCGTTAAGACAAAATTCGCGTGCTCGCCCACATCGTAGCGTTCCGCTCCTGGTCGATATTGATCGGAGTAGTTCACCAAGTTGCGAAAGTCCTCGCTACCGACGCGTGCAAACGTGTGATTCTCAAGTGGTTTTCCACCATCGTACCGTGGTCCGAAATAGCCTAAACCTATTGAATACGGACCGAGGAGCCATTTATAGGCAGCGCAAATAAGTGCATCTGGTTTAAGCCGTTCAACGTCAAACGGCATCGCTCCGACGGCCTGCGTACCGTCAACTATAAACGCCGCATCGCAATCACGGGCACGGGTGCCAATCGCTTCGAGATCAAAACACGTACCATCGGTCCAATGCACCGGTGCCGATGCGACAATCACGGTGTTCCGATCGACTGCCTCAAGTATTCTAGTGCTCCACTCGTCACCCCGGTGCAAACGAACCGGAGGCTTCACCGTNCGCACTTCCAAACCATGCATTTGAGCAACGACGTGCCAAGGGTATACGTTACTGGGAAACTGTTCGTGCGCTACGACGATGTTCTGTCCTGNCTCGAACAACGTATTGNGCGCCACCACAGCCATCCCATACGAAACAGCTGGNAGGATTGCGATGCGTTGNGCNTCGGGCGTATTTACCAATTGTGCGAATAACGCGCGCGCGCGATTGCTNTCANTGAAAAAATCTTCGGNCATAATCTNACTTGGCACCTGTTTACGAGCGATGCCAGTCATTCCAGCGTCAGCAACAGTTTTCGGAATGGGCGACATGTAGGCGCAATTCAAATAGTGAGTATCCTCGGGTAGTGCAAAGAGATCCCTCTGNGACGTCAACATCAATCATTCCCCAGAGTCTGTTGGTAACTGCTGTTCCCACCTCGAGTNGCNANAATAATTCCAACCAAAATGGTGGCTCCTCCTACCAGTGTCTGCATTTCTAGCGTTTCGCCAAGAAGCACATAACCTAGTGCCAACGCTACGACCGGAAAAACGTAGGACGCAAACGACAATGTGCTAACCGGNAACTTCTTCAACAAGCTATAGAAGATCACAAATCCAAAGACGGAACCAACAATCGACAAGTACAGCACCGAGCTCACCGCAGCGGGAGTCCAACACACATGCGTTACGTTTTCACTCNAGAACGAAACTACCAGCAATAGTGCTGCCGCATAGGTCATCGGCAAAGCTGTCAGATTGTACGGGTGGAAGTGATACCCCCATTTTTTAATACCCACGTTACTAAGACTGACGACGANGGGAGATATCAGAGTTACNGCAGCTCCAATCACGTTAAGGCGATTGGGTAACTGTAAGTCATCCTGGAAAATAAAGACGACCCCAAAGAATCCAAGGAGTACGCCAACGAACTTTCTCCAGGTGATNGCCTCAGAGTCGACTGCCACATGGGCCAGCAGCATNACAAACANTGGATTTGTCGCGAATAGNACCGCNCTGAGGCCAGCTGGAATGTACTGTTGCCCCCAGTACACTGCACCATATGACAAACCGATGCCGACGCCGATACAAAGTAATCCAAAATGAGCTCGGAAAGTCTTCGGCAGTCGAACACCCTGCAGCCAACTCAATCCAAAAAGGACAATGCCAGCAATCAAGAATCGGACNCCAGCCGCAAGAAACGGTGGGACCGCCTCTAGACCAATCTTGATAATGGGCCAAGTCGAACCCCAAACTAGGCACAAAAGACCGAGCGAAATAAATGAAACNGTTCGAGACATTGGGTTNTTTNAACATCTAAGCCCAACGTTTGCTCNCACTGANANCACGNAGGGTTGAATGAAAACTTCTCGTAGAGTTTATGGAAGCAGTATCGCTCGATTCACTAAGAAGCAGNTGCTAATAGACGGTCAACAATCTCCTTGAGACACTTGGCGGCTACCGTCGCGGTGACACCATTCAAGTCNCGAGTCGGATTGTACTCGACGATNTCAGCACCGACGAATGTAGACTTNCCCATTCCGAGGTGCTGAATNANATCTAAGACGTTACGAGTCGAGACGCCCCCCGGTTCNTGATGNGAGAGCCCAGGNGCATACGCAGGGTCGAGCACNTCTAGATCCAGNGANAAATAGACTGGTCCCTCCAANCTTNTNCAGANATCNGTCGACCACCGNTCCACNGGATGCACCTCCACATCAAACCTTGCTGCCTGCTCACGCTGGTGTGGNGTCATCGTCCTAATGCCCATCTGNATAAGACGTGTNACNANCCCTTCCTCCATNATCCNCGCAAAAGGGCANGCNTGCGAAAATTTGTTGCCANCAAACTCATCATANAAATCGGNATGTGCGTCNAGNTGNAGCACTGTCAAACTCGAATGCTTTTTTGCAGTAGCNCGCACAANNGGATAGGTCACCGCATGGTCACCACCTAAGGCGACAAGNCGATATCCTTGATCAAGTAAGGNNGTNACCTNTTGCTCAATCGCAGNAAAAGCGGAAATCCCGNCTGGGATGGTTAAGTCNCCAACATCACACAAGTNANCAATNGNTGCAAGATCGCGTCCACTCTCNGCGCACATNTTNGTCGCAGNAGACTGGAANGCNTCACGGATCTGCTGGGGCGCCTGTGCNCACCCNNTTAANAANGANGAATTNTCATCGAACGGTATTCCAACGATTGCNACGGANGTTGANCTATCATGCATAACAAAAGAATTATGATTGNGNGGCNTTATATCTAGANNATCATCNCNACGNCTGTTCTNACTGTAGAGTAAAACCCTCTGGAGGTCTTCATGAATCGCNTTTTCACAAGATGGTCTCGACGACAATTCCTGACTACGGCAGCAATCACACCNACNGCNGGGCTACTGGCNACGGGGTGNCAATCTGCACCTACCGAGGANAACGCANTNCCAGTCGATGATATCTATAGCCGCCTTGGCGTNCGGCCCTTCATNAATGCGGCTGGNACCTATACNGCANTGACGGCATCCTTGATGCCTCAAGAAGTTGTCACAGCAATGCACGAAGCCTCCCNACAGTACGTCTCNCTTGNTGAGCTACACCAGATAGCCGGCGAACGCNTNGCCTCACTCGTTGGGAGCGAAGCAGCTCTCGTAACCTCGGGATGTGCTGCAGCGNTGACCCAGGCTACGGCAGCCTGCGTGNGCGGGTCAGACGTCNANGCAATNCGTCAGATACCAGATACGACTGGACTCAANAACCAAGTCATCATCCAGAAATCACATCGCTTTGGCTACGANCATGCCATTCGAAACGTGGGGGTTGACCTCGTGGAGATTGAAACNCGACAAGAACTGGAGGCAGCGACTTCCGAGCANACAGCGATGCTNTTTTTCCTNAANNNTGCNAATGATCAAGGTCAGATCGACCGCGAAGAATTCGCCAGTCTCGGGCAAAAAACNGGTATTCCCACCCTAATTGACGCNGCAGCAGATCTCCCTCCCGTTGAAAATTTNCGCATATTCACNGAGATGGGATTTGACCTTGCTGCCTTCAGNGGAGGTAAGGGNCTGCGGGGCCCGCAATGCTCAGGNCTCTTACTGGGCCGACGNGANCTNNTCGATGCAGCGTATCTGAACGGNTCNCCACANTCCAACTCGGTCGCCAGAATNGCGAAGGTNGGCAAAGAAGANATTATGGGTTTAACACGGGCTGTTGAACTCTANGTTGAGAAAGATCACGANGCAGAATGGAACGAGTGGGAATCGAGAGTCCGCACTATTATCGCTGGNGTNTCAGACATNCCTGGAGTNACTGCCAATCAGTTNGTNCCNCATATCGCAAATGAGGTGCCCCATGTAGCAATCACATGGGACTCCACACACATCAATCTAACACGCGATGACGTAGCAAACGCGCTCCGCCAAGGTGAACCTCGTATCGAAGCAAGGCCCGGCGCGGGTGGCGCATCACAACTCGACATTGGAGTATGGATGATGGAACCTGAAGATGCACCGGTAGTCGCCGCACGGTGTGCTGAAATATTTCGGGACGCTATAACTTAAGTACGTAGCCCGTGAGGTCGATCGGGGTTACCTTGGCGCCATCATGTCCTAGTTGACCCGCGATAAACCATTCAGGTCCCAAACGATCTGGCCAGCGCGTACGGTTAGTTCGGCTTCAAATTTCCGATCGCCAATGAGCTTTCCACCAACAACGTCCACGAAGCCAAATTCACCGTCCCGTTCTCGTAAGACAGTGACATCCGCCACGGCTCCAATGCTGAGATGCCCAAGATCGTCCCGATTAATCGTCTGGGCAGGATTCCAAGTGGATCGCTCAACCACATCCTGAACAGACATCCCCATATTAAGAAACTTAGACATCACATTCAGCATGTCCTTCATGCCCCCATTCATGCTGCCAGTGTGCAGATCGGTGCTGATCGTGTCGGGCGGAAAACCTTGGCTCATTGCAGGAATGGCCTGACTAAACAGAAAGCTGCCTCCACCGTGTCCAACATCAAACACGATACCTCGAGCACGCGCATTAGACACAAACGGCTTCAGCATTCCATCTGAATCAACGATCGGCAAGCGCCCGTTCACATTCATATATGTATGAGTGTAGATGTCGCCGGGACGGAGGTGTCTGAGCAATAAGGCTTCCAGTGAAAGTTCGGGTTCATGAGTGCCGAAATCGACCATGACGGGGACATTCGCACGGCCACCTGCTGTAACCGCATGATCCACAGGCCCAAAATCTTCTCCTCGGTAATGCGCAACCTTAATCCCCACGACGATATCCGGAAATTCTAAGGCGCGCTGAGCTGTGAGCTCAGGATCCATGTCGGCCACATTCTGCTCAACGGGTCCACCTTTCATTCCACTTCCAACGATGTTGAGCATTGCCAATACACGTGTTTGTGATCGATCGATCACCTGTTCCTTGAATTGGATGAAATTGCGCCACCCGGCTCCACCGGTATCAACGACAGTCGTCACTCCTACTCTAAAAGTGAACCCGTCTGGAGGCAGTGCAGTGAAGCTGTTACTCAAATAAGCGTTCGGTTCGGTGCCAAAAAACACATGGGCATGCAAGTCGATCAAGCCTGGCGTCACAATTAATCCAGACGCATCCACCACCGTCTGGGCCCTACTCTCCTGAATCTGCTCTGCCACCTCAACAACTTTTCCATCAGCAATCCCTACATCAAGCACAGCGTTAATCTCGTTACGGGGGTCAATCACTCGTCCTCCACGAATCAGTAGGTCAAGCGACTGCGCCTGGAGAACTCCAACTGCTACAGAAAAAAAGACCCAAGTGAATACCGCCCGTCGAATTAGCATCTCAACCTCCTAGACTCGAACCAGAACGTCAACTTCAGTGCAACCAAATGTTTGGTCATCATCTCATAGCATGAACTATCGTATATACTGAATTACGATATNGNCCGTTNCCGNCGAAAANCCACGAGNCTTTCNGGAGGATTTCGATGCGTGCATACCTAGTNGTAGCCGTGAGTTTTTTCGTTTTNTCCGGTCTTTCTCAGGTGCCAGAGATAGCCGATGAATCAGGATTTGATGCAGCTATGAAAGACGTCGGCAAGACNTTCGGTGCCGTTCGAGCAGAGCATCGAAGCCCGCGANGGCGAACAGACAGCAGCCGGNGCCGANCACTTANTCGAAATATTCACAGGCGTGAAAACGTTTTTAGAGGCANACGGTGCNGACGGTGCCGCGANCATTGCTGAAGACGCTCGGCAGGCAGCCAGCGACCTCAAAGCAGCTGTCGATAACCAGGATTTTTCGTCGCTCCCGGACATCCGTAACCGAATCGGTGGCACTTGTGGGTCTTGCCACAACGATTACCGTGAGGAGAACCCTGACGGTGGGTACCGGATCAAAGCTGGTGTNATTTAANTTNNAGGGTGGCCGAGCAGCCTGCAGATTGTNACGTCCTTGAANGCCTNCANCTGCAGAGGCCATCACCAGCACNCGGGAAANANTGAAATCCNATCTACTGCTTCACTCAATGTGAGAGAACGGTTATCGTCTCGACGAGATTTCTCAAGATCTTGTTCATTACGAATCAGGCAGGACATCCGACCTGGCTCACAAAATCGTGCCGATCGAGTAGAATNGTAAATTAAGAATCGGTAAACACTGCATTTTGATATCTAGTAACGTCGCGTTAAGGAGAAACACATGACCCCCGTNGCAACCGACCGTGCCCACGCATTTACTGACGCTGTAGCGGTCGACCGCCTACCCTATAAGNTTGCTGATCTGTCNCTAGCCGAATTCGGCCGCAAGGAAATCAGACTCGCTCAGCAGGAAATGCCTGGCCTGATGGCCCTCCGACGAGAATATGAAGGNCAACGNCCANTNGCTGGCGCNCGGATTATGGGTAGTTTGCACATGACCGTACAAACTGCAGTCCTGATTGAAACGTTGGCAGCACTTGGCGCAGATGTTCGNTGGGTCTCTTGNAACATCTTTTCGACGCAGGACCACGCNGCGGCAGCGGTGGTCGTCGGTCACCCAGAGACGGGCGGCACCCCAACTAAGCCACTGGGTATTCCGGTGTTCGCTTGGAAAGGTGAAACGCTGGAGGAATATTGGTGGTGTACAAACGAAGCACTGCGATGGCCAGACGGTTCTGGACCAGAGTTAATGGTAGATGACGGTGGCGACGCGACACTCCTNATTCATAAGGGTTACGAATTTGAGCAAGTCGGTGCTGTTCCTGCATTTCAACCGAGTACTGACCCTGAAGAATGGGGNGTTATTCTCGACTCGCTTCGAACACTCCAGACGAAGGACAAACAATACTGGCATAAAATTGCTCCGGCCATTCGCGGCGTAAGCGAAGAAACGACGACCGGNGTGCACCGTCTGTATCAGATGATGGAAGCNGGGACGCTNCTCTTCCCCGCTATCAATGTGAACGANTCTGTAACGAAGGGNAAGTTCGACAACATCTACGGCTGTCGACATTCNCTCCCNGACGGTCTNGCACGAGCCACTGATGTCATGCTCGGGGGNAAGACCGCTCTCGTGTGTGGTTTCGGTGANGTNGGTAAAGGCTGCGCNCAAGCCTTGCGTGGTCANGGTTGCCGAGTCATGGTAACNGAAGTCGATCCNATCTGCGCCTTGCAAGCTGCNATGGAAGGNTACCAAGTCGTNACCCTTGAGGATGTNGTNGAACAAGTCGANATTTTNATTTCTGCCACTGGGAACTTCNATATTTTTACAGTGGAACATATGTCTAGAATGAAGGACAAGGCAATCGTNGGAAACATCGGTCACTTTGACAACGAGATTGACATGGCCGGTCTAAAAANATTCGAGGGNATTGANCACATCAATATNAAACCGCAGTACGATGAATGGCGATTTCCAGATGGNCANAGCGTAATGATNTTGGCTGAAGGACGNTTGCTGAACTTAGGATGTGCAACAGGCCACCCNAGCTTCGTGATGTCAGCGTCCTTCACCAACCAAGTGATCGCACAACTGGAACTGCATGCGAACAAAGGNCANTACGAAAAAAAGGTTTACATGTTGCCNAAGGAGTTAGACGAAAAAGTCGCACGCCTTCATTTGGACCATNTNGGCGTCAAATTGACCGAACTGACTCAAGCGCAAGCAGATTACATCGGTGTGCCNGTCGGTGGACCGTACAAGCCATCACACTACAGGTACTAGGGTTCAAATGACGAAACAGAGAACTCGTCATTCACCTTAGTCCCTAACAAGCACGTCTACGCTGGCTCGTCAGTCTGGCNCCTGGCTGGGNANCTCACTANTTCCNTCAAACACNAGTTCACGAAACACAGTTGGCTCGTGAAAACTCTCGCCTGTTACTGGTGACCAGGCCGCAAAAACAACATCCCGTNACGGGTCAGACTCACCCCACGGTCGCTTTATACGAAAGACATTAAAACGCCAGTGTGTTCCAGCCGCTGGTGGTAAGGTCATCGCTGTTGCAGATGGNAATGANGCAAATCCTGGCCATGGCANAAATGCCACGGCAGTCCAACCGGCTGTGGACCCATCTCTGTACCGATTAAGTCGCACATGACTCTCTAATCCTTCAAGGTTCCAGGAGAGATCCCCCTCTCGGTCATCTCCNTCCCACATTATGCTTAANTCAGTNACNACATTTGCTGGGNTTATTTCGATCTCAGCATAGTTGGTCCCAGAACGATCCAGNTCGATGAANATTTCNACTACTTCTTCATTCCAGATTGGATCATCATGTTCNNTCATCGTGAACCAAGGATTAGGNTCCGTGGACTCAAAACGTANGTACAATCCCNGGTCACTCCACAGAGCACGAAATTCTGTCTCATAAGCTGCCGGACCCCATTTGATCCGTCGCGCTTCCCACCACGGAGATTCATTGTCCACAACCTCCTGTGGTGAAGCATCAGTTCGTACTACTACGTACTCCACATCCTGACTTTGCATGTGATTGTCAGACATAAAACACACGAAGCATAAAACATACACGCCTCTTGTGATCTTCAACATCTACCCTCCTGGACTCACTAACTTGCATCAAACGTCTATCCCAAGTAGCTGTGCGGCATTTTCAAAATACACCTTCTTTAAAACCGAATCTGGTAGACCTAAACCGTAGATGCGCCATCGCCCTTGTGGAGGAGTCTTCGCAGGAGCGTAGTCAAAATAGTCATCTTCTGTCTCTAGGAATCTAAAGTAAATTTCATAGAGAGTATCGCCGAAGACTTGTTGCGGCGTCGCATCACCTTCAGGAGAAGGAATCGCATCTGTTCCAAACAAGATTCTATCCTGATAATTCTCGAAAAATCGACGGGCGGTTCGAGGCTGACGACCCAATTCGCCGATCCGTGCTCCCAATTCCACATATAAGTTCGGAAATCGGTCGAGAGCCTGACTTACAGTAGAAAGATTTTCTGCGTTGTGTCCAACATGAAGACCGATGAACGTTGTGGCGGGATGACGCGCCAAGACGCGATCGCGCGCAGCAAGCAGTGCAGCGTGGCTTGGAAAGTCACCGCCGTGAAATGACCATTCCGGATGTGCATGAAGTTCCTCGTACCGTTCGTTTAGTCGATCAATCGGCAGGAAAAATGCTTCCGGGTCAGAGACATGAATGGCTATCGGCATATCAAGGGCTGCACAGGTCTCCCACATTGGATCAAATCGTTGATCGTCTATTGCGATTAATGAGCCGCTGGTCACTCGCTCACGTAAATATAAACCCAGCGTCTTCGTCAACTTGAGTCCACGTGCACCAGCCTTATGTGCTTGTTCGATTTGTTCCGCTTGAAATCGAGGATAGTTCGGATCCGCCACATGATTCCATGACGGCTCGGTGAATGTGATAAATCGGTCTGGATATGCTTCGTCGAACACACGTCGTGCTTCGACGAAACCTGGCCCAACGCCACCGGTCAAGTTAACCATCGTACGCACACCTTTACGATCCATAACCGGAACCAACTCTTCAGGTCGACCTAGGATACGAATTCGTTCTCCAAAAGGATCTGATCCCAGTGGGACATCCGACCAAGTAACGTGGGTATGGATGTCGATGACAGGAAAACGTGCTCGATCGACGTGGCTTTCCGGAACATGCAACATACTTTTGGGTTCAAATTCTTCTAGGGTGATACCTTCCCTTTCAGTTGGGGAAGCTACAGGCTCATGCCGCTCCGGCAAACGAGCGCAATGAGCCGAGCCCATCAATACACCACCCGTGGCCGTAAGCCATCGTCGACGATTCCATTTACGCATCATATTCTCCGAATAACTTGTTCATCCTTAACCAGAATATTGACCAGTAGTAGTCAGCCGCCGCCACAGTGATGGTTACACCTACCCAACCACTTCACGGAATAGGCGCGCGTAATTACCACCGATAATTTTCTCGATTCGGCCGGTCGAATATCCTCGCTGTTGCAAGGCCTGCACTAGGTGCAGCAGGCGCTGTGGATGGCTCAATTCTGGGACTCGCATATGCTTGATCTCCCATGTGAGTTCTGGATATTGCTGACGTCGCCTCGCAAAGCTTCGATTATGGTCCTCGACCTCAGTGGGTCGCATGGCTGTCATGTCAACAACATCCTGATCCGTACCGACTGCCACCGAATCTTCACCTCCAAGATTGATTACATGTTCAACATGATCGATAAAATGATCGATCGAAATCGTTGGATCTTTCGTCAGCCAGCCACTCTGATTGTAGACACCAAACACGCCTCCTTTTTCTGCCAGCATGCGAATATTCCGATCGCTCACGTTACGCGGGTGCGGACATAAGGCGAGGCAACCCGAATGAGAATAAATCACCGGTTTAGTTGATGCGAGGATTACATCAAGAGATGAACGGTCACCGACATGTGATAGATCAACAATCACTCCATGGTCATTGAAAGCCTCAATGACCCGATATCCGTACTGGCTTAATCCCGCGTTCGCAGGCTCCCAACAACTATCCACGAGGAAATTACGATTGCCGTCGGCGAGCTGAATTTGACGCACTCCTCGATCAATAAAGGTCTGCAATTTCTCAAGGTCCCAACCAAATGGAGCGGACATCTGGAAACAATAAATGAATCCAACCCTACCAGCTCGCTTGACGGCATCAAGTTCCTCTGCATTCGTCACTTTCGCAAACACGTCCGAATGCTTCCGAACAATCGCATCCCACGTGTCAATACGCTTCACGACAGCTCCGAACATATTCTCGGCCTTGCTTAGCACAGCAAAATTTGCCGTCATATTCATTGCCATTGCCGTAATACCGGATGTTCGTAAGGCTTCGACCTTTTCGTGCGTAAGATACTGAACAAACGTTCGCGGTGGCGGTGCCATCGCAAAGCACATTGCATCAATTGCATACGCACGACGGTAAATCGCTTCTGGAGTTTCTTGACTCAGGTAATCAGCTCCTGCTACTCCGCTGGTTGCCAATAAAGTACCGCCACCAACGGTCCCGATGAATTCTCGACGATTCATGAAGAATCTCCTCTCACGCTTGAACGACTCTGGTCGTGTAAACCATAAAATCTAGCCTCAAAGACAAGTAGCACGCCGTAAGGCAATGGCTGGACACCTGTATCGAGCTATAATCTGGCACAATATTAAACTAAACATGTTTATAAAATGAGGAACCTATGAAAAACCTATTTTCCATTGGTAGCCTAATCATTCTGAGTCTCATGGTCGGCCGCTTTAGCGCTCAGGACGAAGATCACTCGATTGCGAACAATTCTCGTTCGTTTGAATTACGAACATACACGACTGAAGCAGGTAAGCTAGCAGCGCTTCATGCACGATTTCGTAACCATACAACCGCTCTATTCGAACAGCATGGTATGACGAATATTGGCTATTGGATTCCCAACGAAAGGCCTAACACTCTGATTTATCTATTAGCTCACGACAGCCCTGAAGCTGCCGCGCAATCATGGCAAGGTTTCCGCCAAGACGCTGATTGGCAACGAGCTTACGAGGCATCGCGAGAGGATGGACCCTTGGTTGCTAACG
The DNA here is from genome assembly GCA_002696705.1 of Woeseiaceae bacterium. Lineage (GTDB taxonomy): Bacteria > Acidobacteriota > Vicinamibacteria > Vicinamibacterales > UBA823 > UBA8106. The sequence goes on along the minus strand of NZSH01000005.1, from coordinate 30,158 downwards.
TAGAATCAATTTTTCTCACCGCAACGAACTACTCAGACCTGAAATAATTGCCGTGAGAAAATTGATAGCTATTCGTCGACATACACTCGTCAGCAGTTGTTTTGTAGCCTGCTTGCTCTCGTGGTATGGCTGTGAGTCGGCACCCGCCCCAACACTCGTATCGTCTGAATTCAACGTTGTCGAAACAACAATCAATGATATTCATGACGGCATGGCGCGTGGACAGATTACCGCACAGGGATTGGTTGAAACCTATCTCAGACGAATAGCCACCTACGATAAACAGGGTCCAGCACTGAACGCTATCATTACACTCAACCCAAACGCGTTGAAGGTAGCTGAGGAGTTGGACGCTGCGTACACCCAATCGGGCCTAACTGGTCCACTTCATGGTATTCCCATCATCGTCAAGGACAATTACGACACGTTCGATTTACCGACCACTGCGGGGTCTCTGTCTTTGGCAACCTCAGTGCCGCCGGATGATGCATTCCAGGTTCGTAAGATTCGAGAAGCGGGTGGAATTATTCTCGCCAAGTCCAACATGGCCGAGTTTGCCTTCTCCCCATATCAAACCGTTGGTTCGGCCCTTGCCGGATATACGCGCAACCCCTACGCACCGAATCGTGTGACTGCTGGCTCAAGTGGTGGCACCGCAGCGGCTGTGGCCGCCAATTTCGGCGCCGTCGGACTAGGGACCGACACGGGTAATTCAATTCGTGGCCCTTCGTCACACCAGAACCTTGTCGGTATCCGTTCGACAATGGGTCTTACCAGTCGTGATGGCATCGTTCCTCTCAATCTCGCTCGTGACATCGGCGGTCCGATGGCACGGACTGTCACCGACGCCGTCATCGTCTTTGATGTCCTTGCAGGACCAGATCCAAATGACCCGGTAACGCAAGTGAGTCACGAATACCGCGCAGCCAACTACACAGACTACCTCAATGTGGATGGTCTAGACGGCACCCGCATCGGTGTACTGCGTGAACTCTCAGATGAAACTGCTGATGACGAAATCATAGCCCGCTTTAACGAAGCCCTTGCCTCGATGAGACGACTTGGCGCAACGATCGTTGATCCAATCAACTTACCCCAAGACGAAACTACCATAAGCGATGATCGTCCGCGGTGTAACCGGTTTCGATTCGATCTCAACGCATATCTAGAAACACTCGGTCCGCAGGCACCAGTAAAAAGCCTTGCAGACATTCTTGAATCGGATCGTCTGCATCCAACGATACGTCAACGCCTAGAATCGGCTGAAGCCATTACCATTCCACCGAAGCAGCAGCCTGGTTGTCGCCTGCAAGCCGACCGCGATGAACGGCTTCGGTTACGCATACAGACAGTGTTGACTGATGGTAACCTCGATGCTCTTGTCTATCCAACTTGGGATAATCCACCACGATTGATCGGAGATCTGAACTCCCCTCATGGCAACAACAGCTTTCAACTGTCACCACCGACCGGATTCCCGGCAATTACGGTACCCATGGGGTCCGTGGGCATGGAACTTCCCAGTGGATTGCAGCTCCTAGGAACTGCCTGGTCAGAACCAAAGTTGATCGCTATTGCTTACGCTTTTGAACAGGGAACACAACACCGGATAGCACCACCGATAGTTCCAGTCGTTCACTAGTCTGCGAAGCATCCAGTTTCTGCAAATCCAATCTCGGCATTGCCATTCCAGCATTGTTGTCGTACAACTAGCCTACTGAGAATGACCATTAGTGAGCCATAGACGTTTACCGATTGATCACTTTAAACTAGGGAGCCTCCCAAGATGACTGATTCCTTCCTCTCACGACGACAGTTTTTACAGGGAACGGCGGTGACATCCGCGGCACTCTGGACACCGAATTCGGCCACAGCACGAACTGCAAACAACCTTACAAATGAAACAGAAATAGGTGTATCCAAATGGGATTTAGATACACCAGTTCTGTGTGTGGACCTCGACAACTTCGAGCAGAACGTAAAAACAATGCAGGACACAGTAACGAGCAACGGTATTGACTGTCGACCGCATGCTAAGACACATAAGTGTCCAACTATCGCTCGCCTTCAAATCGCCAATGGTGCTTTGGGAATTTGCACAGCGAAGGTTAGTGAATCCGAGATCATGTTTGAACATGGTGTCGAGCAGATTCTCCAAACCACTGCGAACGTAACCCCCACAAAGATCAAACGGGCAATGAATCTACGACGGCAGTGCAGTAGTTTTGTTCAAGCTACCTATACTGAACAGAATGCACGCATGCTATCAGAAGCTGCGGCAGCACTGGGTATCGTTGCGGATGTGGTCGTAGATATCGACCCCGGTGGGCACCGTACTGGTATCACGGCTGGACAGCCCGCACTTGCTTTAGCACAACTGGTTGACAGCCTTCCAAATCTGAACTTCCAAGGCATTTTGTGTTACGACGGCGGGGCACAACACGTATCCGGTTTTGAAGCGAGACGGACACGAGCTATAGAAGGAATGTCTCAAGCTGCGGAGACCTACGCGGTGATGACGCGCGCCGGGCTTAACATGAAAATCTTTAGTGGTGGTGGAACAGGCACCTATAACATGGACCATGAAACCCCTGGCTTCACCGACGTGCAATCGGGAAGCTACATCTTCATGGATACTTCGTACCGAAGTATTGGAAGCCGTGACAACAACGAGATATACACAGACTTTGCTCCGTCACTCACAATCGTAACGACGGTTTTGACTTCCCAATACGAAGGACGCGCTACCACGGACGCTGGCGCTAAATCCTGCACTATCAATCGGCCTTGGCCGAGTGTCGTGGGAGAAACGGGTATGTCCTACACTAGCGGATCAGATGAGTTCGGTACCATTAGATACGAAAACCCAAGTCGCACATATCAGACCGGCGAGACGCTTGAATTGGTCGTGTCACATTGTGATCCAGTGGTGAACCTTTACGATCGCATCTACGCAACACGGAACGACCAGGTTGAAGCGATCTGGCCCATCGCTGCGCGCGGTAAGAACCAATAAAACTGCCTCGTTGCGTCGCTATAGGTACAACAGGAAACCATTTTACTTGACCTGCATCTTGGCGGTGATTGTGACCACTACCCCGAGAATGATCACCGCCGAGCAGGCAAGCGTCCAATTGCTCATTACCTCGTCTCCGAGCCATGCGCCAACGGTCAGAGCGATGATTGGATTGACATAAGTGTACGTTGCAGCTTTTGCTGGGGTTGAAGCCTTAAGCAGAAACAGATACATGGCATAGGCTATCGATCCTGGACCAATCAGGTACACGACCGCCATTACCGACCGCAGCGACAACGTGGCCATATTAAATTGGCTCAGTTCACCTATCGCCAGGCTGACGATTAACAAGATCAGGCCGCCACACATCATTTGCATGCCCACCGCAAGTGGCTGAAACTTGGGCTGGGGTGCATGGCGCGAATAAATGGAGCCCGTCGACCAGCACAGCGTGGCGAACAAGATAGCTCCAGCACCCCTCGGATCGATTTCTGAAACACCTCCTATCTCGCCTGGGTTAATCAAGAGCCCAAGTCCGATGAAGCCAATAACTAAACCAAAAACTACCACCCCACTTGGAGGTGATCCTCCTGGTCTTAACCAGTCCATCAAAATAATCCAAAAAGGAACAATGGCAATCATTAACGCTGTCAGGCCGGATGGCACGAACTGTTCTGTCCACGTCACGCCTCCAATGCCGCAGGCAACCATTAAGCCGCCAATNATGAACGCCGACTTCCAGTGTTCAGGGNTCGGNNTCTCGTCTGCACGNCCACTCGCCCACTGGTAGAACAGTGCCCCNCCCACAATGAATCGAACCCCGGCCATCAGAAACACTGGTATGGTCTCGATACCGAATCGGATCGCGAGATAGGTCGTACCCCACACAATGTANANGGTTGCAAAAGCAAGGACNACAGAAANGCGGACGCCAGTTGACACGCGAATACCTANTCAAGCGNTGCAGNGAAAANAGAAAAAGGCANCCACNCTTGCTTTAAACTCCAGCCCATATCANCTGATAACAGAGAGCACCTAGGACACCACCGATGATTGGTCCGATAACGGGAACCCAAGCGTANGACCAATCNGAATCTCGCTTNCCACTAATGGGCAGTACGAAATGAGCCAAACGTGGACCAAGATCCCGAGCAGGATTAATCGCATACCCGGTTGAACCACCGAGTGATAACCCTATCGACCAGACCAACACGCCGACCAGAAAAGGACCAAATCCTTGAGGAAAACCAGTTTCGGGGTTCANATTGACCGGCGCTAGAATCGCCAAGACTCCAAGAACAAGCATGAACGTNCCAATAATCTCAGTTATCAGGTTCATCGTCGGCTTCCGTACCGCGGGTCCCGTACAAAATACCGCCAACTTCGCATCTGGATTTTCGGTTTCCGCCCACAGGGGTTGGTAGACTAACCAGACCAGCACCGCACCAAAGAACGCNCCGAGCAACTGTGCAGTCACATAGACAGGAACGTTGGTCCAAGGAAATTGACCAATCGATGCCAANCCAATCGTTACCGCTGGATTGATATGCGCTCCGCTGACAGCACCAACCATATAGACAGCAATCGCAACGGCCAGACCCCAGCCCGTTGTNATCACTATCCAGCCACTTCCATACCCTTTCGATCGACTCAATAGGACATTGGCGACAACGCCATCACCCAATAGGACAAGAATCATCGTGCCGAGCAATTCAGCGGTAAACGTTGACATGCGGGCTCCTCACAAATGTGCCTTCTCTNGCCAAGCTAATCAAACCGTANCTGACTAGAGAGAACCAGAAAAGGTGACCTATCAGATACTTATCCTCGCATTGAGGCTGAAATCTTAGCACTGTCCANGGCATTAAACAGTAAACTTCCAAGAAAGTTTCGCACTGGCAAGCAATCAGATAGACATGAATTCAGTCGGTGCACCCNAGAAGCCAGTGCNCGATCCATAATGAGAAAGTGACACTTCGTCAAACTGGCCCGCATCGTCGTTACAATCCACTGCTTAGTGAGTGGGTGCTGACATCTCCCGCTCGATTGGAGCGGCCCTGGCTAGGCCAGATGGANTCTGTGGCAACGGTCGAACGTCCTCAATACGATCCAGAATGTTATTTGTGCCCGGNAAANACTCGTGCCGGNGGTGTNCGCAATCCAAGGTACACAGACACGTTTGCCTTCGACAATGACTTTCCAGCGATTGAATCAACGACCNAGACNNCNTTCTTANAACGCTCAGAATTNCTNAAGAGTCAANCGGAATCTGGAATCTGCCGTGTCCTCTGTTTTTCANCACGGCATGATCTTTGGTTAGCACGAATGTCAGAAACTGAAATTGCCAGCGTGGTGAATAGCTGGATTAGTGAACTCACAGACTGCGGGAAGCNTACGGATGTTCAATACGTGCAGATCTTCGAAAACCACGGGGAGTTNATGGGCTGTAGCAATCCACATCCNCATTGCCAAATTTGGGCCGTTGGTCATGTTCCAACCATTCCTGCACGAAANATNNCGGCACAACAAACTTACTTCAAGCAACATGGATCCGATCTGCTTGGAGATTACCTCGATGTGGAATTATCAGAAGTTGAGCGCATCGTATACACCAACGATGACTGGGTGGCNCTTGTGCCGTTCTGGGCCGTTTGGCCATACGAGCTGATGGTGATNCCGAAACGCCGAGTAGCCNCTCTCACGGGTCTTAATGAGATTGAACGCAAGAACCTTACTGCGTTGATCGCAAACGTGACGGTGCGATACGACAATCTATTCCAGTGTGAATTCCCTTACTCAATGGGCTGGCACGGATGTCCGACCGATGGGAATCAACATCCGGCCGTTAGAGTNCATGCCGTCTACCATCCTCCNTTACTCCGTTCTCAGACGATACGGAAATTNTTAGTAGGGTACGAATTGACNGCTGAGCCACAACGGGATTTAACAGCAGAAATGGCCGCTGAGCAATTACGAGCCGTTTCTGGTCAACACTATTTGATCTCGAACCCAAATATCGCTGCCGATCGATGATGACAGACTTCTCACTCCACGATCAGGTCACTGCCGAATTTGAGCAAGCCTTCAGCANACGACCAGTGGCCGTTGCTCACGCCCCTGGCCGAGTGAATCTTATCGGCGAACATACGGATTATCAGGAAGGCTTTGTCCTACCAATGACGGTAGATCGATACGTTGCAGTAGCCTTCGCACCACGTTCGGATCGNATGATCCGTGCCCACACATCCCTGTTCAACAAGACGGTTGAATATCCACTCGATGGTTTGACNCCAATTGGTCAAGGCTNTTGGTCGGATTACATAATGGGCACGGCTTGGGCAATGCATGAAGCTGGCTTCCCTCTCATAGGGATTGACNTTGCNGTNAAAAGCGACCTTCCGATGGGAGCCGGCTTGTCTTCCTCTGCAGCGCTAGAAGTTGCAANGGCACGAGCACTCTGTAGCGTTAGTCAATGCACTTGGGATCCAATCGTGATGGCGCAACTCGCCCGCCGTGCTGAAAACGAATTCGTAGGAGTGGGNTGTGGCATCATGGACCAGGTAGCATCGACCGCTGGCAAAGCAAATTGCGCCCTGCTCCTTGACTGTCGTTCACTTCAATTCGANCTGGTTCGACTACCAAGCCAAGTGGGAATTGTGGTCATGGACACAGGTGTGAGACGGAGTTTAGGCNCAACCGAGTACGACACCAGGCGAAAAGATTGCGCCNCGGCATTCGCAGCCATAAAAACCTTNGCACCNCACGCTGCAGCCTTGCGTGATGTAAATGAAACCTTACTCGCAAGAGCCGAANCTCAACTGAGCANCTCAACGTATANACGAGCACAACACGTGGTCACAGAAAATTTGCGACCAATGAAATTGGCGAAAGCACTGCAGAGTGGAAACTTTGAAAACGCTGGANAGCTACTTAACGATTCNCACGCGAGTTTGCGTGATCTGTACGAAGTTTCTAGTCCAGAACTTGATCTTATTACNGANCTCGCACGAAGTGANTCNAGTTGCCTCGGNGCACGTATGACCGGNGCTGGCTTTGGTGGCTCTGCGATTGCTCTCGTCCGCACCGAGGGTATTCNACGCTTTATTGACCAGGTCCGTCAGATGTACGCAAAATGTTCCGAACACCAGGGGAGTTTCTTTCACGGNAGCGCGGTCGATGGAGTTTCCGTGCGTGCCATGACCTAAACTGACGAAAAATGGATCCAGTTGCACACACACTCGTCGGTGCCAGTCTTGCNNAGACCCGTCTTGGACGCCTCACTCCATTGGCTACTGTCACACTTCTCCTCGCTGCCAATGCACCTGACATCGATGCGATCGCGATGTTTCTAGATCGCGAGACGTCATTNCANNTTCGACGCGGNTGGACACATGGGATCCTTGCGATCGCTGTCCTCCCNCTCATCATTACTTGTCTNATGGTTGGGTTGGACCGTTTACGANACATAATCCTTAAACGNAACGCAGAACCTGTGGCACTCAANCCNCTACTTCTTCTGTCATACCTTGGCGTTTTAAGTCATCCCATGCTCGANTGGTTGAANACCTACGGTATCCGACTCTTGATGCCATTCGACGACCGTTGGTTCTATGGTGANGCACTCTTTATTGTCGANCCATGGATCTGGTTGTTGGCGTCCAGCGCCGTGGTTCTTGCACACACACGGGCAACCACAAGTATCACACTCTGGATTGTTGCCGCGGGTGCAAGNAGNTCTCTCATACTCACAAATGACGTGACACCAATTGAGGCNAANCTCTTTTGGTGTCTGGGTCTTGGCTGTCTCGTGGGTCTTAGAATCTGGGGTGGCTTGCAGGCACGAATCNCTCAAGTGGCTATTAAGAGCCTNCTTGCGATTTTCGTCTATATCAGTAGCATGGCGTTAGGCTCACAAGTGGCCAAAACNCAGGTCCGGCAATGGTTACACGCCGAAGGAATCCNACTGAACAAGATCATGGCTGGACCGGTGCCGGCTAATCCCTTCGTGCGTGATGTCGTGGTACAAGGGCCCCATCGCTACTATTTTCTACAAGTCAACTGGCTGGCCGCCGACCAGATACGCCCANNCTCCCCTTCANTCGCGATNGGGGATAAAAGTCCGGTCGTNCAAGCCGCNTTGAGGGCNCCANANATCCAAGGTACCCGCCATTGGATGCGATTCCCAACCTACCAAGTAGAACAAACNACCAATGGGTACGAGGTCATAATAAGTGATGCTCGATATTCACGNCGGCCAGGCGGTTTNGGTACTATTCGTGTTGCACTTGATCATCAGCTAAACGTTCAATAGGCTACCAAAGTACAATGACTNGGCTAATGCAACCANCGCGCCACATTAACCTNCTTGACATAAGAGTGAANCATGACTGACTTAGGCAACTATAACTTACACCCCCCAACGACAACGCCGAGTATGAACACCAAACGTTGGCAGATTGTTGCCATCATTGCTGTCGTTCTGATCGGTGCCCTTGTGACTTATTACGTCACCCGAGCTCCGGCGCCGNCNCCACTNACTGTCGAAACNATTGACGANAGCNACGAGGCGATCGATACAGAGNCCGAAACCGAAGAAGANATTCANCTGCCNGNTCTCAGNGAAAGTGACGCATTCGTTCGNGAACTNGTTGCAATGTTATCGGCTCATCCAACNCTAGCTGCGTGGTTAGCCACCNAAGAGCTAATACGGACCTTCGTGGTTGCGGTTGAAAACATGGCACAAGGTGACACCCCATCTCGACATCTTGCCCTCTTGGCNCCACGAGAATCNTTTCGAACCAGTGGTGATTCGACCCGTCTCATCATCGANCCGGACGGATACGCGCGTTATGACTTNCTCGTGGATGCGTTTAACTCNCTTNACNTCGNAGGGTGTGGAGAACTGTACCGGCAGCTGAAGCCCCTGCTTGTCGAAGCTTACCGTGAACTCGGTTACCCCGAAGGAGATTTTGACGCGGCCATGAACCGAGCTATCGAATACGTAATGCGTACCCCAATTATCACGAGAGAAATCCCACTCCTATCACGTACAGTCGCTTATGAATTCGCCGATGAAACCCTCGCCGCACTTGCTCCGGTTCAACAACAGGCCCTACGCATGGGTCCTCGAAACCTGAGATTGGTGCAACGGAAACTCGGCGAGTTAACAACAGCCTTGGGCCTTCAGTCCACGCCAGCAGCTGGACCTGAGCAATAGTGCTGATATCCATCGGTTAAACTGCAGTTTTGAAGGTCTGTAATTATGGCGAGAGGCTGGGAAAGCAAAGCAGTTGAATCGCAGCAGGATGAAGCGTTACGAGATCGACAACAGCAGTCGAAACGAACCCTCACTGCAGCTGAAAAGACTGCGCTTACCAGAAGACACATGTTGGAACTGGCTCGCGCAAGGACCTTGTTGGATCTAGAAAACGCTACGCAACCTGGGCATCGAACGATGCTGGAGCGTGCACTTGCTGCCTTGGATGACCAATTAAGACCGACCGAAACCAACAACGATCGCTAACGGCGATTCACCGGATTAACTGGTTAAGTATCTCGCCATTCAGCAGGAGGCGTAATTTCGTCCATGGGTGTTCGCCCTGGATCAGGTCGACCACTACCTTCCAGCCTACTAATCACCTTCAGCGTCATGTCTCGATCACAGAGCATCTGACATGACAGTCGTACACCCGTTAATCCACGCTGATCTACACAAGAATGTTCCGCCTCAGTCCAGCGATCGGGTTCACCCGAAACGAATTCGACACGGCAGGTAGTGCAGCGTCCGTTGCCGCCACAGGCGTGCAGCACATCCACACCGGCATCCTGCTCAATAGCAAGGACTAATCGCTTCCCATCTGGAACATCGACCGTTGTAAATCCCTCAATAGTTAACTTTGGCATTCACTGCCCTCTCTAATCGTTGTTAGGTAACTCATCGGTGCACATCACTGATACCGCACCACAATTTAGTGTCTAATAAAAACTTTACCATAATCGCAACCAACATGACGGGTACACGTTTAGTGCGATCGAAAACAACTTCCTGTAAGAGCGTACCGATGGGCGGCGAACCACCTATAGCATGGACGTCCAAGGAATCGCACACCAGGTAACCAGCCCAGCCATCGCAATATAGCGAGTGAGGGAAGAGCCTCGGCGATAACAAACAGTGCATCAATGCCCGTTAGTATCTGCCCTCCAGCCAACTTCACATGAAGTTCTTGTCTCACACCAACTGGAGCAATGCCTTCTATTGAAGGAGAAAACCCTTCAGCAGCAATATCCACGAGTTGGAGTCGCTGGTGTTTATCCCGTACTTGTATTGAAGCCGCACTCGCACGGCAGACAGGACAGGCGCCATCGTAGTAGATTCGTGCCGGCCACCGAATGTGATGACTAGGGACTTGACTCATGCGTACATCGTAGCTTTGATCGCATACTGCTCACCTCAGCCAGTATGGATTGTCGATCTTACGGTTTGTATCAACAGAAGCGAATATGTGCCATTTTACTCTGGTTCCTGTCTTAATCTTCGCAGATTCTATTTATACGTCTTCTCGTAATCTCTGTGAGCTAAGACAGGGCCTTAATGAATGTACATGGTGGATCGTGTCGATAGTGAAACCTGCCGAAAACAAGAATTCCTAGGAACAGTCAAGCACGACTCGCCATAAACAGTTAAAATAAGCAGATACGAAGGAGACGTCACCATGGAAGACAAAGTTATCGATATAGGAAACCTGAAAATCCCATCTGTCCCGAGCAAGACCATTGGGATGGGGCTTGCAGTCATACTAATTCTAGCGGGGTTGTCCAATACGCTGTACCAAGTTCAACCTGAAGAGGTTGGAGTCGTGCTGCAATTTGGCCGCTATTCGCGTACCACTGATCCTGGACTTCGCATGAAATTGCCATTCATTGAATCGGTGCTTAAGGTGCCCATTCAGCGACAGTTGAAACAGGAATTCGGTTTCCGAACGCTTGAGGCAGGTATTCGCAGCCAATTCGACGCGCGACAATTCGCAGACGAGGCCGTCATGCTTACCGGCGACCTGAACGTAGCCGTGGTTGAATGGATCGTGCAGTACCGCGTTTCAGACCCCTACGAGTTTCTTTTTAAAGTTCGAGATCTTGAAGAAACATTTCGGGCCATGAACGAAGCTATCATGCGTGAGACAGTCGGTGACCGTACCGTCACGGAAGTCTTGACCGTCGGCCGACAGGACATTGAAACACAAGTCCAAGAACAGCTCCAAGCACTCGTAGGGCAGTACGAAATGGGTGTGACGGTCGAACAAGTGGTGCTGCAAGACGTCAATCCTCCAGATCCAGTCAAACCGTCATGGGACGAGGTCAACCAAGCACAACAAAACCGCGACCAACTCATTAGCGAGGCTATGGCCGAATACAATGCGGTGATCCCCCGAGCCCGTGGTGAAGCCGAGCAAGCGATTCTACAAGCGGAAGGCTATGCGCTCGATCGCGTAAACCGTGGACTGGGTGATGCTGCACGCTTCACAGCCGTCTACAACGCGTACCGTACAGCACCGAACGTGACCCGCCAGCGGCTCTATCTCGAAACGATGCAACGGATCCTGCCTCAAGTCGGCGGGAAGGTGTTTCTGGATAAAGACCTGAATGGCCTCGTACCTCTCTTACCACTCGAGGGACTTCTCAACTCTGGCCCGACGACTCCCCCATCCGGAGGTGCACAATGACGAATAGCACCATGACCAAGGTAATTATTGTTCTGGGAGTGCTCTTTCTTCTGTCGAGCGCTACCTATCAGGTTCACGAAGTCAATCAAGTCATCATTACACAATTCGGTGAACCAACCGGTGAACCGGTGACTGAACCAGGGCTTCATTTCAAAGTGCCGTTTATCCAGAAAACAAACTACTTTGAAAAACGGTTTCTAGAGTGGGACGGTAATCCCAACCAAGTCCCGACCAAAGACAAGCGCTTCATTTGGGTCGACACCTACGCGCGATGGCGTATCGTTGATCCACTTCGTTTTTTCCAGCGACTTCGAGATGAACTCGGCGCACAATCACGACTTGATGACATTCTCGACGGTGAAACTCGCAACGCCGTNGCCCGNTATGACTTGATCGAAATCGTTCGCAGTNCGAACCGTGATCCGGANACAGTCCAGATAGAATCAGATGAAGAAACTGCGATNTTGGATNAGATCCAGATGGGGCGTCAGCAGATCGCTGCGGAAATTCTTGAACGAGCNGCGNGCCGAACANCCGATCTGGGNATTGAACTGCTAGATCTGAGACTCAANCGTATTAACTACGTGGAAGAGGTTCAGCAAGANGTCTTCGCACGNATGATNGCTGAACGCCAGCGAATCGCNGCGGAATTTCGTTCAGAAGGTCAGGGTGAATCCGCCAGGATCTCNGGTGAACGTGAACGCGATCTCGCTCGGATTCAGTCAGAAGCATATAGGACGGCAGAAGAACTGCGTGGNACTGCAGATGCCGAAGCGACCANTATCTACGGTNAAGCTTATAACCGNGACCCGGATTTTTACGCCTTCACNAAATCGCTCGAAACCTACGAGCAAACGATGGATGCNTCAACATTCTTTTTATTGGATACTGATAGCGAACTCCTCAAGTACCTCGAACAGCCAAGATAATTCTGTTGGTTCGNTTCGAGTCCNAAACTACGACGGTCTGGTCGTCTCCGCATTGACGACCGGACCCTGTNCTGGTNATAACGCTANTNATCAGTTTGTTCGACTACCCCGCCATCGATCAACTGCCACNGCCACGATGATAATGTGTCCAACTATCATCTCTTCAACNAAATTTGGCCATCCGAGCACGGTGCTTCGGTTTCGAAGATANGCCATTAACACAGCACCNGTCAGCGTGCCAAGAATTGAACCTTGTCCACCGGANAGNGACCCACCTCCNATCACNACNGCNGCAATAATGTCTAACTCTAACCCGATAGCTACGGTGGGATCGCCTTGCGTAAGNCGGGCNAACTGCATCAAACCTGCCAANCCAGTAAGCAGCCCTGCAAGTACNTAGATCGNNACCTTTGTGCGAGCGACCCNNACACCGCAAAGTCTNGCCGTTGCCTCATTCGACCCGATTGCATAAGCGTGTTGGCCNAGAATCGAATAGCGCAACACGACTACCAAAAACAANCCTAGNGCTAACATCAACCAGACTGCNGGNGCGAANATAANNATTGGNGGTGTNGGAATGGGACTCACCCACGCTTCCAGCCCTTGAGTCGGNGCAGTAATTGGAATACTCCCTGACATCCATTTCGCCACNCCACGATAGAANCCGAGAGTCCCAAGCGTTGCGATAAAAGGTGGTAGTCGAAGTATGGTAATCAGNAAACCATTGTACAAGCCACAGACAGCTCCAACGCCAAGGGCTACACTGAGAGCAAAGACAGGCCCTCCCCCACGTTCAAGAACTATGGCAGTCGCGACACTNACGAGNGCAATGGCTGANCCCACNGATAAGTCAATGCCACCNCTGATGATAATAAACGTCATGCCCATGGCNGCAATNCCCACGATCATCGCGTGAACAGCNACGAGNCGTAAATCNAAGAGGGTCAGACCAGGATGTGGNGGAATCGCATAAAAAAATAAAACTGCTGCCACTAGACTCAAAACTGGCGCCAAGTTTCTGAGCGCACTTCGCCGTGGCAACCACTGNTGCATCAAATTCATCATGCGACAGTTTCCTCTCCACTTGACGCAACGGTGACTATNTCATGCTCAGTCCACTGTTTNGTTGGCCTTATGGCTCGTAAGCGACCGCGATGCATTACCGCAATCCGGTCACAGACGCCAAGNAATTCCGGNANGTAGTCNGACACAAGCAAGATCGCTTTACCTCGACTGGCCAGTTGATCGATCCAAGCGTACAGTTGCGCTTTGCTCGCAACATCAATCCCACGAGTAGGTTCGTCGAGAAANAGTACATCCACATCGTGGTGTAAGAGTCTAGCAAATGCCACTTTTTGTTGATTGCCCCCCGAGAGGTGCGCGATCGCCTGATCCACATGTGCAACCCGAATACGTAGTCGTTCTACCCAAGTGGTAACCGCCACANTCATCTTGTGGGTATCNAGCCACCCCCAACGGGCAAAAGGCTGCAANCGACTGAGCAACATATTCTGTGTAACTGAAAGGTTTAAAGCCAATCCCTCTGTCTGGCGGTTTTCGCTGAGNAANCCGACACCTTGCGATAACCGATCAGNTGGTGTGATCTTCNCATTNGTTNCGGTCTGNCCCCGAATCGTCACATGCCCTGATCGGATTCGATCAAGCCCAAAGAGTGCTCGGAGTAACTCCGTACGACCTGCTCCAACCAGACCTGCAATNCCAAGAATTTCTCCTCGCCGCAGAGTCAGATCGANATCNTCGACGGGNTCATTGCCGGTTANACCTTCAATGACTAATAGCGGATCACCAAACGTTCGTGATGTGNTTGGAAACATGTCCGGCAATCTCCGACCNATCATTAATTCAATGAGCTCCGCAACCGAAACATCTGCGGTNTTACCAACACCGGTTACACAACCGTCACGCAAGACAATGTAACGATCGGNCACACGCTGCACCTCTTCAAGAAAATGAGAGATGTACACAATCGCCACACCATGACGACGTAACTCAGCAATGATTTCGAACAGACGTTCAATTTCTGTNAAGCCAAGACTGCTCGTCGGTTCGTCCATNACGATCACCTTGGCNTCAATCAAAAGNGCACGGGCGACTTCTACAACTTGCCGATCNGCGGGTGAAAGATCGGCCGTCAAGATATCNCCTNGAATATCAGNCCGNCCNAGCCTTGCGAANATNTCAANAATGCGANGCCGAANAACCGTCGGTCGAATGAANCCTGCCCAGTGTTGCTCCACACCGAGCATNAANTTNGCCTCCACAGTCAAATGNGGCGCCACTGTCGATTCCTGATAGATCATTGCAATTCCAGCTGACCGANTNGTCAACGGNTCAACGGCNNCAAACGGCACNCCGTCGATTGCTATNTGACCNNTGTCAGGNTGAATCGCGCCTGAAAGAATNTTCATNAGGGTCGACTTACCCGCACCGTTTTCNCCAACCAGAGCGAGCACCTCACCACTGTCAACACNAAGNTCGACACCATCAAGCGCTAGAGTTGCGCCGAACCGTTTTACTATGCCGGACATTTTNAGACGAGGGGAATCGTCTACGTGATGTCGAACCGTATTCATTGTTCGAGATAGCGTGACAAGTCTGGGGCTAGAAGCTGTGCTATGTCGGGATCATGCATGTTTTCACGGGTTGCCAAACGCACGCCAGTGTNCTGACGAAGCTCAACGGACTCAGANGCCAAATGCGCAACNGCNGTTTTNACACCTAAATAGCCCATNGCCATTGGATCCTGTACAACGAGTCCGTCCAGTTCGCCCTCGCCAAGNGCGTCGACTAATTCAGCGTTAGNATCAAAACCAACAAAACGGATCTTCCCGGCCAAACNACGNCTNCGGAGNGCCAANAGNAANCCNAACGTGCAAGATTCATTGGCACAAAAGATCCCGTCGACTTTGTCATAAGAAGTCAATAAATTTTCA
Source organism: Woeseiaceae bacterium (assembly GCA_002696705.1). GTDB lineage: Bacteria > Acidobacteriota > Vicinamibacteria > Vicinamibacterales > UBA823 > UBA8106. The sequence goes on along the minus strand of NZSH01000005.1, from coordinate 14,539 downwards.
GCTGCCACTTGAGCGGTTGCTGTGGTTACTCCCGAATACCGTTTCGGNTCAATGAGTTCAACATTAGGAAACTCGCCTAAGGCTTCGACAAACCCTTCCTCCCGCCGCATCGTGCTCTCCGAACCTTCGGCATGACGTAACAGCAACACNTGNCCCTCACCGTNCANCANCTCGCCCATATGACGACCTGCAAGGCGCCCACCTTCGTNGTTGTCGGTNGCCACATAACTAATGTAATCTTGCCCAACTTCNCCAGCNAGACCAGAATCAATAATAATCACTGGAATGCCAGACTGTGTTGCNAAACGCACCGNGGGCAATAACGCGTTTTCATCTAGCGGAGCCANCACAATTGCATCCNCAGAACCNGTNAGTAAATTCTGTACGAGGGAAACCTGCTGATCACGGTCGTCTTCACGTTCNGGACCTCGATAAACGACGGTAATGTTTCCCAGCTCTTCNTCAGCCTNNANAGCNCCGGCATGAATCGCCTTCCAGAAATCGTGCGTCGTACCTTTCGGAACAACNGCGATACGTAANCGTGACTCCTCAAGGGTGACACCCTTGTCAGCATTTTCACCAGTGCACGCTCCACAGAACGTAGCTATGAAACAAATGGTTAAAAAGTANCGTNGCATAAGGCCAATNAGAANACCTNAGTTATCTCCAACCCAAAAACTTTTTTTACACGCCTAGCTTAACGGAGGAACAGTACACATGCACGGAAAACTGATAAGGTCAAAAACANNTTAGTTATNTANGACGCTTCTANTTGAAGNAGNCAATCCTAGANTGGCATCAAATAGCACNNTAGNTAATATGNGNTCAGNTCANCTAGAAATCTTTACCTAGGNGGTNNTNGTNGTAGAACANTNAGCCAATCAGCNGCNACTGCAGCCGGTGTTCGCCCTTCTCGATCAACAGCCAAATTCATATCACGCATCTGANCNGCATCAATCGTTCCTACAAGGTCGGCTAGCGCTTCCACAACTTTCGGATTCTCNATTCGNAATCGATNACTCACNAGAATAATCGCATCGTAGGGAGGAATAACAGNCAAGTCGTCTTCAAGNATGGTTANGNCAAATGNNGAAATNCGACCNTCCGTCGAAAACGCNCTAATCACATCAACTTCTGACTGTGCCAACGCTTGATACATCAAGGATGCATCCATGGTNCGCNGNCTTTCAAACTCAAGAGCGTACTGATCGCGTAGTGACGTCCATTCCGGGCGACCAAAGAATTCGTAATCTCCNCCCATGACAAGACGAGGCGCGTGTCGCACGAGATCGCTGATGCGTCGAATGTTTTTAGNAGCAGCATCGTCTCTTCGCATCGCTAGAACATAGGNGTTCTCAAATCCTACAGGACCGACGACTTGAACATCGTACGCATCAGCAAGCACGCGGTCGACCTCGNGCAGNACNTCGTCTCGATNTTGCGAGGTNNCGTCACGTCCCATNATCGTNGCCCAGATCGTTCCCGAATAGTCCACNTAGACATCAAGATCGCCNGCACGTAGAGCATCGAATGCAACAGTNGATCCAAGTGATGACANAACNGTCGTTTCAAGNCCAGTTCGAGCNGNAATCTGTCTAGNNANNATTTCGCTCAGTATGTATTGCTCCGTGNATGTTTTGNACCCAATCGTAATCGGTCGTGTATNACTCTCGAACNANCTTGGTATCAGAGANGCTCCAGCCCAGCTATAAAGTGCACCNAAAANAAGGAGCNCGACAACGACTGGCACTCGCTTCCGTGTACGGACACCCTGCTCCAACCATCGAATCAAGGTATCTAGAAGCTGCGCGAGCAAGGCTGCANCGANACAGCCAACGAGGACAGCCGTATAGTTTCGCATCTGTAAGCCGCTAAAAATGTAATTACCCAGGCTTGTTGCACCCACTGGTGTTGAAAGTGTCGCCATGCCGACCACCCAGACAGTGGATGTCCGGACGCCGCCGACAATAACNGGCAGTGCTAATGGCAACTCGACCCGCCACAGTTGCTGNAGCGGCGTCATTCCAACGCTCCGNGCTGCCTCGGTATAAACCGNATCAATCCCAGTGATTCCGATGACNGTGTTGCGCAANATTGGAAGCGTGCTGTACAACGTTAGTCCGATGATNGCGGGAAGATAACCAATGCTCTGTAGATTAATGGCCGCCAGGATCGGCACCATAATGGCTAACAGNGCTAAACTCGGAATGGTTTGCACNATGCCTGCCGCCCCCAACACAAACTGTTGAAGCCATCCGACACGCGCTGCAANGATACCCAGTGGCACACTGATAGCTACACCTAGAANCATCGCTACCAAGGTCAACTGGANGTGCCCCGTGAGATTNGCTGGCAGCATTGCCAGCTGCTCNATCACACNNCACCACCAGACGCCAGTAANGCTTCTACAANTTTCGCTTGNCTGATGGGNGTNCTCACCATCCGCTTAACGAATCCATCAATCGGTTTCGTTATGAGGTCTCGAGGTGTCCCTATCTGCACGATGCACCCTTCACGCATCACTACAATCCGGTCNGCGAGAACAAGAGCCTCTGTGAAATCGTGAGTAACAAAGATTGCGGTTAAACTCAATTGCTGTTTGATGCGAGAAAACGATANCTGTAATCGATCGCGGGTAATTGGATCGAGCGCACCGAATGGCTCGTCTAAAAGCATGAGCGATGGTTCGGCAGCAAGNGCNCGAGCAAAACCGACGCGCTGCTGTTCTCCACCAGAGAGCGTCGTTGGATAACGATTACGCATCACNNCTGGATCGAGTTCGACCAGNTCCAANACTTCANCCACCCGCTTGTGGATACGCGTGTCTGACCAACCGAGCAAAGACAATGTNACACCCACGTTCTCTGTAATGGTCATNTGNGGAAACAGTCCGACTTGCTGAAAGACATAACCNATTTTTCGACGGAGCTCATNCCGCTCAANNTGACTGNTGTCCACCCCATCGATGCACACAGACCCAGCCGTNGGTTCGATGAGTCTATTAATCATCTTGAGCGTAGTGGTCTTCCCACAGCCAGAAGTCCCCAATAAAACCACAAGTTCACTACGTTTGACTGTGAGAGACAATTGGTCCACGACGTTTCGATCACCGTAAGCCTTCGTCAGTTGCTCAAGTTTGATCATAGCTATTTACACCAAATCACAATCAGACCAAGAGTCGGCCATCACTCTTGGCGTTGCATACGTCCAATGTGTAAAAACGAAATCCTACTGACAATCCGACCGGAAGAGATTAACGCGTGCGCTGGCAATAATTAAGTTGTGTGACTTTTTATGAGCGTTCGATCCATTCCACAAAACGCGACGACTCTTGATCGGCAACAATCATCACACGAATGACGCGGTTATTGTCATGCATCAACTGCTTTGAAGCCTCACGCGCATCGTCCAGCGAGGTATACCTCGTCGCGGCCACAGGCGAATTCGTGGCGCCGCCCCTCACCGTTGCGATGAGTCTGTAAGCATTAAGTGTCGACACGAGCGCTAATTTCCAACTTCCGGTAATGAAGCGACGGGTAACGGTAAGTCACTATTCCAGATGAAACTCTCAAACTTCCAAACCCCTCCGAGCCCCCTTTTTAAGATAATGACAAACTTTCCCCGATCACGATTTTGCTGCATTTCAGGTTCGGCAGCTTCAGCCTCCTCTTGATCTACAGCATCTTCTTCCGCTTCATCATCGTCCACCTGAATAGGTATTTGCGTGATATTCAGAAATGTACCTGATACATAACCAAGATCGCCTTCGCCGCCCACTTCAGAAATTTCAACTTCCAGGTTACGCTCACCTTCGTTGAACATCTGCGTGTAGTACCCCGTTATCGACTCGTGACCACGAACAGTCGACGAATTCGGTGGCATTACTGCGCCGGTCCCAGCAAACATACTTGCCAGAGACTCGACATCCCCAGCATTAAAAGCTGTCGACCACTGCTCACCGATTTGCCGAAAAGCTTCGCCATCCGCTCGCGTAAATTCTGGCCCGGTCGGTCCGCCGCCGCATGACGAGAGCACCAGACACAGCGTTGTAACCACGAGCGCACATCCAAACCTCTTGCTTGCCTTCATTTCTACCTCAATCTCCAAGAAAGAATCAGCCCTCAAGCCAGGTCAGCCGACGATAATCACAACTTCTCATGATAACCCATGACGACTTCACCAGGAAAACAGAACATGATACCAAATATTCATCTATGTTTCGTCAATCCTTAATGTCCTCAGCGACCGAACTCGATCCCCAAGACAAGATCAATAACCCCGCCGTAACTGGCAATTCCTTCAGATACTCGATTGGCCTTCAAAAATCGGTCATAGATCCGCGCTGACCGCCGACGAATAAACGGAGTCGCCTGACTAACCCGAGTAGAAATCGCTTGAAGATCACTTCGAGGACCGTCCCCTAGGGATCCAGTTAAAGACACGCGCTGTTCGGCTGGTAAATGCCCTAACAGCTGAGTAAAGAGCTGTAGCCACCCAGAATACTGAGTAGCGACACCCCCAGTCTGACAAATTAACCATCCAACAAAACTCGCCTCGGCTTCGTCGGCGTAACCGGCTAGGTGTGCCCATTCATGAGCCACCACATATGGGCGCTCAAATGGCAAGACCTCCGGGTTGATCAAAATTTCAAGAAAAAATGGATCAACCATGCCATCGATCGCTGCCTGCCGAAAATACCACCCTAATGCTGATGATTTCGGTCGACCAAGAACTACTGCTCGCTTCAATCCTAGCTTGCGTTGGACCTGAGTAAACGGCATTTCAAGAATAGAATCCATCTCGACTAATTCAGGCCATGATGTGGCATGTGCGGGGGCATGAAGCTCGTTTAACTGCACCACTGCTTCCTTGGTGAGATCTACCAACGCGGCATACGTCACACGTTCAGCAGCGAAATCAAGATTCTCTTTGAGGGATTCGCGACGATAATTAAAACCCCAACTGAGCATAAAGAAAAGATATACAACCCCAACCACCAGCACCGTATTCCCAATCATCAACCATGCTGCATGTCCACGACGTCCAACCCCTGCCTTCCTTATTCGCAGACTCCACCAACTAATCAAAAAGAAGAACAGACACCCGACGAATAAATCAAACAGTGAAAACTTGGTTAAATTCGACAACGACGTCACACAGTACTGCACCATCGGGTAGATGCCACGTGAATAGACGTTTTCAACGCAGCCTGAAGAGGTCGGTATGACCAACACAAGCCCGGCTATTACTGGAATGAAGATCCTCAGTCGCACTCGTCCACCTCAATTAAGGTGATAAACTTGATCGGTGCCAAAGTCAACCGATAACGATTCATGGGGCCATGCGACAGTCGACACGACTTGCCCACTTGACTGCCCGGATTCATGTAGCCTGACCATAACCGTTGAAAAAGGCAAAGTCGTCAAACTGGACGGTTCAACGCGACACTCCATTACTAATGGGTTTATTTGCGATAAAGTCAGAAACTTTGATCAACGATTGTACGGACCTGATCGGCTTCAGTCTCCAGCCATTCGTCAAGGAGCCAAGGGCGCAGGAACATTTAAACAGATTAACTGGAACGAAGCTCTCGATACTATTGCCGCAAAAATAAAGGAAATTCGAAACCGCTCTGGCGGCGAAGCCATCCTCCCCTTCTCCTACGGTGGGTCTAATGGATTACTATCGCAGGACACCACCGACGCCGAACTTTTTAGAAATATCGGAGCCTCGCGACTCGCTCGAACCGTCTGCGCTGCACCTACTGGAATAGCAGCAAATGCACTTTACGGAAAGATGCCAAGTGTTTCATTTGAAGATTATGTACATAGCCAACTAATCGTGGTGTGGGGTGCCAACCCCTCGACAACCGGTATCCACCTCATCCCATATATCAAAGAAGCACAAAGCAACGGGGCCCTCTTGGTCGTCATTGATCCCAGAAGCACACCCCTTTCCCGTCGAGCTGATTTACATCTGGCAGTGAAACCAGGAACGGACGTCGTCCTGGCACTTGCACTGCATCGATATCTATTTGCAAACAATCTGGCCGACACCAAATTTCTGAGCGCGAACAGCCGTGGTGCCGACCGCCTGCAAACACGTGCTGAACAATGGACAATAGATCAAGCAGCTAAGGTAGCTGGTGTTACATCCTCACAACTCGAGAAATTTGCAGAACTGTACGCTGATCGAAATCCGGCAGTCATTCGTTGTGGCTGGGGAGTCGAACGGAACCGCAATGGTGGTAATGCGGCCATGGCCATCCTNGCGCTGCCTGCAGTGGCCGGAAANTTCGGTGTTCGAGGGGGTGGGTACTCGATGAGTAATNNTGCTGCCTTGAAGTTTTCGCCTTCGATGTGGTTGCAAGCTAAAGAACCNNCAACTCGNNTTNTCAANATGAACCACCTAGGTCGAGNGTTNCTCGATTACNACGATCCAGNGATTGAAATGCTGTTCGTNTATAACTGTAATCCNGTANCGACAATGCCNGATCAAAATCGAGTTNTTCGAGGACTCCGTCGCGAAGATCTNTTTACNGTCGTCTTTGATCAAGTCNCAACTGATACNGCCGCATTCGCAGATATCATTCTGCCTGCAACAACATTTCTTGAGAGTTACGANCTCGTTAACAGTTACGGCGANATGTCNCTNCAAATGAGTCGTCCTGTTATTGATAGTGTGGGTGATGCTCGTCCCAACGTNGAAGTGTTCAGTGAATTAGCTAGCCGGCTTGGACTCGATGAGACCGAGACTGACGCAGAAGCGTTANTGCGNGTAACCAGCACGATGCCNGNCNATATTCGAGACAACNTCCTAGAACACGGTTCTGNAAGCTCTTCTATAAATGCTAGGCCCGTNCAATTTGTTGACGTAAAACCAAGAACGCNNGATGGCAAGATTAATTTATTTTCAGAACAGTTAGACGCAGAAGCTCCACGTGGTCTTTACGGTTATCAGGACGCTTCTGAGAATGACTTTCCACTAACACTTATTTCACCGGCNAGNAACTCAACCATCTGTTCAATNCTTGGNGAACTTGTNGAACGCGCAGCACCNNTGGAAATGCATCCGGATGATGCCCAAGCACGCGGTATCCAGAAAGACGATGCANTTCGTGTGTTNAATGGACTTGGCGAAGTGCAATGCCCAGTATCACTGACGGACACTNTAAGACNAGGTACGGTATGCCTACCTAAAGGTTTATGGAANAAGAACACGTTCAACGGGTCTACCAGTAATGCACTGGTCGCCGACACCTTAACCGATTTAGGGGGTGGCGCCTGTTTCAATGATGCTCGNGTCGAGGTAGAACGGATTGTGAGAGCCANTTACGAAGGNGCGGCNNTTNCAATCTCAACATCTTCCAGTAAGATACATTAGTGNTAATAAATNTTGTGAGGGTATNCAATGACANCAAGTGATGGTCCACGTCTCGTGCAGTGTGTCAAATTNCAAAAAGAACTTCCCGGNCTCGACGAACCACCGTGGCCCGGTGATCTTGGTAAGAAGNTCTTCGAAAAGGTTTCTGCCGAAGCATGGAAAATGTGGGAAGAACGTATGAAGATGATCCTGAACGAATACCGATTAATGCCATGGCAGAANGAAGCTCAGGAACTGGTAGCTAANCAGATGGAAGATTTCTTTTTCGGTGAAGGCTCAGCGCTACCACCGGATTACGTACCTGAACAGGCTAAGGGATAAAGCGATAGCGACGGTGCGATCTCGAACCNGAGCNTGCCATGGGCATGTCTGACNGCCTCTACCGCNAGACTTGGCCGTTCGCTCTTCGCAAAGATGAATCCTAGGTAACTTGCACCNTCTGGTATCGGGACTAACTCCTGACCGATCTTAGCTGTGATTNTAACNGTCTCAACGCCTGGCACACTCTTAGCGCGCTCCACTCCACTAACACTCAACAGACGACCTCCAACCGGAATGGGTACCATCATTACCGCAGAAGCCGAGTGTTCGCGGACATAACCAGTTATCGAGTCGCCAACTGCATGGCGAAGCAGAACTTCTTCATAACTGTAGGTATTTGAGTNTTTGTCTTCGAATCGGAGCGCNCNTGAACACAAGCCNCCGATGGGACGAGCCGCCATCTCGATTACAACTATCTTATCTCCATCCACACGACACTCTGCATGAATAGGACCATGGTATAACCCAACTGTTTTCGCGGCATTGGCCACAGCTGCCACCATACGNTCTTCGTTTGCCAACACACTCTCNGGCGGCGTTACGTAAATCGTTTCCTCAAAGAANGGACCCTCTAGTAAATCCGGCTTCTCAAAAATTGCCATNACNTGTAACTTCCCTGNTTCGANCACTCCTTCCAAAGCAAACTCTNTACCCNCTACGAANTCCTCGATNAAAATCGCATCATTGGNCTCATCCTGTTGAACACGTAAATCAGGTTGAGACAGCAATAGACGGATACGTGTAATTGCTGCCTNAAGGTTTTCGGTATCGTCGGCTCGAATCACNCCTCGGCTACCGGAAAGCGCAAGGGGCTTCACCACACACGGAAAATCAGGATGGTTGTCCAANTCGNCCCCTGTGTCGTCNACCCTNACCACCTTAAAANCCGGACAGGGTAAGCCAGCCTTAAGGAGACACTTCCGGAATANTTCTTTATTACTGGCTATTNTCGCTGCNTCGGATGGATGTCCAGCGAGNTTAAGCTTGTCGGTCACCAAGGCNGCCAACACCGCTGGTCGATCGCCAACCGCCAGCACACCGTCAACCGCGCTGGATGAANCCATNTCCAGAATGCGTGCGANTGACACNTCCTCTTCGTGAAATCGAATCGGAATGGCATGNTCACGCCATGGATCATCAAGNGTCAAACATCGATCTGTAGCGAAGACAAGCTCGACCCCCTGCCTTTCTGCAGCTTCACCAAANGCACGNACCTGATAACCNGTGGTGGTNGCTACNATNAGAATGCGAGGTTTCTGCATAACTANTTNCCACCGATNAACATCACTTAGACNAGAGCTACCTGCTCCTGGGTTGGTTCTGCTCAACAATACCANGGTTCATTAAGGTACGGGACAGCGGCCCGANCTTGNNTCATTGGTGCACTGTGAGTGATATCAGNAATNGGTAAACCGGATCGTNCGTGNGCAATTGTCCAAATGGCGTCNAAAATCTCAGAGCGGGATNCTGACAGGCGGNTCCCAATAAGCTGCATGACAGCNTCNTGTAGTGCATCAACACGTGGATCTGGGTGCAACCAAGGNTAGATAAGGCGCTCAGAATCGTATGGGCCAATAAGAGACTTTATTTCTGGTAGCGTAAGCAGCCGTGATTCCCTTGTAATGAGTAAACGTATCCCGAGCTGGATCGGTGCTACGGCATCAATGAGCCCAAGCGTTGCAATGGATTCCAATAGTTCNCAGTAACTCGTTAAAGTCGTCCAAGGNGTGAAAGCAATAAACGTCGGCGCCAAGGCAAGCTCAGCGTCCGCACAAAGATGAACCGCTTTCTCAAAATCGGCCCTNGTGTGACCCTTGTCGAGCGCAAGTAACGCCTTATCGTCAAGTGATTCCACCGCGCTNGTGACAAACAGGCAACCAGTTTCTCGTAATNTGTGGAGACAATCGGCATNAGTGAGTAGATGCTCAATCTTGATGGTCACATCATAGGAAATGTCAGGATGTTCCCTGTTCAATCCTTCAACGACTGACATGGCGTGCCGAATACCATTAAAAAAGTCCGGATCACCGAAAGTTATATGGCGAGCGCCGGCCNCAACCTGATTGCGAATGTCGGCTAAGACGACTTGAGGNGACACGATACGAAACCGGCCCNGGTAAACTGGNACAATTGGACAATGCCGACAAAGATGCTTGCAACCTCGACTGGCTTCTGTGTAACCAACGACCCGNNGCAATCCGTCACTNGTTNTNAGAGACGCATACNTAGATAGCGCTGGNAAACCTTCTCGGTCCGGCACNCGAAAATCCANACGAGACAACTNGGTACCANNGGTNTGTGGCAAACTNGCGTCCTTTTTGTCATTCAAGTGAGCCACNAGCGAGACTAGGTCNGATTCGAATTCACCGCCAAGTACCGTCTTGACACCTAAACCAGTGAGATAATCAGTGTTNAGTGTGGCGTAAAGACCGTAGCAGCATAAATGTGCNNGAGAATTCAGCGCCTTCACCTTTTGTATNAATGGTACCGCTAGTCGTGTGGCGGTGTGCATCGGNAGATACCAAGCTACTAAGTCAGCCGTCGCAGCAAATGCTTCTGGAAACTNTTGACGCGTCACGTCAACACACGTAACTACNGCNCCTGTTTCACGAAGCCAAGCAGCAGGCGATGCCANTCCGAACGACTGGCGACCCATCTCATAGGTNGAAATCAGTAAAANATTCATNATTTAAACATCGACNCTCTATTAACTATCAACNCGGCTTGTAACTAAACTNACACTTATCAGCGTAANAATCGANAAGGTCAGCGCCGGATATATNGTTTGGAACCCAAANGGATANATTGCTACACCGTCCACTGCACGTGCCATGCCTATGATCTCCCACACAAGAGTAGTCATAATNCCCATNCCGATNGACGCTACNCCACCCAGNCTAGTCGCACGAGGCCAAACGAAAGCCGCCAACAACGCCGGCGTGATGCTCGCTCCGTACATCGTATACGCCCATAACGCCATCGCCAGTATGGTNGGGAAAAAGTTACCTGCAACATAACCAATCACACCGAGGACTACNACCATTAAGCGTGTATAAAGAAGCACTTGGGNGCCANTGACATCTGGATTAATAAATCTTTGATAGACATCACGCATTAAATTAGTTGCAGGGGTCAACANGAAGCTGTTTGCTGTTGATACGANAATGGCAGAGGCNCCACACACAAGCACAATACCTACAANTGTGGGAAGCGCTTGCAAGGCTACACTAATTACGATCGCCTCAGAAGCCTCTGTNCCTAATCCCGGTATCACCTGACTACCAAAGACTCCTATCGAATCAATAAGTGTCTCNACGATGACCGTGCCAGCAATCCAACCAACCACTGCCATCTTNGCGGCACGTGCGTCTTTCGCTGAAAAAAACTTCTGGTACATGTTCGCTTCGCCAAGCAGTAAAAACATTGTTGGGAAGAAAAGCGCTAGAGCTGTTTGTGGTGAGAGGGAACCAAATAAGGANACCTGNTCAGGTCTCAATTGACTGAGCGCGACCGTTAAACCACCGGCATCACCCACAAGANAACCCACAGCNAGCACAACACCGATNNCCATGATCGAGCCATTAACCACATCTAGATAGGCAATCGAGAGCATGCCGGCCAGNGAGGTATAGGTTACACAGAAAATTGCCGTAATTAAGGCGCCAGTCNTGGGATCAACACCAGCCAGTAACTCCAACAACCTCCCACCGCCACGAAATTGATACGCGGCNATTGTCGAATAGGCTATTACGGTGGTCACTGTGCCCAATACTCGCGCCGCTGGACCGTACCGAAGTTCAAGAATGTCTGGNACTGTGTATTGNGCAATNTTNCGAACACGTGGNGCAATCCAATAGATAAGNGNAATTCCAACCCAGGCCCCAGCTGATTGCCAAAGTGCTGGAAACCCTACACGATAACCTAGGCCTGCACCTCCAAATAAACTNCCCGACCCAATCCAAGTCGAAAGCAAGGTAAATACAAGTACGCGCGCAGGCAAGCTTCGACCAGCTACAAGAAAGTCATCTCCGGTNCGAATCTTGCGACTTCCCCAGATNCTACCAACCACAAGGAGTCCAAGGTAAGTGATGACCGCTAACAGATACATTTATTCAGAAANTAGAGTTCGGAAAGAAATGTGGCCACGTGTAACCAAAACTACTGNACTAATNCGTCCCTAAAANTCTAANAGGTAGGTTCACNAACGCAGNTTANACGCTCAGGAAAGAAAACCTCAGTCCAGATCGAAGTCNCGTTCTGGGCGAGTCACTGGCTCCTTACTAGCTTGTCGAAGTGCTTCCTCAAATCGTTTAGATAACGCGTCACCTCGAGTTCGTTCCTCACTTACTGATTGTTCGAAGGCTGCCTCACGTTGAGCCGCCTCCTCAGCAAGTATGCGCTCTGCNTCGCTCAATTCTCGCTTATNGGNACGNTTAGGCTCTTCATGAGNCACGATNCGCCTAAGGTTGAGNTCTATCGTCAGAAGCGANCCACACAANGGACAGTCNAGCGTGACTTCGGAATCAAGTTTTGCCATTTCACNAATCACAGTAAGGCACGAATTTCCCGTGCAGCCTGCTCCTTAGTAACAAGTCCTGTATGNGTTTTACAAAGCGTNCCATCACGTGCAATATAAAANGTNANCGGGATGCCCCACACNGGACCAAAAGAATCTTGAACATCGTGACGNCCTAGGCCAACAAGAATNGGGTAATTAATCTGATATTCATCGGCAAACGGCTTAAGCTTCTCAATCGGGTCATCAACTGACAAACCAAGCACGACCAATCCTTCGTCACCATATTCTTCTTGNAGTTCAACGAAACCAGGAATTTCAACCTTNCAAGGTCCACACCAAGTCGCCCAAAAATTAAGAAGAATNACCTTGCCTTCGTAGGACGAAAGCTTTACTTCATCTCCGTTCATATCCTGAAGGGTAAANCTTAAATCACTCGGTCGNGCATCAGGNTCNCACGTGGCACCAGTCACATCGCTGGTNCCCAATGACCTCGCCANTGGAATATCGAAACCAAGAAACACTGGAACCGTTAATGACGCCAGCACCANTGCACCTGCACTCGCAGTAATCCATCGCCAAGTCATGGTCGNATCCTTAGANTAAATTTTTCAGCCGACATTGGCCAGTCCAACCAATACTTTCANNGTCACTGAAACATGCAANAAATCTNGTTATTGTTCACCTAATCGATGTTCTTTGGTGGTTCCAGTTAGCCNTTCCNTTTCGCACCAGATTACCGCGACCAGCCTCATAATCACAAGCCTCTCGACCAATTGCTAAGNGCTAGANCCACAGAAACCAAACAGCAGTCATCCNTTCAGTTTGTNNAAAAANAGCTTCNGGTTCACNGTGTTTNACCGAAAATGNAACTCAGNNTCNCGNCCAAATGTCCGNATTAAGAGCAAAANGCNCAACCATTGCAGTGCCTCTTCNNGCGCTGTAAGATGTCGGAGTTNACTATCCCTTTAACCGNCCATANNTGAGGAAAATCTGATGCAGAACCGCAAGGGTAATCACCTGCTCNCATTCTTGGGCATCCTTATNCTTGTGTACTTTACGGGNTTCGGCCAANTCACCGCTGNTAATGCACAATCGCAGTACGTTCCTTACNATGGAAANAACCGTGTCAAATACGACNANTTCAAATGGCACATCTATNCGACCGACCACTTCGAAATTTNTTATTACCCCGAACTAGAGCAACATNTTGANCGCNTTGCTGGCTATGCCGAAAGCGCNTACCAATTAGTAAGTTCGGANCTAAGGCACGATTTAGCCTTCCAGATTCCGCTTGTACTTTTCAAAACACATAGCGAATTCCAGCAGCAAAANGTCTTACCAGCCGATATCCCTGAAGGCATCGCNGCATTCGCGGAACCGCTCCGNAACCGAATGGTATTGCCAATNGATGAACCACCNGACGAACTGTACAGACTAATAGTGCACGAACTCACTCATATATTTGAGTTCGATATCATCCCTCAATCGATCCTCTCGCAAAGTATGCCGCTTTGGGTGGCCGAAGGACTTGCGGACTACATCCCAGGTGTTTGGCACCCCCTTGATTTAATGATGGTCCGAGATGCAGCTGTTGCGGACATTATCCCAAGAATGACTGTGCCTGATGAATTCTTTGGTTTTACCAGTCCTCGACTTCCGTACAATCTCGGTCATGCGGCCTTTGAATTCATGGAATCACGCTGGGGAAAACAAGGAATCCGAGAATTCTTATTCGCGCTGCGTTCAAATGTCATTGGCGGCGGTAGTGACCCCTACATGGAAGCAACAGACTTGACCGCTGAAGACTGGGATCGTGAATTTTCACAATACATCAGAGACCGATTTCTTGCATTTCGAGACAAAGAACGTCCTGAGGTTTACGGTCGCAACCTTGCTCCAGACCCTCGTGAATCGTCTTATGTGGCGGCTTACAGCATTGAACCATCGCCATCAGGCGAGTTGCTGGCAGCCGTCGCAACAAACCGCAAAGATCAAGAGTTGGATATTATTTTGATCTCCATTCAAGACGGATCGGTTATTCGTAATCTGACCCCAGGTTTTTCACAGGATCACGGTTACGATTACATCTCAATCCCTGGAGCCCGCTGGTCTACGGTGCCCTGGATGTCATGGTCACCTACCGGTGATAATTTGGCGTACTTTGTTAGAAAAGGTAAGCACAAGACTTTAATTGTACGTAATGTATTGACTCGTCGGATCGAGCGACGTTTCGATATGCAAATGGTCGACGAACCTGAATCTCCTGCTTTCAGTCCAAACTCGCAACAGATAGCTTTTTCAGCGTTGCAAAATGCC
>NZSH01000011.1 GCA_002696705.1 Woeseiaceae bacterium | reverse complement strand
GGATGTGTCGGTGGACATAATGAGTTAGACCATACCTAATAGAATTCAATTAGCTAGCGCACGTAATTAAGCACAAACTCCTTAAGCGTCGGACTTCGCAAGCCGATTGTTTCCGCTTCGGTCGTGGCGGTTTCGACGTCCCAACCGTCAAGTTGGACACGCTTAATTAACCACATCCCTCCGACGCGGTTACCGGAGCCGCAGTGAATAAAAACCGGTTGGTTTGCCGGATCAGACACGACTTTGAGGAACTCGTCGGCAGCCTCTTTAGTCGCTGTTCGGAACGGTATGTGAAAGTATTTAAGACCAGCGGCGAGAGCTGCTTGTGTTCCAGCTTCCACGGTAGCGCCGTTTTCACTTTCTGTTCTGAAGTTGATGATGGATGTGAATCCACGCCGCTTGAGTTCGGTGATAGCTTCAGGCGAGGTTGCGCCGGCACAGGCGGTTGTGGCATCAACTTGAGTAAAGTTTCGAATACCCGGCACTTCTTCCTTGTTTGGCTGTTGTCCGACAAGAATGGCTGCAAACAGAATGATGGAAGTTGTAACAGTGAACAGGTTCTTAAATGTTTGCATGTTAAAGAATTCAACCTTTCAAGAAAGGAATGATTTTCAGCAACTCAACAGGATTTGTGCGCGATACTGGTTTCCATGATTTATGATGGAACGATTCTGACCAAGCTACATATTAACACGTGCTGTTTGTGTTACTAGTAGGAGCTATCCCTATCATGAGTGACTTACTTTCCGATGCAATAGTTGATGAACAACTCAAGGAATTACCAGGCTGGGAACGTGTCAAAGATTCACTGCAAAAGGAATTTACCTTCGACTCGTTTCCTAGTGCGATTACATTCGCGGTACGACTTGCTTTCGAATCTGAAACCGTCGACCATCATCCTGACATTACGATCCAGTACAAGCGAGTTAAACTGACGTACTCAACACATTCAGCCGGCGGTCTGACCCAAAAAGATATTGATGGAGCGCGAATTGCAAATCAGGTGGTGTCGTAGGGTCGAATCAGCGTCTTGGCTCTAGTATGCTGACCTAGTCCACTTTGTTTGGGAGTTGGAGTGAGCAGCGTAAAACTGAAGAAAAATTATAGCTCTCGCGAAGTAGCTTCTCTCACCGGGTTGTCTGCCAGACAACTGCAGTGGTGGGATGCGCGGAAACTACTTTCGCCAACGGTCGCCTCACGCCCTACACAAGCCGGAGGTTTTACTGAACGCAGGTATTCGCCGGTTGAGTTGTACGAGCTTTTGGTTCTTGCGGACCTCCGACGTCGCGGATTTTCTATTGCCAAGATCCGTACTCTGCTTGATCTTCTCAAAAGCCGATTCGGTGTTCGACTTTACGATGCAATTGGCGACGGCGATAAAGTGACGTTGCTTACCGACGGGCGTGACATCTATGCGAGAACTGCTTCGGGAGATTTTTATAATCTACTTGGTGAACCTAACCAACCACTTCTAGTGCTCGGCAAAGAGGATACGTTGAAAGCGCTCTCCTCTCGTATTAGCCGGCGCCGTAGAAAGAGCAAGTCCAAGCGGGTCAAACAAGCCAAGAAAACAGTTGCGAGTCGTTAGGACTAGGTAACTTTTCCTCTGGCAGTGATCGGAATGCTCTGAACGATAGTCAAATCGTCCACGAGATAGACGGTGTCAACTAGATTTGATACGACACAAGAGTGGTTGGGAAGGATTCTCACACGGTCTCCAGGTTCAAGCCGACTGGAGCCATTCTGGGCCATTACCACAGCATGTTCCTCTGACAAGCGATCGATAAACAAGGTGTCATCAGGAGTGGTCGTTTCCAGTTTTGTGAAAACTGCACCGTAACCTTTCGGTTCTACCTTACCTCGTCCTGTATCTGAGGTGAGTATCTTGCTTCCGCAGTCAAGAACTAATCGATCTTCAGCCGGTTTTGAAACAACGGTCGCCAGAACCGACAAGGCGCAATCCTTAAGTGTGGCTGAACCGATCGCGACCTGACTCCGATCGTAGTAGACGTAGTTTCCTGGGCGTAATTCAGTTAATCCAGTTTCTGAAGCACTAAAAAGTGCAGTTGCGGTTGAACCGACGCTAATTTCATCGATCGCAACACCAACACGGCGAGACTCGTTCGCTAAATTTCTAAGGGTGGTTGCTTCGTCTCTAGCAATTGCTACGCGTTCGTCGTCCGACTTCGCGTTGTAGCTGTGTCCGGCGTGACTGAGTAATCCGCGAAGACGAAGACCTTGAAGCGATGCCGTGTGCTGGAGAAACTTGACCGCAGTTTGCAGATCAGGGTCGATACCGCACCGATGAAAGCCAACATCGACCTTAACTAGCACATCGAGCTGTTTCCCATGCTCCACCATAAATTGTGACCAGGTCTCAGCGACACGTAGGTGATCGATGGCGATTGATAGATGTACGCGATCCATTAGTGCAGCCAAACGGGTCGCGTTTGATGGATTTATTGGGTAGGGAAGACGAATGTCACTACAACCGGCATCTGCGAAAACTTCAGCCTCACCAAGTTTAGCGCAGCAGATGCCTTGGGCGCCGTGGTCGAGTTGCCAGCGGGCGATAAGCGGACTCTTGTGGGTTTTAGTGTGAGGTCGTAGCGCGATGCCTCCGTCCGTCGCGGCACGTTGCATCCGACCGATGTTAGCTACAAGCCTTTTCCGATCGATCAGGACTTGTGGAGTTGGTAACTCACTCAATTGCATACATTTTCATTTTTTTTAATGGCGTATCAACGGATCCGCACGCGACTCTGCTCACGTAGAAATTGTTGGACATAGTAGGCGCCCCCAGCGCCGCGACCCGACGATCCACTACCTTTCCAACCGCCAAAGGGATTGATGCCGGGCCAAGCTCCAGTGGTTGCGCCAGCTTGTCGATTGGCATNCACAACACCCGCTTGGATCCGATCAAAGAACTGNGCAATTTCTGCTTCATCCTCTGTAAAGATTCCNGCTGTCAAGCCGTACTCAGTCTGGTTAGATAGTTCGAGNGCTTCATCGAGTGACGCGATGCTACCGACAACAGTGAGTGGCACAAANAACTCATCGACGAATAGTCGATGATCCAACGGGAGTCCGTCNATCACCGTGGGTTCAAGGAAATATCCATGCCGTAATGGATCCTCCGTGANGCGTCTACCTCCCGTAAGAATCCGNCCACCNTCNTGCTTGGCTTCNTCAANGGCGCGTTCGTANGTCTTGATCGCTTGTTCGTTNATCACTGGACCNAGCCATTTATTCCGNTCCATTGGATCGCCAACAGTNATTTGNTTTGTTTTTTCGACNAANAGCTCAACGAANCGATCTTTTACNTCCGCTGCGACATACACNCGAGAGCATGCAGAACACTTCTGTCCNTGGGCGCCAAAGGCCGANCGCCAAACNCCTTCGCTNGCNTTTTCGAGATTAGCGGAGTTCATCACGATTGCTGGATTCTTNCCTCCCATTTCTGTGATNACTGGGCGTGGNGTCTGTCGTCTACCGTTTTCACTTGCCAGCAACATGCCGACTTCNTTTGAACCGGTAAAGACAATACCGTTGATGCCTGGGTTATCACTGATTTCCTGTCCAACCGTGGAACCAGGACCAGTGACAACATTGAGNACCCCCGGTGGTAATCCGGCTGCCGTNGNAATTTCGTACAGCTTGATNCCGAGTAATGGNGTGTCGGTTGCTGGCTTCANNACTACAGTGTTACCTGTTACCAANGCAGCNCCGATNGGNCCGGCTGCTAAGGCCATGGGGAANTTGAATGGTGCAATTACTCCCCAGACTCCATACGGNCGAAGGACACTTGTATTTTCCTCNTCTGGTCCCAGTGCGTCCATTTTCAGCGCGAAGCCAGCGTTNGCTTCCATCTGNCTGCAGTAATACGCCATNAAGTCGGCTGACTCTTCGATATCACCAACNCATTCAAGCCGGTTCTTACCAGTTTCNTAACCCATCCATGCTGATAAGTCCCATCGGTTNTTACGAATGCCTTCAGAAATGTTGCGCACCACNGCCACACGTTCTTCCCAAGGTTTNGCGCTCCANGACTTTGCCGCAGCNTTCGCAGCACGTACGGCGTCACGAACATGATCGGCAGTGCCAGTCTGAAAGCGTGCCAGTACTTGTCGNGTGTCTATCGGNCTGACATCATCGAACTGTTCAGCTGATTCGATGGCTTGTCCATCAATNTACATGGGGTGTGTCTGGCCGAACTTCGGNGTGATTCGTTCGATGGCCNGGTCAATNCCGTTATGCAGATCATTCATCTGGTCTGCGCTCATTGTCGCGTAGGTGATCTTCTGGTCTTGGGTCGGTTCTACCATTGCCACTACCTTTCCTCTCGATAAATGTTCTTNATTGTAGNCTTAGCCTCTTANGTAGCACCAGACTTTAGGANCTTTTTCGACGGTCTTTTAAGACTTCCCGACTTGCATTCATGCCGCAGGCTCCCGTCACACCTCCACCAGGATGTGTACCTGCTCCACAGAGGTATAGTTGGCGCATGGGTGTACGGTACTGTGACAAGCTAGGGAGTGGTCGCAGGTTGAACAACTGGTCGAGCGCATGTTCTCCATGAAAAATATGACCGCCAGTCATTCCATAAGTTGATTCAAAATCGAGCGGTGTCAAAACCTGCTGGCCGACGATGTGCTGNTCGAGTGTTGGTACGTAATGCCGAAGTTCAGCGAGNACAGCGTCTTTAAANGGNTCNCGTGATTGATCCCAATTACCNTCACGAAGCTGNTACGGNGCAAATTGGGCGCAAATAGANAACACATGGTGTCCAGNTGGCGCAAGTGTGGGATCGGTGAGNGTCGGAATAGTAATGTCCATGTACGGANGATCTGAATAGCGACCGTACTTCGATGCATCAAACGCTCGCTCAAGATAATCCAGGTCTGGCCCAATGTGTATCCGGCCTGATAATGCTGAGGCNGCCTCGGTTTTCGTTGCTGTGTTTAACGCCGTGAATACAGGCAGTGCATCTAACGCCAAATTGATTTTCGCCATGACGCCGNGAGTCCGAATATTCTGTAATTTNGTGACGAAGTTCGGNTCAAGNTTGGCTGGATCGACAAGGTGNAGNAATGTGCGTTTTGGATCAACATTTGAAATCACAGTNGAGGCNNTAATTTCTTCTCCGTCATCAAGAACAACACCAACTGCTTGACCGGANTTCACCGTGATTCGTGTGACCTCAACGTTATTACGAATTGTCGCACCGGCGGCCTCGGCTGCTGCTGCCATTCCTTGAGTGAGGGCTCCAAGACCACCTTGGAATCCATGGATTGACCCGACTGGATGATCGCTAAGCGCTGCTTGCAGTAGCAAGGCTGCACCAGATCCAACTGAACGGGGACCACGGAAATCGCCATAGATACCACGTGCTGCGAGGAGGGACTTTAGTATGTCCGTTTCAAACCATTCGGTGAGGAGGTCGGCCACAGACATGGGTAGCCAGCGCAGGAGACGGAATCCGTTAGTTCGACCGAGGGCGCGAAATTTACGGCTTGTTTTAAGGAATTGCCAAGCGTCGGTTAACGTTGGCGTTTCGATTGACGGTGGTGTACGCCAAAGGATATCCCTGAGCAAGTCACCTATTTGGTGAATGCTTTGATTGAATTCTTGGTAACGCTCGCCATCTTTNCTGGATAATTTCGAAATTTCTTCCACTGTGCGGTTTGCGTCAACATATGCGACAAGTCGCTGCCCGTCCAAAAGGGGTGCGAAGGCGCAAGTTTCTGGNTCCANTCGTTCCACACCAAATTGATGNAATTTCATATCGCGGATAATNTTTGGATGAACNGGTCCAGCGGAGTGTGCGAGTGTGGAGCAGCGGAAGCCAGGACACAACTCTGANGTAATTGCTGCGCCACCGACCATGCTTCGACGTTCTAACACCAACGGCTTCAATCCCGCTTTAGCAAGATAAAAAGCTGCGACCAGTCCGTTGTGTCCTCCACCTATGATAACGNTGTCGACAGCGTGGTTACGTGTCACGTTCATATGGTTCCAATCGANTGAGGCACATCAGCAGGCNCCNTCGACTCTTTAGTTACCCAATATNCGTTGAGCAGCGTTTCGTCCAGGAGCTCCCATAATGCCGCCTCCAGGATGAGCTCCAGACCCGCACATATAAAGGNTCTTGATNGGGGTTTGGTAGTTTGCCCAGCCTGGTGCTGGGCGTAGGAAGAACAACTGTTCAAGTGAAAGCTCACCNTGGAAAATATTNCCTTCGGTNAATCCAAACTCCCGCTCNAGNTCGAGAGGTGTCAGCACTTGACGATGCANCACAATATTTTTCAGGTTTGGCGCNTACTCTGCGAGTGTGTCAATAACACAGTCGCCAAAATGTTCNCGCTCACTNTCCCAATCTCCNTGCTTTAGGTGGTATGGCGCGTACTGNACGAAACANGACATTACGTGTTTNCCNGGTGGAGCGACAGTCGGATCTGTNAGGCTTGGAATAACGATATCTATATAAGGTCGTTCAGAGTATCGTCCATATTTCGCATCGTCGTATGCNCG
This sequence comes from Woeseiaceae bacterium, assembly GCA_002696705.1. Taxonomy (GTDB): domain Bacteria; phylum Acidobacteriota; class Vicinamibacteria; order Vicinamibacterales; family UBA823; genus UBA8106. The sequence goes on along the minus strand of NZSH01000011.1, from coordinate 36,884 downwards.
TTCGATGTAATCGATGCTCGGAGAAATCGAGATTGCACCTCGNAGGTGAGAGCCAGCACCAGGTAGACANGTAAAATCCGGTAGNGCGTCTAATGCAAGATTGACTTTNCCTGATGATCCACGAAACTTATATCGACGTATGTCATCAGAAAACTCGTCTGGTANATGTTCGCTTCCTACCATCTTTAGAAAAGTCAAANGTGGNTCAACACTTGACGCTATAACATCGGCATACACGCAGTCACCGTTCTCAAGCACGACGCCAGTGGCACGTCCGCGTTTGACCAAAATTTTTGAAACGCNAGCCTCCGTTTGAATTTCCGCNCCGGCCTCCCTTGCGGCTTTAGCNATTGCATTGGAGATTGCCCCTGTGCCACCACGTGGTAATCCCCAAGANCGGAAAGCTCCATCAATTTCNCCCATATAGTGATGTAGNAGCACAAACGCGGTGCCTGGGGAACGCACGCCCAGAAACGTACCTATAATTCCNGACGCTGCCATTGTTGCCTTCAGTACATCAGTTTCAAACCACTGATTCAGGAGATCNACTGCGCTCATCGTCATGAGTTGAATNTGNTTGTGCTGGTTGTCAGATGACAAATTCCTAAAGCGCTTGCCAATTGACATAAGTTGCATAAGGGCACGCGGGTTGAAAGACATTGGATCAGGTGGTGTCATGCTCAGNAGCGGCTTAACGAANCGACCCATCTCGATCATCGTTCTGCCGTAGTCTTCATAGGCCTCGGCATCAAGTCGGGAATGTCTAGCGATTTCCCGTCGAGTTGTTGCNTGGTCGTTCACCCGCCAGAGATAGTCACCGTCAGGCATCGGTGTAAAGGTGCCGTCCAGCGGCAAAATTTCGAGACCATGCTTTGGGAGNTTAAGATCGCGAATAATCTCAGGTCGAAGGAGAGACACGACGTAAGAACAGACAGAGAAGGTGAAGCCAGGGAAGACCTCTTCACTAACGGCGGCGCCGCCCAATACGTGACGACGTTCGAGCACCAATGTTTTCTTGCCGGCGCGCGCAAGGTACGCCGCTGTTACTAANCCATTGTGTCCACCACCAATGATGACAGCATCATACTTACCNGTCGTCATGTTGCTATTTGTCCAATGATTGNAAGAGTTAATGTTTAAATGTGAAGTTCGACCTGTTTCGTTCCATGTTCCAGCCTGACATTGTATGCGATCGACTGGCCTTGTCGGAATCACCTTCCACTCTCTATAATCCGACATGGACGTCAGAACAAGACTTCGGCGATAGGAGTAATAGTGCCCATTGGATCAGCTGTGCACGCGCGAACCTTGCAGTTATGCGAAAGTCTCAATTATCGTGACTGGTCTGGATATTATGCAGTTAGTGCGTATGAGAGCCACCACGACTACGAGTACAGTGCTATTCGTACAAGCGCTGCTTTAATCGACATCTCTCCACTGTACAAATATCTCATCAAGGGACCTGATGCGGAGCGCTTGGTTAACCGCGTGATTACGCGAGATGTGACGAAATTAAAAGTTGGCCAGGTTACTTACACGACTTGGTGTGACGAATTTGGAAAAGTCATTGATGATGGCACGGTGTCGAAGTTGGCAGAAGATCGCTATCGGTGGACTGCGGCTGACCCAAACCTACTCTGGTTTCAGCGTAATGCCCGTGGTTTAAACGTGTCTATCGAAGATATATCACAAGAAATGGCGGCTTTGGCTATCCAAGGCCCCATGTCGGCTAAAGTGCTTGGTCGACTTTCTGATTGCGATCTACAGAACCTGAAGTACTTTCGGGTTTTGAGTACTACTTTGGCCAATATCTCGGTAGACGTGTCACGCACTGGGTACACAGGTGATCTCGGTTATGAAATCTGGATGAAATGGCAGGATGCGGTCAAAGTGTGGGATGCGCTTATCGGTCTTAGTTCGTCATTTGGTGTGCGTCCGGTGGGCATGTTGGCGCTAGATGTTGCTCGTATCGAAGCTGGTTTGCTACTAACCGACGTGGATTTTGTTAGTAGCCGTAAGGCGTTAACTTCGTCACAATCCTATACGCCGTTTGAAATGGGATTAGGGCGGCTGGTTAGTTTCGACAAAGAATGTTTTGTCGGCCAAACGGCTCTTCGGAATGAGTATCGTAGAGGATCGACTCGTCAAATTGTTGGGCTTGAGGTTGACTGGGCTCAAATCGAACGTTTGTATGATCGAGCGCAACTTCCCGCTGAACCTCCAATGGTTGCGTCCCGAGAAGCTGTACCGATTTACAACAATAATGTTCAGATTGGCAAGGTAACATCAATGACTTGGTCGCCCGCACTGAAGAAGTTAATTGCCCTTGGTACTTTAGCGAAAAATAGTTGCGAACAGGGCAATCACGTCCAAGTGGAGTACACCATCGACGCAGTCCGATACAAAGTAAATGCCACGGTGGCTAAGACACCATTCTTTAATCCNCCGCGTAAGNTTTCGACCTCGCCAATTGAAGATCNAAATTAGCAATCNCGATTTTTTCNAATTTTCTANAGTGCGNANNTAGGTCCAAGAGTCTCGTATATGTATATAATGTGATGTTCATCTAGTTACAGCCTTGTCTNCAAGGAGTACTCCAATGTCGCAAGCACAACCACAAAATTACGGNAACCACGGGCGTATGGTTNCACCATTCCATTATGTTGCACTGCCACTTCTTCTAATAAATTTTGGTTGGTCAATTTATCGAGCCATTACGGCGATGTCCACGGAGACCATAATTGGGGCNTTAACTGCTNTTGCTCTGATCATTATTGGTTTATTTTCAAGAATACATGCTCTTTGGGCGCAGGANCGTGTCATTAGACTCGAAATGCGCTTAAAACTAATTGACATTCTTCCAGANGACCTTAAATCGCGTATTGACGATCTTTCAACNGCCCACCTTGTAGCCTTGCGTTTTGCTAGNGATGCTGAGCTTCCTGGACTAGTTCGNAGGGTGCTCGATGGCAGTTTGACCGANCAGANGGCGATTAAACAGGCGATTGTGAATTGGCAGGCAGACTATCAGCGTGTCTGAATCCGATGGCGCACACGAAGGAGTGGCGTAAATGGTTCAGGTGAGTATCCCGGTCCCAGCCCGCCGGTTCGGGGAGACTTTTAGGAGTGACGCCTGGTGGCTACAACCTTTGGTAGTCGCGTTCGGNCTCGGCCTGTTTATTGTTTATTCGACTTGGGCGGCGTTTCAGGGCGAGTACTATCACGCTGGGCCTTACCTGTCGCCGTTCTANTCGCCNGAGCTATTCGGNGAATCGTCACACGCTTGGCTCGGTNNAAAACCAACGGCATGGCCTGTTTGGTTACCGTGGTCACCGGCGTTTCTTATTCTTGGTATCCCAGTTGGTTTTCGATTGACCTGCTACTACTACCGNGGCGCTTACTACAAGGCTTTCTGGGCAGATCCTCCTAATTGTGCCGTTGGCGAGCTTCGGGAGTCTTACCTCGGTGAGCGCTCGTTTCCACTTATTATCCAGAATGTACACCGGTATTTNCTCTATCTCGCCTTGATGTTCATNATGATNCTTGCNTACGATGCTTGGAAGGGATTGTGGTTNACTGATCCANTCACGGGTNTTACAAGTTTTGGAATCGGAGTGGGCAGCCTTGTACTANTCCTTAACGTTACCCTCCTCGGTGGTTATACCTTCGGTTGTCACTCGTTGCGTCATCTGGTAGGTGGTNGCGTCGATAAACTCTCACACATGAATCGATTNCGCCAGTCGACATATGACTGNGTGAGTTGTCTCAACCAACGACATATGCTCTGGGCGTGGATGAGCTTGGTGTGGGTTGGCTTCACTGATTTTTATATTCGGATGTGTGCAATGGGCGCTTGGACAGATTTTCGATTGTTGTGACGNGTATTTGAAGCATTGACGACNACTTACGAGTNATGGACTATCAAATCTACGAACACGATGTGTTAGTTATCGGTGCGGGCGGGGCCGGACTTCGAGCCGCGATCGAAGCGTCGGCTTCCGGGGTCTCTGTTGGCCTGGTTTGTAAATCACTTTTAGGTAAAGCNCACACCGTCATGGCAGAGGGTGGTGTGGCTGCAGCTCTGGGCAACGTGGATGANCGCGATGCGTGGAGTGTGCATTTTGCCGATACGATGCGTGGCGGTCAGTACATGAACAATGCTCGGATGGCTGAGCTTCATGCCAAGGAGGCCCCGGAACGAGTACGTGAACTTGAAGGTTGGGGCGCACTNTTTGATCGCACGACTGATGGACGGATCTTGCAACGTAATTTCGGTGGGCACAAATATGCTCGACTTGCCCATGTCGGTGACCGAACTGGGCTCGAAATGATTCGNACACTGCAGGATCACGGGATACATCAAGGACTTGACGTGCATATGGAGTGCACGATTCTAGANTTGCTTAAGGATGGAAATCGNGTGGTTGGNGCCTTTGGTTACGACCGCGAGCGCGGACGCTTCCGTGTATTCCGTGCGCGTTCTGTAGTGCTGGCCACCGGTGGTATTGGTAAGGCCTATAGGATTACGAGTAATTCTTGGGAATATACCGGCGATGGACATGCACTCGCGTACGAAGCTGGTGCGGACCTCGTTGACATGGAATTNNTTCAGTTTCATCCAACTGGTATGGTCTGGCCACCAAGTGTGCGGGGGATTCTTGTTACNGAGGGTGTACGTGGTGAGGGTGGGCTCCTAAAGAACAAGGACGGCCACCGGTTTATGTTCGATGATATTCCTGATCTTTATAAGCATCAGACTGCCGACAACGTNGAGGAGGGTTGGCGATATACCCAAGGTGATAAAGATGCGCGCCGACCGCCAGAATTATTAACCCGCGATCACGTTGCACGATGTATCGTCCGTGAGATCAAGGAAGGTCGAGGTTCCGAACACGGCGGTGTCTATCTCGATATCGCTTGGATTAAAGAACGACTGTCGAACGGATCTGAACATATCAAGAAGAAACTACCAAGTATGTACCACCAATTNAAGCAACTTGCTGGAATCGATATCACTAAGGAGTCNATGGAGGTTGGTCCNACGACACACTATGTAATGGGTGGTGTTCGNGTTGATCCTGACACTCAGATGTCCCGTGTNCCTGGATTGTTTGCAGCTGGAGAGTGCGCAGGCGGTCTGCATGGAGCAAACAGACTCGGNGGTAACTCGCTGTCGGACCTACTGGTGTTTGGTAAACGTGCAGGCGAACATGCAGCAGCATTCGCGAAGGAGCACGATGCCGGGGTGGTTAACACTGACCAGGTCGGCGAAATTGCACAACGGGCACTTCAGCCTTTTTCTCGNGANGGCGAAGGGCCTTACGCTATTCAGCAAGANCTTCAAGTCATGATGCAAGGATTAGTTGGTATCGTGCGGCAGGATACGGAAATACAAANGGCCTTGGATGGACTTGTGCAGCTAAACGATCGAACTAATCAGGTAAGTGTTGTTGGACATCGTGAATACAATACTGGTTGGCATACNGCACTTGATCTACGGAATNTGTTAACCGTGTCTGAGGCAGTTGCTCGAGCAGCGATTATGCGTCAAGAAAGCCGAGGAGCTCACTTCCGTGAAGATTACCTTGCCAAGGATGATGCNTGGGGAAAACAAAACATCNTCATTCGAAAAGCGCCTGACGGCGTGATGCAAGTGGTTTGCGAGCCAATCCCTCAGTTGCGAACTGATCTAGTTCAGATTATTGAAGATAATAGGTAGGTTAAGGAGTGAGCGGAGAAAATATGAGCACNGCGACACTCAAGATCTGGCGTGGNAATAGAGANNGTGGCGCGTTTCAAGAATATTCCACTGAGATTGATGAAGGCATGGTTGTGCTCGATGCCGTGTTGGGAATTCAAGCAGAGCAGGCCAACGACTTGGCTGTTCGTTGGAACTGTAAAGCGGGGAAATGCGGATCNTGTTCAGCAGAGATCAATGGTAATCCNAGATTGATGTGTATGACACGGATGGACACAATTCCAATTGATCGCCCCATAACGGTTGAGCCGATGCAGGCGTTTCCGTTGATTANGGACCTGGTAACGGATGTGTCNTGGAATTTTNAGGTNAAACAGGAGATAACGCCATTTACGCCGAAACCAGCNGATGGTGACGATGGTACCTGGCGGATGCAGCAGCGTGATGTCAACCGGGTTCAAGAATTCCGTAAGTGCATTGAGTGCTATCTATGTCAGGATGTCTGCCATGTTCTCCGAGACCATCGGAAGCACGACGAGTTTATAGGNCCACGTTTTCTGGTCTACGCNGCCGCTCTTGAGATGCACCCACTCGACATTGCCGATCGGGTCGATGANCTTTCTACAACTGATGGTATTGGCTACTGCAACATTACGAAATGTTGCACGAAAGTATGTCCCGAAGAGATCACTATCACTGACAATGCAATTATTCCGCTAAAGGAACGTGTCGTCGATAAGTTCTACGATCCACTGACTAAGNTGTTTAGGATTTTCCAGTAAGTTGAGTNTTNGTTANATGTATCTTNTTGCAATCTTCNGGAGTTAATTAGTGTATCCATGGGTTGCGNTCTTTTTCCCATGTTNCGGCTTCNTCTTCATCCCAGTNTCGACGCTGGGCTTTCCTCTTCTGNCGATGTCGCCAGATGGCGATAAGCGCAAGTAATGTTACAACCGACCAAAGAGTAGATGGGCTTGAGACAAATCCAACCCATAATTCCCAAGCCGCTGGCCGTTGCCAATAAACGGTTTCGGTATGCTGTGCCAACGAATCTACTGTAGCGAAGAGCATAAACACGTCAACTCTCGAAAACCTTTGCAATTTCGTCTCGGTCTGGAGGAATCAGAGGTAACGTAGCACCACCACTCTCGATTTGCATTCCATCATTGGCAGGCACAACTTCTGCAATTTCTCCGACTGGAATTCCTTCTCTCTTCAGAGCTGCTGCGACTTTTTCTACCGTTTGGGCTGATGCACCTATTAATAAAGCACCCGACGCAATTAAACGCAGTGGATCAATTTGCAAGCAGTGACATATCGCACGTGTTTCGGGAAAGATTGGCACGCGATCAGCGAAGACTCGTAANCCTTTACCNGAAGCTACGGCCAATTCNTGCAAACCAGCGACCAAGCCACCCTCTGTTGGNTCGTGCATGCTGTGAATATCNCCNCTACTAGNAGCTATTCGTGCCGCTTTNACAACNCTGATTCCAGGATTGAAAAGAAATTGTTCAGCTTGATCGATTTGNTCTNCTGACAGGTGGNTCNGTAGCAGNTCNCGTTTTTCNCGAGCTAANAGAGCNGTTCCTTCGATAGCAAGGCCTTGTGTNAGAAGAATCTTGTCNCCNACTTGTAAACTTGTTTTTCTAATNAAATCCTTTTTGTCGACCTCACCGATCATTTGTCCAACGATAATAGGTCGTTGGAGNCCAGTTGTTATCTCGGTGTGGCCACCAGAGACAGAAATTCCAAACTCATCACAGGTTTGCCGAATCTCCGTCATTATGGANTCAACCATCGCAAANGTGGTTCCCNGTTCAGGCAAGAGCAGGGNTGTAAAAAACCAACGCGGNGTAGCACCCATAACAGCGATGTCGTTTGCGTTAACNTGTACGACGTACCAACCGATTCGATCGGTAGCAAANGTGACAGGNTCAGTGGTGACAACAAGGTATTTNCTNCCAAAATCGAGGACAGTNGCATCTTCGCCTAACTGTGGACCTATGATGACACGCGGNTCGACTCGNTGCAGCGGCGTAAGAAGTTCACGTAGTTGTTNCGCCGAAAGTTTTCCGGCTTGCAGCAAATCTAGTTTCTGCTCTTGTGACACTGAAGTCTAAACCTCCAGGAGGGCCAGTNAAGCCCGNGATCTANATTCATATTANAGTGGCGCGAGCGTACCATGGCAATCCAAGGACGGTCAATTACGTTCAATCCCAGTTTATGTTGATCTCTCGTATAATTAAGTTTGNCTACAAATCTGTGAAAATGNTCATGATTCGAAGAGCNGTTACATCACGTCTACCGACTGATTACGGGGAATTTCAACTGCATGCTTATCTTGAGGAGCGNGATNNCAATCAGGACCGTGTGCATCTGGCCCTTGTGAAAGGTGTTGTTGAAACAGGCCCACCTCCACTTGTCCGCGTTCATTCNGAGTGTCTTACNGGTGAGGTGNTGTTCTCAAGTCGATGTGACTGTGGTAAGCAGCTNGANAGGGCACTCTCAGCCATTGGTAGATCATCGTCAGGAATTTTAATCTACCTTCGTCAAGANGGGCGCGGGATAGGCCTACTGAACAAATTAGAGGCTTACAACCTTCAAGACAAGGGTTTCGATACCGTTGACGCCAATCTTCATCTGGGTTTTGAGCCTGATCAGCGAGAATATTCAGTTGCTGTGAATGTTTTGGAAGACCTTCAAGTGCGTGAGGTCCGCTTGCTGACTAACAACCCCGATAAAGTAACGGCTTTCANCCAGTCGAANGTNAAAGTCATCGAAAGAATNCCACTNGTGATTAATTCGACTAGTGAAAACGCTGGATACCTTGAAACCAAACGTAAACGNCTTGGTCACTTCTGATCACTAAGATGNCNTCGTCTCGCTATTTTANTANCCNTGGAANTCNAAGAACGACAACTCGGCCGGTTGTAATTAATCCAGAAGANTTTGANCGTGTANCGNCTTTCTATCGTCGACAACCCCAAAANGATCCCACGCCGCTTTATCGATTNCCNGGATTGGCNTCAGTGACTGGCCTAGGAGAAATCTGGTTAAAGGATGANTCGCANCGTTTCGACTTGCCCGCTTTCAAGATTCTGGGAGTGCTCTACGCTTTCGAACGCATTCTTGAGGCACAGCCGAAAAACTCTNANCTGGTAGTTGCCTGTGCGTCAGCNGGCAACCATGGCCGNGCTGTTGCACGCGCAGCTCGAATGCACGGATTATCGGCCAAGATTTACCTGCCGGTTNGCGTCGCACCNGCTCGGATTGATGCCATTGTTNGTGAAGGNGCTGAGGTGGTGGTGACTGATCAAGGTTACGAAGGCTCNATCCGTCTAGTTAACNCCGAGGCCAAACGCAGGGGTTGGCAGGTGGTGTCGGATACTGCATGGGACGGNTACGAAACAATTCCACGTTGGATCATGGCTGGCTACAGTTGGTTGATGGAGGAGGCATCTCTGCAGTGGGCATCGGACAAACCACCTGATGCGGTGTTCGTTCAGGCTGGNGTCGGNGGCCTCGCCTGTGCAGTTCTGACTTGGTTGGATTGGAAATATGGTTCTGGGCGTCCNCCTGTCATCNCTTGTGAGCCAAGTGCAGCACCNTGCTTGTTGGAATCAGCTCGTGCCGGTCAACCTGTGGCCGTCGCCGANCGGGATACNATGATGGCCTGTCTCCGATGTGCTGAGATTTCGCCNGTGGTTTGGCCAGTGATTGAGAATGGATTTGANGCGTTTGTNGCAGTTGACGATAAGTGTGTCGCNGACACTATCCGTCAGCTTGCATATCCGAATGCNGGCGATCCAACGGTTGTTGCAGGTGCATGNGGGGCATGTGGTCTTGCNGCGCTTTTGGCGGTCATGAATGACNCNNCACTAAGATCTGTGCGTGAGACTGCTAAGATCGGTCCTGATTCACGGGTGCTTGTTATTAACAGTGAAGGCGCAACTGATCCNGAGATCTATCGCTCAATCGTCNATTANCNANACGACCNGTNACTTTCGGNTATAAGGAANCCACATGGAAACGNGTTTTTCGAAGTTATCNTCAAAGGTCACCCTCAGAAGAATTNTGGGTCGTTGGGATTTGACCGCAGTAGGTATTAATCAAGTCATTGGNAGTGGAATNTTTTTACTGCCGTCATTGGTTACAGCGCAGGTCGGAGCTTGGAGCGTTATGGCATTTGTTATGGCTGGACTGGCTTCCATGCTTGTGGCCCTTTGCTTCGCTGAAGTCGGTAGCCGATTTAAGGAAACTGGTGGTCCGTATTTGTACACCCGTGCAGCCTTTGGTCGATTTGTCGGATTCGAAGTTGGCTGGATGCAATGGATTACACGGGTGACCAGTTGGGCAAGTGTTGCCAATGGAATTCCACTAGCGCTTGGCTTCTATGTCCCAGCAGTGACTACTGGCGTATCTCGAACAGTATTCATTGTTGTGCTGTTCTTAATACTGGCCGCCATCAACTATCGAGGAATCCAACAAGCCGCCTGGACAGTTAACCTTTTCACTATTAGCAAATTAGTACCGCTGATCATCTTTATTGCCGTCGGGGTCTTTTTTATTCAAGCCGAACCATTTACAAGGCTCACGCCGATATCCTGGTCGCAGGGCTCTACTGCCGCCCTATTACTGATCTTCGCATTTGGTGGATTCGATGTAATTCCGGTTCCAAGTGGTGAGTCTTCCAATCCACGCGACCAAGTGCCTTTTGCGATGATATCAGCTGTCTCTGGTGTCACTTTGGTAATGTTATTAGCTCACGTTGTTGCTCTGGGTACTCTTCCAGGGCTCGCACAATCGGCGACTCCACTAGCTGATTCGGCGTTCTTATTTATGGGCACGTCGGGCGCGATCATTATCGGTGTTGGGGCAGTGATTTCGATGATTGGCAACAATGCAGGACAAGTGCTGACAGGGTCCCGCATGCTATTTGCACTTTCGGAGAACGGCGACTTACCGCATGTGTTGGCACGCATACACCCTCGTTTTCAAACTCCGTCGACGTCAATTCTCGTTACGACGGGACTGTCTTTAGGGCTTGCTCTATCCGGCTCTTTTGTCGTCCTTGCAACGGCTAGCGCTGTGGCCCGTTTAGTGGTCTACGCAGGAGTGGGTGCTGCGACGTTGCGGCTTCGTAAATCCAGATTCGTAGGCGTCCTGCCGACTGCGAAATTTCGTACACCGTTTGGTGCCATTGTGCCAATCTTAGCAATTGGGGTTTCAATGATTATTCTTTTTGGGGCATCCCGTGAACAGCTCATTGCTGGCTTTGGTGCGTTGTTGATTGGTGCCGTGGTATTTGTGTTAAATAATCGGCTACCCATTCGCGCATCTCGCTAGCAGAAATTGGCTTCCGATTGTGATAACTGCTTGGAATAAAAGGAAAAGGTTCTAATGACGAGACATCGTCTTACTTGCAGAATAGGTCATTACCTTGGAGTGATGTTTTTTCTCGGACTGATGACTGTGCCAATTGAGGCACAAAAAACCATTATTATTGTGAGGCACGCCGAGAAAGTCGATGACTCACATAATCCCCAACTATCTCCAAAAGGCAAGATGCGGGCCCAGGCACTAGCACGTCATCTCCAAGATGTCGGAGTTAGTGCTGTGTACTCGACTGGGTATATTAGAACGATTGATACAGTCTCACCGCTTGCGAATTCTTTGGGGCTCAACGTATCGTTGGAACCCATTCACGATATCAATGCCTTCTCAGATAATGCGATCACCCGCTATCACGAAGCGCTTGTGACACAACTGCAGCGTATGCACCAGGATGACGTTGTTTTAATTGTGGGACATTCGAACTCATTACCGGGTTTACTTCAAACACTTGGCCACCCCGAATCGATTGCTATTGCTAGCGAAGAGTATGACAACCTGTTTGTCGTGATTCCAAGACTTGGAGAGCCACCAAGTGTCTTAAGGTTTCGGTTCTAGCGTTTTATTTAGTTTTTAATTGCGAAAACTTCATTGGACGGCACAGATCCGACTACGTCGATCACGTAAAAGTAACGAAATCATCGAGCGGTTTCTTGGTGATGGTTGGAACTGTCGTGCCTTCGGCAGGATAACCTACCACAAGCAAGAGGAACGGACGTTCATGTATTGGTCGTTTCAAAATCTTGTTCAGAAACTTCATTGGACTTGGTGTGTGTGTTAGTGAGACCAGACCCGCATGATGAATAGCAGTGATCAGCAGGCCTGTGGCAATACCTACAGATTCTTGCACGTAGTAATGTTTTACCTTCCGTCCGTCTGGCAGTAGACCGTGGGTTTCTGCGAAAATCGCGATTAAGCAGGGAGCTGTTTCTAGGAAAGGCTTATGTTCGTTGGTTCCAAGTGGTGCGAGTGCATCGAGCCACTCACGAGGTGCTCGACCACTGTAGAATGTTCGCTCCTCTTCCTCTGCACCCTCACGAATCTGTGCCTTCATAGTGGAGTCTGTCACAACAACAAAATGCCATGGTTGGAGATTTGCACCGCTCGGTGCGGTGCCTGCGGCTCGAAGACAATGCTCAATAACACTGAGCGGTATTGGCTGGCTTGAGAAGTCACGCACAGTTCGGCGTCCGCTGATTTCTTCATAGAAAGTTTTAGCACGACGGCGCATTATGTGTTCCGGGTACTGTTTGTAATTAGCAAGAGGAAGGAATTGATGTGTCGACATGTAAAGGGCCTCCAAAGTTACATTGTTGTTTTGATAGCGGGCCCACTAATTTTCCTAGCAGGCCAGTTGGCGATCAATGCCTCACAACCTCAAAATTAATCCCTACCATTACTTTTCTTCACAGTTGCAGACCACAACTTTTATCGTCAGTGCTTGAAATTAAGAGACTAGAGTAATCGGTGAGAAATTGGAAATGTGAGGATATCTTACGGTTAGGCATGTGAGGACGTAATCGCTCCTTTATTCGATATTTCTGACCCATGTTTGTGGGAGCTCGGCGTTATGATAAGTAGCTATTAATCAACTAGTTACGAGTTTGTTGCGATTTCTTGATTGTGGAGAGTGAACATATTTGATCAAGTTGGGTTGTCATTAATTTTTGGATTTCACTTTTAAAGTATGTCTTACTGCAGCACTATCGAACTCTTGGATTGCGCACCGCGAATGTTGGAGAGTGCTTGAAAAACAAGAACGACTTAGGTTGTTGCTTGCTCTAGACTGGAATCAAGCGTAGACGAAATATCGTAATGGCATCTTTAAGTATTGCAATTTTAGGTTCCGGTGCAGTTGGTGGTTATTACGGAGCAAAACTAGCAAACGCAGGCCACAAAGTAACGTTTCTGGCTAGAGGGCCGCACTTGCAGGCTATTCGTGATAACGGATTAATGATCCGGAGTGTGCTCGGCGACTTGACTGTCAGAGCTGATGCGACTGATGACGCCTCTGAGGTTGGGCACGTTGACGTTGTCTTAGTCGCTGTTAAGACCTATGACAACAAGAGTGCGTTACCAATGTTAAAGGCAATGGTCGGATCGAATACAGTTGTTTTAACTCTGCAGAACGGAGTCGATAGTGTAGATGAGATTGCTGATGTTATTGGTGAGGCACCAGTCCTTGGGGGCGCAACGTACATTGCAACAGCGGTAGTAAGCCCTGGTCTAATTGAACAGACTGGAACCCATCGGCAGATTGTCTTCGGTGAAGTCTTCGGAGAACGTAACAATTTATCTAAGCGGGTTGAAAGTCTTTGCAAACTTCTTATAGAAGCGGAAATAGAAGTGGAAGCAGTCAGAGATGCACGTGTACAACTGTGGGAAAAGCTGATTTACCTCTCGCCGTTTGCAGGTTTTACCGGGGCGAGCAGGTTGCCCACCGGACCAGTGTGGACTGACTCGGAAATCCGAGGGCTTTTCATGGACGCTGTCGGGGAGGTAGAGCAAGTTGCCCGCGCTCATGACATACCAGTCAGCGACATNATTCGGCANAAGATTGTTGATTACATGGATAGTATTCCTNGTGCGACCCGTTCTTCACTCCTTATTGACCTTTCACAAGGCAAGCGTCTTGAAGTTGATGCGTTGCTCGGTTCAGTGATGCGTCGTGGCCGCAAGGTTGGCGTAGCGACTCCCGTCACGTCGGCCCTGTACGCTGTACTCAAGCCGCACGCTGGAGGTCGGGACTAGGGTAACTTCTTGTTCGATTTCAATATTCTCATCATTACAGNTACCGGNGCNNTGGCTGGCTGCCTCGGCTCGTTGTTGGGGATCAGTGGCGGGATCTTCCTCGTGCCCTTCTTGATCCTTGCTCTTGAACTTCCAGTAAGGACAGCTGTTGCTATAAGTTTNATGACCGTCATTGCTACGTCTAGCGTGGCGTCANCANANGAAGNTAGTCAGCGTCTACTGAATCTCCGACTTGGTATGTTGCTTCAACTNACTTCCACGGTTGGTGTNTTAACAGGTGGTCTNACNGCGATGGTGATATCAGAGCAGACAGTGCTCAGGTTGTTCGCCATCNTTTCTGTTGTCAGTGCCATCATTATTTTTAGTAGGCTTGGTCGGCGTAANGTCACACTCGATCCGGATGCGGATCCTGGACGCCTTGGGGGTCGGTTCTTTGAACAAGAAAGCGGTGGANTGGTTACCTATCGGGTGCGACGTGTTTGGCTTGGATTAGGGGTGTCTTTTATCGCAGGGAATTTAGCAAGCGTACTTGGTATTGGGGGTGGAATTATTACAGTGCCAGTTCTCAATGTNTGGTGCGGAGTGCCGATGCGCGTTGCGGCNGCAACGAGTGCTTTCCTCATTGGTATTACGGCGGTTGCTGCGATTCCAGCCTACTACGTAAGCGGCGACNTTGTAGNGTATTTATCGGCAGCTGCCGTCTTAGGAGTTCTCTTTGGTGCGCGAGTAGGTTTNTGGGTGGGNTCATGGAGCCGAGCTAAGTGGCTCAAGNTACTGTTGGNANTCACATTACTCGCGGTNTCAGCGTTCTTATTTGCAAGNCTGTGATGTCNAANATTAACGATACAAATCGGTTTGAAACCATTNTTAGTGCNGTTCTTCGGAACGGCATGAGCGTGGCCACGGCGTCCCTAGTGANCGGCCTTTTGTTTTGGATGTTCGGACTGTTCANCGTGGTGAGTGCAGGCCTGTTGCANGCTGGGNTGATCATTGTGGTGGGAATGCCGACCCTTCGAGCCTTATTGGCGTTCAGTCGNTTCCTGCGGGCCGGCGAATGGTCGTTTGTTGCCATTACTGCCGGTGTTTTTGCGATGCTCGTAACGTCGCTAGTGCTTGCGTTTTGAGATTGGAANCCTACTCTGTGCCAGATGGGTGCAAAATGACGACAGTCGCACCCAGATGTGATTCAGGGGCGTCNTGGAAGGATCGGACGGAGGNGTTACGATCCAATACGGNTTGGACAATTCCTCGTTGTACNCCAATGCCGCGACCATGGATGAGACGAATCTCGACAAAACCNGCTGCTTGAGCCTCTTTTAGGTACTCTCTGACGACGGAACGAATATCACTTGGAGCAAACATNTGCAAATCCAAGGTCTCNTCAATTGGCACCTGATGAGGCAGCGCTTNCCTTGTTTCTGNATCTGNCATCTGTGTNCCTAAGGGNAATTATCGGTTCGCAGGATGTCGGTACTAGCCGTCCAGCCCNCTTTGGGCTACATATCGCGCACTTACCGACGTGGTCAGNCCGCCACGGACTGAGAACTCACCGATAACAACCATGCGGCGAGGCTGGCAGNCTGCCACAAGATCGTCCAAGATTTGGTTNGTGGCGGCTTCATAAAAAATTCCACGGTTCCGGTACTCGATGAGGTAGTATTTCAACGCCTTCAGTTCTATGCAGCGTTGGTCAGGGCTGTAGGTAATGGTAATTTNGCCGAAATCCGGAAGTCCGGTCTTTGGACAGACGGATGTAAACTCAGGGCACCGGATAACAATTTCATAATCACGCTCCGGNCTNGGGTTGGGGAAGGTCTCAATAGGTGNATCCGGCATAATAGAGATTTTATCATTGTCTTGGGATAACGTATGTAGAGCTCGGATGCGTATTGTTGACAGACGAACGTCTNCGATCTAGCATACGGGCGTTTTTGATTGGTTCCGCAACTGCCGCCGGCGCGCGCGGTGGTGACCGGATGTAACAGGCGCGCTTGAAGTCAGGGAGGATGCCGATGGCCGAGGGCAAGAGAATGAGCAAGTCTGAACTGTTCTCACATTTTGCTGAGAAGTTTGATATGAAACGTTCTCAAGCGCGAGATTTTTTTGACGAGTTAAACNACTTGGCAGAGAAGGAACTGANGCGCGCGGGTGAGTTTGTTTTGCCCGGAATGGGAAAATTTGTTAAACAGAATCGTAAAGCTCGCCAGGGTCGTAATCCGGCCACCGGTGAGACAATTCAGATTCCAGCGAAGACCGTTGTNAAGGCGAGGATTGCNAAGGCGTTGAAGGACGCGGTTCTACCTAAGTAAATATTAGGGTAAACCGGTATTTCANANAGTTTCACTGCACAGACGCCTTGAGGCGTCTGTGNNGTGGCTGGAAAAATNACTTCCGGTGGCGGTCGGCTGGGGGTNAGTGCCTGGCGCNTTGAGGTTCTTATTGGNAGGCATCTGGANNCGCNAGCCTGNTTTGTTCGCCTTGTAGTTCGAGTCATTTGNTCAGGCCTTCGAAGANTTGTTGAGTGTGTCTGGCTGCGAGTTACCTGCTCGGNAGCCAGCGCATTTNCTCTCGCATCCANTCGGTTAGCCTTGGTTATTTTCAAGGGACTAAACGTNGGANTATCTAACCACCAACACGCTCCAGTCTAATCGTGCCATTACAATNAAAACTGTNTTCCAGATTTTCTGGTGAGGATTCTGTGTGACGTCTGAATATGATGTTGTGATCGTCGGGGCCGGAACTGGCGGTTATGTTGCGGCNATTCGGGCCGCACAGCTGGGTCAGCGGACNGCTGTCGTNGAGCAACAGGGTGCTTTAGGTGGCACNTGTTTGCATNGGGGATGCATTCCTACCAAAGCGCTTCTCGAGCATGCTCATGCNTTTAAGATTGTGCANGATGCTAAGACGTGGGGTATTACCTTGGGAGANGCGGNCGTCAGCATCGACATGAAACAGGTTCAGGCGAGGAAAAACCGAATTATTAAGAATTTAAGTAAAGGGCTNGAATTCTTNTTCAAGAAGAACAAAATCGAGTGGATTCGAGGTTGTGGTCGACTTCTCGCGCCAGGTCGATTGGAAGTAAATGACAACGGGACAATCTAAGANCATCTCTGCTCGTGAAATTGTGCTTGCCACGGGTTCAACTCCACGTACGGTTCCNGGNATTGAGATTGATCACCANCGNATTATCACAAGTGATCAAGCGATGATGCTCGANCATNCGCCNCCATCAATGATTATTCTTGGTAGTGGGGCTGTCGGTGTGGAATTCGCTTCNATTTTTCGACGGTTTGGAGTCGACGTGACGTTAATCGAGGTTATGGATCGNCTCGTGCCACTCGAAGACGTGGCGGTCTCAAAGGAATTAGAGCGATCGTTTCGTAAGCAGGGTATTCGCATNCTTACTGATACCAAAGTGACAGCAGCTATGTCTGAGGCTGACCACGTTAGAGTGGAAGCTACTGGACCAAAGGGNNAANTTGAGCACTTTGAGGNCNCTTANTTACTCGTGGCNACCGGTCGTGGGCCTGTAACAAACAACCTTGTGGCCGATGATGTCGATCTAAAGCTTGAGCACGGTTTCATTCGTGTAGACGAATTGTACCGAACATCCGTGCAGGGTGTGTCTGCTGTGGGAGATGTGATCACTCTCGGNTGGCCTGGCCATCCGCAACTGGCNCATCTGTCNTCAGCGGAGGGNATCTTAGTGGCGGAACGGATTGCTGGTCGNAAGGTCACTCCGTTGAACTACGNTCACGTACCNTCTTGTGTNTATTGCGAGCCAGAAATCGGNAGCGTAGGGTTAACAGAAGAAGNGGCCATCCAACGTGGTCACCGTGTTCGGNTTGGNACCTTCCCGTTCGGAGTGCTAGGACGAGCCAAGATCTCAGGCGATACAGATGGGTTTGTAAANATTGTGTCNGATGAGCAAGACGATAAGATTTTAGGTCTCCACNTGATCGGNCCCCGNGCCACCGAACTAATCGCAGAGGCAGCACTGGCGTTACGTATGGAGTGCACGAGTTTAGACCTTGGCCGTACAATTCACGCGCATCCAACGTTATCAGAAGCAATTGCTGAAGCAGCACACGCGACCCACGGCGACGCAATTCATGCTTAGNAGCATCAATTTAGTTNCCTGTATTAATGATNNAGGTTTGAGTATTNGGNTCAATATAGTGATNCCGCAGATGGGTGAATNAATTGTCTAAGAGCCCGCATGCAGTATTGGTAGAGGGAACTGGGACANTNGAGGTNCGTCGACTTGGTTGTGTTTCNTACAACGANGCGCTTCTTTTGCAGCAACANTTNGTGAAAGCNCGCCGTGCTGGAGAAGTTCCAGANNTGCTTCTTCTTTTGCAGCATCCTCATGTGCTTACGNTTGGNGCTGGTGCCCGTCACANTCACGGAAATATTGTGGCGGACTCGGCTGCCTTGCNGGCAAAGGGTATANAAGTGGTCGAAGTGGGCCGAGGAGGCGATGTTACTTATCATGGGCCAGGGCAGTTAGTCGGTTACCCAATCGTTGACCTTCGGCCAGACCGATGCGACGTGCGTCGATACATGCGNGATCTTGAGGAAGTNATGATTCGGACAGCTGGAACNTTTGGGGTTANNGCCGAACGAGTTAGTGGTCTTACTGGTGTGTGGGTCGGCAATGCGAAACTAGGAGCTATAGGAGTNCGGATCTCAANATGGATTACNAGTCATGGGTTNGCCTTCAACGTTATGACNGATCTTGAGTATTTCAATTTAATCGTGCCATGTGGCATCAAAGATCGTCCAGCNACNTCCTTGTCGGCATTACTTGGACGCATGGTTTCNGTAACCGAGGTTGAACAGGTTCTAACGGAACATTTTTCTGNTGTNTTCGACCGNNCAGTTATCTAACCGCTACTGNATGACAGNTNTNTTCTGNTTAAGNCTAGNTNCCCTTANGGTGCAATNTANGNNATAANGGTATCNGCTACGNTTNNTTNAAGGCAGTNTCCAGTTGGACTTGCTCGATAGGAGACAGCACTGGTTNCACTATCTCGCGAATACCGCTTTGCCCCAAACGGACCGNAGCNGTGACAANACCAGCNTNACNNGTCTTGTCTGCGGCAGCAAAGCANGTGAGTGCGAGCCTGCAANAATCAGTGGCGATTGCTTCGCAGACTAAACTTCCTGCAGAAGCTAATGCGTACGGTCCNAGNGGNCAAAGGTTGGCGANACGTGCACGTACACGGACTAAGGCTGGCGGNTTGAANACGTTNTCTATCGGNCGACCNTCAATNGTTGCANNACTCCAGGCCACNACNACGTGTTCCGGTGGNACNCCATGAATTGAGANNCTTACGTTGCTTGGAGAGCACCCAGCNTCCGCNGCNATGATGANACGGAGCGCCGAAACNAGAGCCCCNGGAGCAGACCCAANCAGTTTCTCGCGTGCNACACCNGCTTCGTTGANGCCTCGTGCAATCAAAATTCTNTGATCAGCTTCGGCACAAACGATCGTCGCATGCGGGTTGTATTTCACAAGCTGGCATACGGTTNCCAANTCCTCGTCACAGNTNACCTGNTNTTNTGATGNTTTGNCTGGNTGGGTNAANACNATNACGTCNGCNNCGACTACTTCCGACAAATTNCCAGNAGCTTTNATGGNCGTGCGGAANCCTTCNATNGGACCAGCTTGACTGATATCGAGCGCCTGNCCNGCAGCGATTCCTTCGCTCGNATCAATCAACTTGATTGCATCGATTTGNTTNCGCCGNGCNAGNGTGAAAGCTAACGTGCTGCCNAACTCNCCNGCTCCGATAATTGCTATNGTTGACATNCGATNGGNTACAGNTATCTNGGCNGGATNATACTGGATCTGTTNTGCCAAAAACCTTACAGGACACGNTATTCTAATAACATGANTAACATACCTCAACTCGAAGGNAAAGTTGCCATTGTCACTGGTGGTTCAAGTGGAATTGGNTTGGCCATTGCGAAACGGNTNCTTGCTTGTGGCGCCANTGTGACTATCAGNGGNCGNGACGCANTGCGTTTAGAACATGCTGCTCAGCAACTACCAAACGATAANGGACGTCTTTGNCCTGTCANGGCAGATGTTCGCGACCCGNNGCAAGTTAAGACGCTCTTCGACCGCACTGTAAAACAGTTCGGCGCAGTAGATATTCTNATTAACAACGCNGGGNTAGGNGCATTTGCCAAAGTGGCTGANCTTACACTTGANCAGTGGCATGCAATCATTGAAACNAACTTGAACGCNGTTTTCTATTGNTGTCGAGANGCGATCCCATATCTNCGACAACGTAATGGAGGTTGGCTGATCAATATAAGTAGTCTCGCNGGAAAAAACTCGTTTCCTGGCGGCGGCGCGTACTGCGCATCNAAAGCNGCCCTAAATGCTTTNAGTGAGGTGCTTATGCAGGAAGTTCGACATGAANATATTCGGGTCAATTACATCATGCCGGGCTCGGTNGCGACATCGTTTAATGATGGTAAGTCTCAGGAGGGTGCTGACTGGAAAATAGCNGCAGACGATGTCGCCCAGGTAGTACTGGATGTNCTGTCNCTGAACCAGCGTTCNCTAGTTAGNCGCGTAGAGGTNAGACCTTCCAAGCCGAAAAANAATAGTNGCACCTAANTGTTATCTCACACATTGGTNNCGCGTTTAACGTGCNTNTTACGTCGAGGGTAAGAACTTCTATTAGACGCTCAAAATCAATGTTTGCACCNGACACNACAGGAACGAT
The DNA here is from genome assembly GCA_002696705.1 of Woeseiaceae bacterium. GTDB lineage: Bacteria > Acidobacteriota > Vicinamibacteria > Vicinamibacterales > UBA823 > UBA8106. The sequence continues at coordinate 16,301 of NZSH01000011.1, read as the reverse complement.
GTTNCGTCCCGAAGCCTTTATGGCACCATTGAGCACAGCGGCNACTGCTGCTGCACCNGCTCCCTCAACNATGAGTTTTTCGTTAGCAGCTAANCCGCGGATTGCNTTGNGCACCGCAGTTTCATCGACGACTATCATGTCGTCNACAAGTTCTTTAACGATATCAAACGTAATGGACTNAGGNTCAAGNTTGCCNGTTAATCCATCNGCGATNGTGTCACCGACCTCGANCTGAGTAATGCGACCTGCCGCGAGACTTTTTTGNAATGCTTGCGAGGCNTTAACTTCCACACCAATGATNGTNGTTTGTGGTGCNGCGGTTTTGACCGCGATGGCGATACCACTCAAAAGCCCGCCTCCACCGACTGGTACCACCANAAGATCNGTGTTNGGCGATTCTTCGAGAATCTCAAGTCCTATTGTGCCAGCTCCTGCGATGACATCGTGATCGTTATAGGCTGAAATAAACGTTGCCTGCGTTTCTAAGGCGAACGCTTTCGCCTGTTGCTCGGCTTCATCGTAGTCGATGGCAGAGTCGCGCAGGTCGGCACCGTGATAACGAATCGCATCTCGTTTGGTTCGCGGAGCATTCTTTGACGTAAAAACAGTCAATCGCGTTTCAAGCTGTTCGGCAGCCCACGCCATGGCACGACCATGATTTCCGGCAGAAGCTGTAACGACATGTGGGACGGCATTCGCCGAACGCTCAACGAGTGCGCTGATNGCATTNACTGCTCCCCGCAACTTAAAGGAATTTGTAATTTGCAGGGATTCGAGTTTTAGTTGAANATTGCNNCCACTAATCNCNGACAGCCAGGATGAAGGCGCTAGNGGTGTTCGCCTGACGTAATCCGNTATGCGTGNATGAGCGGTGATGACATCCTNGTNNGTGNTCGACATNACTANNTAGGCATTTTATACTTGTACCACCNCATTGTGAGGNGATCTNNATGTTTCTTNAATCTTATGCTGTCGAACCCTTCTTTAAGAACGGGTTTGTTCTTGGCTGCGAAAAGAGTTTGGAAGGTGTNGTCATNGATCCGGGTGACGAAGTTAGNGANTTGTTAACNGTGATTGAACGAGAGCACNTAACGATTAGATANATCTTGCTGACGCATGCNCATGTCGACCATNTAACTGGTGTAGCCAAGGCGAAGGATGCTTTAGGGGCGCCGATCTTATTGCATTCCGACGACCATTTTCTTTATAAAGATGCTGTACAGCATGGCGCACTCTTTGGTTTGCATGTGGATGAGCTACCACCCGTCGATCGTTTCTATGGCTCTCCTGAATCACTAAACTTCGGTGAGTACGAAGTGGTCGTTCACCATACACCTGGACATTGTCCGGGAGGTGTGTGTCTACAAGTCGGAAAGACGGACACGCCCGACTGCATGCTGTTTGTGGGGGATACACTTTTTGCAGGTTCGATTGGGCGCACTGATCTCCCAGGCGGTGACCACGCGACACTCATTAACTCGATTAAAGAAGTGCTGTTTGCTTTCGAAGACGAGGTTGAAGTTTATCCCGGACACGGTCCGAAGACTACGATAGGCCACGAACGTCAAACAAATCCTTTTTTAACCTAAATTTTATACGTGACGATTTCTGCTGGTGGGTGAACGTGCAGTAGAGGCTGTTAGTCTGCGATCGGTTCGTTTGACACGACGAGTTCAACATGGCCGATACGGAGTTTGTCACCGGCAGCTAGTCGTGCACGTTGAATCTTCTGGTTGTTGACATAAGTACCGTTAGCACTGTCGAGATCTTCGACTTCTAAGTGCCCGTCTTGATTGATAAGGCGACAGTGGATGCGGGACACAAGCGTGTGTTCTATCACAAAATCCGCATTGCGCATCCGGCCGATAGTCTTCATGCTACCTGGCATGATGCGGAAGGTCAGTGGTTGGCAGGCTTTTTCGACATCAACGCTCTCTTCACGTAACACCCACATGCCTTACATGTCCTTGATTGCAGCAATAAGATCGAGAATGGCTTTCTTGCCGTCTGAAAACAGCATTAACGTGTTGTCGGCAGCGAATAGAGGGTTCGGAATCCCTGCAAAGCCTGGACTGAGACTACGCTTGATGACAACCACCGTACGTGCGTTATTGACTTCGAGAATCGGCATTCCAGCTATCGGACTGGATGGATCCGTTTGAGCGACTGGATTGACCACGTCGTTCGCACCAATGACGAGCGCCACATCAGTTTGCGGAAATGTCGGATTGATGTCGTCCATCTCACGTAGTTTGTCGTAGTTAACATCAGCTTCAGCTAGTAACACATTCATATGCCCAGGCATTCTTCCAGCAACCGGATGAATCGCAAAATCGACTTCAGTGTTTTTTGATTCCAGTAAGGTAGCTAGGTCGCGAACAGCGTGTTGCGCCTGAGAGACAGCAAGTCCATAGCCGGGCACAATGACAACACGTCGCGCGGCATCAAAGAGCATTGCCACCTCTTCAGCTCCCGCTGATTTGACTCGGCCGGCGTATACCTCATCAGCCGAGAACTCTCCAGCCACGTTCGGATTGATCGCACCTGTGAGTACGTTTCCTAATGATCGGTTCATAGCCTTACACATGATCCGCGTGAGAATCAGACCAGATGCTCCGACCAAAGATCCGGTAATGATCAAAACGTTGTTTTCAAGAACAAATCCTGTAGAGGCAGCGGCAAGGCCAGAATAGGAGTTCAGCAACGCGATTGCGACAGGCATATCGGCGCCACCGATTGGAATCGTAAGTAGCACACCGCTAACTGAAGCGATAATGACCAACACCCAGTAAAGATGCGTCGCTGTTGGATCCATAACGATCATCGCGCCTACGCCGACAGCTGCTACAGCCAATAAAAGGTTGATAATTTGTTGACCGGGAAAATGAATCGGCCTACCTGGGAGTATCAATTCCTGCAATTTGTCAAATGCGATGAGGCTGCCGAAAAAAGTAACACCACCAATCATGCCAGACATGACAGCGGCAATAGTCATTTGTGCGGTTGGTTGACTGGCATCAAATAGTGCCGCTCCGGCGACTAATGTCGACGCACCGCCACCGAAGCCGTTAAGGAGCGCGACCATTTGAGGCATCGCGGTCATCTGAATTTTCAGTGCTAGCGTTGTGCCAAGGCTGGCGCCTATCAGTACGCCAACCAAGATGACTGTCAGGCCTTCAAGCCCTGCACCAAATACTTGCCGATCGGCCAACGTTGTAATCACCGCAAGCAACATGCCCGAGGCCCCAATTAAATTGCCTCGTGCTGCAGTTCGCGGGTTTGTTAAGCCTTTGATCCCGAGGATGAACAATATTGATGCGACAAGGTACGAAAAATTAATAAGAGCTGAATTCATCGATAAAGCTCAATCCTTCCTTTTAAACATACTGAGCATTCGATGAGTCACAAGAAAACCACCGATTACGTTTGTTGAGGCTAGCACCAACGCAAGAAAACCGAGCACAGTGGTTAGTGTATTTGGTGTGGTTGCCGCCAACATCGCTCCGATAATTGTGATGCCGGAAATCGCGTTCGATCCGGACATTAATGGCGTATGTAAGAGTGGTGGTACTTTTGTAATGATCTCAAAACCTACAAAAACTGCGAGCATAAAAATTGTTAGTAGTGGAATGAATGTATCCATTAATTCGAGATCCTCTCTGTACCGCTTGGAGGCTGATTCAGAAGTTCGCAGACCCGGGTGTGAACGACTGCACCATCTTTTGAAACCAGTGTTTCGTTGGTGATTTGATCGTTCAGGTCGAATTCCGGTTGCCCTTCTTTAACGAGGTGTAGCAGGAACGTCGTGATGTTCTTGGCGTACATTTGGCTTGCGTGGTATGGAACGGTTGCTGGCAAATTGGTCGGGCCGAGCAGCGTCACTCCCTTGTGCTTTGTAGTTTGGTTGGGCTTCGTCAACTCACAGTTACCACCTTTTTCGGCTGCCATGTCGACGATTACTGATCCTGGTTCCATGCCATCGACCATGGCTTCGGTAATAAGTATTGGAGCTTTTTTACCCGGTACTAGTGCAGTGGTTATGACGACATTTGCATTGGCTACAACCTTTGCCATGGCTTCCTGCTGGCGCTGGTAAAATGAGTCATCCTGCGTCTTGGCATACCCNCNCTTGTCTTCAGCTCCNTCNGTTTCNAGNTGAAGATCAACAAATGTNGCNCCCAGACTTTCAACCTGTTGCTTAACAGCGGGTCGNACATCATAGGCANCAACCNTTGCNCCAAGCCGGCGNGCTGTGGCAATCGCCTGCAGNCCNGCTACACCAGCGCCAATAATGAGTACNCGCGCTGGAGTTACGGTTCCAGCCGCAGTCATTAACATTGGAAACATGCGGGGAAGAGTNNCTGCAGCCAGNAGGACGGCCTTGTAGCCAGCNACAGTAGCCATTGACGACAGCACGTCCATNCTTTGGGCTCGAGTGATTCGAGGCATTAATTCCAGTGAGCAGGCTGTNACACCGCATTCAGCAAGCTCANGCGCCGCCTTTGGTTCACTGAGAGGTTCAGAGAGTCCAATNACAATCTGTTTGGGTCGCAGAAGTTCAAGGTCTGCACGTCCAGCTTCAACGTTGGCGCCGAATGTACGAACTTGNAAGATCACGTCCGCGCTACNGAAGANCTCCGCTCGNGACTCAGTGNTNCGCGCTCCACTTTCAATNTAGGTAGTATCNNGAAANCCAGCCGCTTCTCCAGCGCCTGCTTGTATNAAAANNTCAAGTCGAGCCTTTNTTANNGATTGGATNACCGAAGGGACGACCGCGACACGNCGCTCGCTTGGNAANGTTTCTGAAGGAATTCCGACGATCATGAGGTGACGTANCCAATCATAANGNCGATNNTCTCCGTAAGTCCATTATATGCGAACCTGCTAGGCTGTGATGNCACGTTCATCATNGGAAAAATNCATGAANTTCAGCAGCAAGAGCNANAATCANCTCTCGACTTATCGTTCGTTCTACCAAGTCATCATATTCTTCAATATGNCCAGTGATAGCTGGTAGCAGNAGATGGTTAACATTGTCGAGNCGAATCTGTTTGACTTGCGCACGNTGGCTCCGNGCAAGCGCGANTTGCCTTAGTCGATCGGCATGTTCTGGGATAACTTGGTGGTCNAATGTNCCGTGCGCGATGACGACAGGNTGGCGAGTTTCTTTGAGNACACTCCANGGGTCAAACGNTAAATAACTCCTGAACCAGGCAGTATCAGCTGATTGCCGCATCGCAAGTGGAATAGCATCCCAGCCACTGCCTGAAATAGCTGCGGCATGAATGTCTTGTTGTAATGCAATTTTCTCTTGCCGTTCGGCATCTGTAAGGGACATGCGCTGCAGCATTTGCTGTTGCTGCTCGAGTACGATCTCAGCACCAGATTTTGATGGAGCAGCAATTAATCCAAGTGCTGTTATACGTCTTTCTTTTGAGGCTGCCAGCATGGCGATCCATGCTCCGTCAGCATGCCCAACCACTGCGATATGTCGGTCATTGACATCATCTCTTCGACGAAGGTATTGGACCACGTCACGCACGTCTCCCGCGTAATCATTCAATGTGGCAGTTTCGCTTCGGCCGCCACTTTGCCCAAATCCGCGTTTATCGTACCGGACAACGAGAAACCCTGCATCGGCCAATCCGGCAGCGAGTTGACCGAGAATAGGCACGCCAGACACCATTCCATCCCTATCCATGGGCACGGACCCAGGAACCAGGATCACGGCCGGCCATTTCGAGTTGTTAGTTGGCTGGGTGTCCTTTGGATAGGTCAGCGTTGCGCCAAGATTAAACCCTGTCGCTGGAATGTGCAGATCCTCGTCGTTTTCATTGTCGACAGTCTGGGGGCGAGCCGTTACTGCCGCAATATCGGATCGAATGATTTCGAGACCCACCGTTGGCATACTGATGCGCAAAAGACGTTGGTGCCTGTCAGTCCAAATTTCAGCATCGAAAGGATTATTGGGATTCAGAATTGTCACATAATGGCGACGGGCCTCTAAGGTCTTGCTAGTCGTAGTAATCCGTTGGTCTGATACTCGATTAAGTGAGATGGTTATTTCAGCTTGTGGCGCGATGTAGGTTGGGATGATTGTGTTTGGACTTGACGTTGCCAAGCGAGCTGCAAGTGCTTCATACGCGCCGAAGATATTTGCAGGTAAAACGACCGTTTGTTCTGAAACAGGATCTTTTTTTGTTTCAGAGTTGCCATTCTCCATGACTTCACTCGTGGCCACGGTCTCGGTGAAAGAGGTTCGGACCATATACGGTTCCCCAGCCAATACTGAATCAATCATCATATCGACCGGTTTCCACAAACTATCGTAGCGCATTTCAAATTGTCGAATAATGAGGTCTAACGCTCCGGAAACCCGCCCCGTTGAACTCACTATCCACTCGCCGTCAGTGCGTGAGAGCGACACATTCTCTGTGCCTACTGGTTGCGCATATACAAAGATGTTAAAGACAGCCTCACCTGCTTCAGGTGCTGGCATTGACTGGCTGGTCATGGAAAACAGAGGTGCTGGAGGTGCAAGCAGTGCGACGATACAATAGATCCAAAGACGCATCGGGTACCAGCATATCATTCCGCCTTCGGAAATCGGGAGCTCCAATGCGGATATCAGTTCCGAGTGAATTTTTCTAATGACGAAGACTGACGATTACGATCTCTTGCATTGTTCCGCTGGCCATTTCGTTCGTTCGACGCGTGGCACCGTGGGCGTTTCTGGTAACGACCGAGCGTCGTTTTTGCAGGGACTGCTCACCAATGATATTGAGGCCTTGTCATCAGGTCGAGGATGTTACGCGACCTATCTCACGCCTCAGGGCCGAATAATTACAGATATGAATGTACTCGAAACTGGAAATAGCATTCTTCTAGATGTTGATATTGGGACTACCCACCACCTAGTTGAGCGCTTTAATAAGCTTATCTTCAGCGAAGATGTACAGATATCGGATCTGTCGAATACTTGGACGCAAATTGGCGTTCGTGGTCCGCATGCGGCGACAGCACTGGCGACAGTGCTAGCTGAGACGGATTTAGAGGCAGTGTCACTTCACGCCAGTAAATTTCTTGAATATGACGACTTTCAAACAGGGCGGGTATCGTATCTCGATGAGCACGTACTGATTTCGAGAAATGATGATGTAGGTGTTGTGGGTTTTGATGTTAGGGCACCTACTACGCTTGATACTGAACTGCGAGAGCGATTGGCTGCGACTGGTGCGGTTTCTGTAGATGAAAGGGTGCTTGAGATTCTCCGCGTTGAAGCGGGTCGGCCACTGTTTCCCGTAGATTTGGATGAGGGAACAATACCTCTTGAAGCCGGCATTGAAGGCCGCGCCATCAGCTTGACGAAAGGATGTTACGTTGGGCAAGAGGTCATCATCAGGATTCTTCACCGAGGACAAGGAAAGGTCGCTAGAAAACTCGTCGGTTTAACGGTTATGGAAGCTGCGTCAACAGTGCCGATGCGGAACGCGAAATTATTTGATAATGAAAAAGAAGTTGGGCATATTACCAGCGCTGTCCAATCACCCGCGCTCGGTTGTCCAATCGCGCTTGGTTATGTTCATCGTGACTATGCAGCGCCTGGCATGCAGGTGCAAATTCAGGACCAATCGCACGGGCAAACGGGAACAGTTACGAAACTGCCATTCATAACCCCTTAGTCCCTAAGATCTCAATGAGTTTGACGTCCGCGGGTGGAAAAGTTAAGTCTTTCAGTTCTTCCTGTGTGACCCATTGGATCGCCTGACCGAGACATGGACGTGGAGTTCCATGAATTTGACACTGGTAGAAATGCAAGACGAGTCTACTGTCAGGATAGTCATGCTGGACCATGTGAATCTTTTTACCTACAGAAATTTCAACGTCAAGTTCTTCACGAAGTTCACGACGTAGCGCGTTCCGAAGTGTTTCCCCGGGTTTACATTTGCCGCCTGGAAACTCCCAGCACCAGGCTAGGGGTCCCTCACCTTGACGTTGTGTTACAAGAAATTTGCCATCACGTTGAACAACAGCAGCTACGACAGGTATTGGTTTAGACATTCGAAATTTGAGATTCACCGGACTTGCATTATGAGGTTAATTTCACGACGGTTTAACCCTTGATGTTAATCGCGGAGCCGAGACGCAGAAAAGTTTCATGGGGCATTGGAGGCAACGCGGATTACGAGCCGTACAGACTGTAGCTCCTAGATCCATGAGACTCTGGTTGAAGTCGTAGACATGACGCCGTGGCAACAGGGTTTCAGACAGTTGCCATAAATACCGACGCAGTGCGCTGCTCCGGTAATCACCACGACCCACGAAGACTCTAAACAATACTCGGGCAACATTGGTATCGAGAATTGCTGCACGCTGTCCGAAAGCGAAACTTAGGATTGCTCCAACAGTGTAAGCGCCGATACCCTTAAATGACCTTAGTGTAACTTCATCCGAGGGCAGTTGACCGCCGTGCGATGAGACAACCTTACGTGCAATAGCAAGCAGCCGTTTTGGTCTAATGTTGTAGCCCAAAGGGTACCAGGCGCGGAGGACGTCTCGAAGTCGAGCCTTGGACAGCGTTTCGAACGTTGGATAGCGTTTGATCCAAAATTCATACTTAGGAATTACGCGATCGACTTGAGTCTGTTGGAGCATAATTTCAGAGACTAGAACGCGGTACGGATCAACAGTATGGCGCCAAGGGAGATCCCGTCCGTAACGGCGATACCAACTAAGTAACCGTCGTCGAAAGCGTTGACGCTGCGCTGGATCAGGCAGTTTGTGTCGGTAGCGGTACTTTTTGGTTTTACGTTTAGCCATTCATCTCCAAGGAAGGGTACTATAGATGTGCCATGAAGCTTTATACACGCACGGGCGATACAGGTGAAACGGGGTTTCTCGACGGATCTCGGGTAGCAAAATCCGACCCCCGAGTTGAGGCCTACGGCGCTCTTGACGAACTTAACGCGATCCTCGGAGTTGCGTGCGCGCAGACACAGGAAGCGGACATCCTCGAAATTTTTATTGCAGTGCAAAAAGATTTAATGGCCTTAGGCACCCAGCTCGCCGATCCAAACACCCACACTGCCAGTGGCATTGAGAAGGCACTATTAGATGATACTGATGTGCAACGTCTTGAATCTTGGATCGATGTGTTGACAGCTGAGACGCCACCTCTTCGTCGATTTATTGTACCCGGTGGTTCATCATCTGCAGCCGCATTGCATCTAGCTAGAACGGTTTGTCGGAGAGCTGAACGACGGATGGTTGCACTTGGGGCAGGTCAAGTGAAAGGCCCGTTGCTGCGTTACATTAATCGGCTGTCTGATTTGTTGTTTGCTGCCGCCCGAGTTCTGAATCTCCGGGCTGGTGTCTCAGAACCTGAATGGTGAACCTTAAGTTGTTGTGATTTATCATGAAACATCTCGACAAGCCTATTTTTGCTTGTCGCGTGTTCTGATATTGCTCTTTATGGCGTCGAATATTTTCTTTGCCAACTCCTGAGAAACTCGTTCCCGAATTGAGCCACATTCAATCAGTATTACGTCCGAAGTTGTCTCGACAACCACGTCCCACCGATCGTGCGCGATACCTTCAGGATGGTCTTTCACGCTTGCAGGTATTGCGTTGGTGTCTGTTAGAAACTCCTTCGAGGTATGTGCGGCGATGGTTGAACCATTGATTAGTAATTTCACAGCTTTTATTGACGCCTTGTCTATCGATTGATTGCCGCGCAAAAAATGGGTGACGTTTTCACTGAACAACGTCATGTTCGAGCCCATTGGTATTTCTGCAATTACGGAATGTCCTCGTGCGACCAATTGGTCACGCTTTGACTTCCAACGCTTGCGATAGAACGCCAGGGTAGTGATTAAGCTACCTGCGAACAACAGTAGAAAAAGTGCCACGACACCCGCTATGACATCTCGCATTTTGTGATGCTATCAGTATTAATCAGTAACGCTACAAGGGTCTCAATTCGGAAGTTTACGAAAACTTGCTGAGTGTTCCCAGAGCAACATCACGCGCTAGAGATTCCTTCTCGGTAGTTGTCAAGCGATGTTGTTCGGTCATGAGGTCGTAAGAGCAGGCAATAATCTTTGCGATTGTTTCTGAATAAATACGGATGATTAACTCCAATACGAACAAGCGATCAGGGCTCAGTCGATTCTGAAGTGTACCAGCAACAACTTTGCCCTCTTCTAACATTATCTGTGCGCGATCCACGAGGTCACGTACCAAATCTTTGAGGGGTTGACTTGCGCGACCGGCTGCCAAATCGGTTGCGAGCAACTGTTCGTTTACACCACGGTGCGCCATATCGTCACCTGCTAGGTACAGCAAGCCGGTTTTACCAGTCTTGAGGTCTCGCCGCAGGTCTCGCAAAACGTGCACAATATAGGCGAATAAACCTAGTTTCTGACCGCAAGAGTCGAGCATGAAGTCAGATGCCACCCGAAATACCTCATCGTTGTCACTCCGTTCAGAAGCAATGAGATATAGATAGACTGTGGTTGGTGCAACTGTTGCGCCTTGCGCATACCGTACGAAGTCGCTGTATGTTTCAAATCTTGTTCTTCGAAGATCTTCTCCCATGGCATCGAAGAAGTTGTCCCACAGTTGGCGCTTTACAGGAAATTGTTTATAAGCCCGTGAGAATGCATCAAATAATTCTGGAGCACGGGGATCGCGACACATCTCTAGATCGTGCAGGTTAGGACTTTTCTGACTAAGTGTCGCTTCAACAAGGCGCTGCCATGCGTCCAAAACCGTGCGTTCAAGGATGGCTTCTTCTTTGGGACACCCTTGGGCGAGGACTTCATCAACACGGTCATCGACTACACGCATGATTGCGTAAAGCGCACAGAACGCTCGATAACGTTCCGGATCAACAAAATAGCAACTTGTTCGATAGAGGTTGTTAAAATCTTTCGCTGCGATAGCCTCAGCGGTACCATCAGGACCAGAAAGCGATCCTGGCTGCCAGATTGGGCCAAAATTGAGGTTCATGCTGCGGGTCCACTCATACGTTGTTGGTCCGCACCGCGATTACTTAATTGACTTCGGATGATTCTACTGAAAAGACTAGGCCGCATAACGCTACTGCGAGGTAAGGCATGTCCAATGATGCTCATCACCTCGTCCGCCCAAAGATGATTATGAGCTGCATGAAGCATGATTTTATCCAACAGCCTTTGGTCGTGATGTAATCGCTGAAATAACCGCCCCAACACGAAATCTACTCCAAAAGCTTTCCGCCAAGCCTTCTCATAGCTCCGGAGTGGCATCTGGTGATGAAGAAACATGCCTGATAGCAGTGCATGGTGACTCGCGGTACTAGCCAGAAGGCCACTACTGACAGCTGTATGTATTCCATGACCAGTAAATGGGTCTACGAAGCCGGCGGCATCACCCACCAATAAAAGGCCGTCCGTCACGGTTCGCCGAGTTAGGCATGGACCGGGCAGCAACCAACCTGCCATTGGGGCACAACCATCCAGATTGACACGTTGTCCGATTCTCTTACGAAATATACTTTCGAGGTTGGTTCGTGTCGGCCTGTTCGGTGAATCAAAAGTACCAATACCGACATTTGCCATTCCATGCGGGCCAGGCACCAGCCAGCAGCAACCCCTTTTTAGATCAGCATCTGCGAATACCTCAAAAATTCGTTCTTGTTGGGGATATTGCACATAAGTCCGAAGTGCAACGCTATAGCCTCGATTAGAATTTCTCGGTTGGTGAAGTCCGCTGCGTTGTCCAAAACGGCTAAATGCGCCGTTGGCCGCGATGACCAAGGGTGCATGGTAGTTGTTTACGCTCGACCTATTTCGAACTGTGACGATATTAACTTGCTTCTGTTGATCCCAAGTGACTTCCTCAACGGAGTGGCGTACACGCAAGTCGGCACCACATCTCTCAGCATGGCGTGCCAGACGTTCATCGAATAATACTCGAGGTAAGATTCGCCACGGTTGATGGTTACCTTGTCGGTCGCGGAATGTTCCGGTTGCATGAATATTTGTTGCCGTAGTGAATCCGCACCCATGAATCGTAGCCGCATCGCCGGCCAGAATATCGAGGCTGGTTCCAATGGCACTTAAGGGTTTCTGGAGAGATGGTAAAAGTACGTCACCACAAACCTTATCGCGTGGAAAACTTTCGCGTTCGAGCAGTAAGACACGATGACCGCGCCGGGCAAGGTCGGCAGCCGCTGAGCTGCCGGCCGGACCCGCCCCGACGACAATAACATCGGCATCCCAAGATTGTCGTAACATGTGAGCAGGTAGGAGTCTCCCACGGATCCTGCGGGAATAGCAATGATCGCTAGAGCTACGATCTGTTGCTTCACGTCGTTTGACAGGCATACTTCTAGTTCATTGATTGTGTGTCCAGCCTTGGTTGATAAACTATGACCGAGGTTATACCGAAGGGATATTAATCAGCGATGCAGTCGATTGTCGTTCACTACCAAGAACTTGCACTGAAGGGCAAAAACAGGCCTTGGTTTATCGCTCGCCTTGTCAGAAATCTCAAAGAAGCGACGGCTGATCTGAATGTGATTTCAGTTCGGGCACTCCCGGGTCGTATTGAAATGGTGTTGGGTGTTGAGACTAAGTGGCCGCTTGTTCGAGAACGGGTCACTAGGATTTTTGGTGTGGCTAATTTTGGGTTGGCTCGACGCGTAACTGGTGACCTTGATGCTGTTGCGAGTTCTATTTTGGACGATCTTGGCGATACTCAAACTAGTAGTTTTCGCGTCAAAACACGTCGCACTGACAAACGATATCCATTGACTTCGCCTCAAATTGATCGAGAGATAGGCGGACGTATCAAGACGGTAAAGGGATGGCCTGTAAATCTCTCACTTCCGGACCTGACTATTTATGTTGAGATGCTTACCGATAGCACATTCTATTATTTCGACAAGATTCCGGGGTCAGGTGGACTACCTAGCGGAGTGAGTGGTCGAGTGCTGTGCCTCCAATCGGGCGGCATTGATTCACCTGTTGCGGCCTACCGGATGATGAAGCGTGGATGCCGCGTACAATTCATTCATTTTCATAGCTATCCAATCCTTTCAAAAGCTTCTCAGGACAAAGTTCGGGAAATCGTGATGCTGCTGACAAAGCACCAGTTGCACTCTCGTCTGTTTATGGTGGCGTTTGGAGACATTCAGCGACAGGTCGTCTTGCGAGTGCCGCCTCCTCTGCGCGTCGTTGTGTACCGACGTCTAATGCTGCGCATAGCCGACCACTTTGCGCGTCAACAGAAGGCGAAAGCCCTCGTTACCGGAGAGGCGCTGGGGCAGGTTGCGTCGCAAACTCTCGACAATATTTCGACCATTAATGCCGTTACTAACCTGCCCATTTTTCGACCTTTAATCGGTCTTGACAAGGAAGAGATCACAATCGAGGCGCGTAAGATCGAAACATACCCTATTTCGATTATTCCCGACCAGGATTGTTGCCAACTCTTTATACCTAAGCATCCTTCAACCAAGGCCAAATTGCAGGCAGTACAAGAAGCCGAGAGTGGATTACCGGTTGACGATTTGGTCCATCAAGCTGTAAGTGAAGTAGTTCGTGAAGACATGACCTTTCCAGGTCAGAGTCAAGTTGCGGATTAGTCAGAACTACTGCTTACGCTGTAATTGGGTGTTACCTATTTAACGGATGGAGGATGCCATCCAAATAGTCATGCAGAGCATCTTGAGTGCTACGAAAAGCCAGGTCTTCCCAGGGAATCGCACTGACTTCAAATAGCTTGATTTCCAGAGATTCGTCGTCGGTGCAGAGTTCACCACCTGTTGCGGTTGCAGCGTACACCACAATGATGGGCGTCCGTCCGCGATAGGAATAGATGTTAATCAGGCCGTCAATCCGAACTTGAAGACCTGATTCTTCAAGTGCTTCTCTTTGAGCGGCACCCACGATCTCTTCGCCTCGGTCAACGTAACCCCCAGGAAACACCCACTTGCCGTATCCGGGTTCGATCCCGCGTCGGACAAACACAATCCGTCCGTCAGTTGCTTTAATAATTGTTCCCACGGCAAGTTTAGGATCAAGATAGAAGATATAGCCGCACAAGCTGCAAAGAAGTCTTTTGGGCTCCCCTTCTTTTAACAGCCGGTGTTCGAGTTTAGCGCTGCAGACTGGGCAGAAGCGGTATTCTGGAGAATGCTGGCTATCTATCATCTGGTGCCAGAGTAGTGTCAGATGTGCCGATAAAAGCGTGGCCAACGTACCGTATAATCGCGAAGATGTCTATTCTGAAGATTGCACGCATGGGTCATCCCATCTTGCGGCGTCGAGCACGCCCAGTTGATTTACTAGAGCTGACCACTGCCCCGATACAAAAGCTGATCGACGACATGATTGCAACCATGAAAGAGTATCAGGGAATTGGTCTAGCTGGCCCTCAGGTGCACGAAGATCTTCGGTTGTTCGTGGCAGGTGTTGAGAACGGTGACGATCCAATGCCGCTTACGGTCATTGTCAATCCCGCGCTGACTCTCCAGGGAGATACATCAGTCGATGATTGGGAAGGATGCTTGAGTATTCCAGACGTACGGGGTCGTGTGCCACGGGCGCCAGAAATTGATGTCCGCGGTTTTGATCGTCAGGGAAAGCCTCTCCAATTCACTGCACGTGGTATGGCTGCTCGCGTGATTCAGCATGAAACTGACCATCTTGATGGCATTCTTTTTCTAGATCGGATGAAAACATTCGAATCACTTGCCTTTATTGAGGAGTACAGTCGTTTCTTGGCTGAATAACCTTTTACGACTTATGTAGCTTGACGCCGTTTTTCACTAGCGCGTTCCGCCTTCAATCGTTCCAAATCAATCTCGCTATGATCGGCGAATTTCATAGCCGCAGCGACTGCCTGATGTCCAGCTTGCTCTCCAATGAGTTTATGCATTTTTTGGCTCACGCGTCGATAGGCAGGATGCCCTTGGGGAGCGCTACGAAGTTCGATAAGGTGCATAGCCTCGCGCGCATTCATCTGCATATAGAAACGAACTCGATAGGCCATTGAAACGGCATACGATGCAATTCGTTCCAGGCCGCGAGTAATTAAGGTGTCGTGAAGATCGGCTGTTGTTGTCATAACCTTCTGCCAGTCGTTGAGCGCACCCACTTCTTCAATTGTGGCGGGTTCCGTGTAGCCATGGGCAGGTGTGAGGTTTTGCCACTCAAGAGTCAGGAGGCGATGTCGCTGCAAATCTCTGAAAGCCCCGTAGTCAGACAGCACATCGAATCGGTACGTCGCTCGTTCAAAGGCGCGTCCAGGCTTGTGGCGGCGATTGGTTCTGTTACCCACATAGGCCTGAAGGACAGATACACGTTCCTCTGTTGACATCGACCGAGCTATCGAGAGTAGCTGATCGTCTGGCAGTCGTGACACGGCGTAGAGGGCCCCAGCCACAATTTTAATTTCACCATCGGGGTCGTAATCAGTCAGCACAACTTCGTCTTGAGGTTCCGGCTTGACTTGTTCGAGGACGGTCGCTGACAAGCGTTGCATATCGCTTTGGTTTTCCGCTAGGTACTTACTCCAGCGTTCACCGCGATCTGGTCGGTCGACTCGGGTTAAGAATGCGGGAATCACCTTACGTAGTTCTGTGAGCATGGCGGCAGCGTATTGCTGAGCCTCAGCCAGCGGGTTTGCACGCATCTGTAGAAGCAAGGCCTCGTACGCCTGTCCCGAGCCGTAGATACCAACGTTCGACTGGGTTGCTGCCGGTAACAGGCCACGAAGTGTATCGAGTGCTTTAGCTCTGATTGCTGCTCGGTAAACACCATCAGAATCGCCTGTCGCCTTCGGAAATTTTTTTCGATAATCGTGCCCTTTGAATCGGCCTCCGCAGGAGTTAACGTGTTTCCGGGTCTGACGTCTCATGAGACAACCCAGAACTTTCTCCGGAACGTTCCGCCTCCGGAAAATTCTTCCAAAAATGGTCCAAAAGTGAAAAATGACAAATGAGATTTTGTCATAAATGAACACTTCGGGACCCCCTCTGACCGCTCGCCGAAAATATTCCACCCACTTGCCCTCCGACGTCTCCGTTCCGGGCTCAGAAGTTGAATTGTCCTTTTTTAATTTTTTATTTGATTTTAATTTGATTTTTTTAATTTTAAAAATATTTTATTTTTTTATTCTTTATTTTTTATATATTTTTTTTAATTATTTTTATTTTTTTAATTTTAATTTGATTTTTTAATTTTAAAAATATTTTTATTTTTTAATCTTTATTTATTTTTTTTTAAAATTTTTGATTTTTTTTTATTTTTTTT